>CAZZBQ010000008.1:0-23097 GCA_964652745.1 uncultured Gammaproteobacteria bacterium
GCAAAAGCAAAAAATATCATTCTCGCTTCTGATGAAGACCGTGAAGGAGAAGCAATCGCTTGGCATTTAGCAAAAGCTTTAAAAGCAAATACCGAAACCACTCAGCGCATTGTTTTTCATGAAATTACTAAAGATGCCATTATTGAAGCCTTGGCTCATCCTAGACAAATAGACCAAGCAATGGTTGATTCTCAGCAAGCTCGTCGCATTCTTGACCGCTTAGTTGGCTACAAGTTATCACCTTTCTTATGGAAGAAGGTTGCTAAAGGATTATCAGCTGGTCGTGTTCAAAGTGTGGCTACAAGATTAATTGTTGAACGCGAAAAAGAAATACGCGCTTTTAATTCGGAAGAGTATTGGTCAATTGCTACTGATTTAGCTACTGAAAAAAAAGAGGTATTCCGCGCCGCTCTAGTTAAAATTAAAGATAAATCTATTGGTAAATTAGATTTAAAAGAAAAAGAAGCAACGGAAATAAAAGAGGCTTTGCAAACATGTGCTTACACGGTTTTAAATACAGAAAAAAAGAAAGTAGAAAAATCACCCTTAGCCCCGTTTACTACTTCAACCTTGCAACAAGCCGCTAACCGACATCTCGGATACAGCGCTAAACAAACCATGACAGTCGCCCAAAAGCTTTATGAAAAAGGCTTTATTACTTACATGCGTACTGACTCCTTAAATCTATCAGCTAAATTTGTTTCTGCCGCTAACGATTGGATTATAAAAAATCTTGGCAAAGAATTTGCCACTGGCGGCAAATCATTTAAGAATAAAAGTAAAAATGCCCAGGAGGCTCATGAGGCTATTAGGCCGACCGAAGCAGAGAACGCTCCTGATGAAGCTGCTAAAACTCTAGAGTCTTCTGAAGCTAAATTATATCGCTTAATTTGGCAGCGCGCTGTAGCTAGCCAAGCAACCTCGGCTAAATTAGCTGCTACTAGCATCAATATATCAGCAAAAAACAGCGAATATGATTATATCTTGCGGGCTAATGGACAGATTATTTCTTTCCCTGGTTATTTGTCAATTTGGCCAGAAAAAACTAAAGAACAAGAACTTCCAATTTTAGAAGATGGGGCCAAGCTTAACCTTGAAGAAATTCTGGCTGAAAAACATGAAACCGTTCCTCCGGCTCGTTATTCTGATGCTGGTTTAGTTAAAGAAATGGAAAAGTATGGCGTTGGTCGCCCTTCAACCTATGCCCCAACTATTGCCACAATTATTGCGCGCAACTACGTAGAAAGAGATGATAATAAACGCCTAAAACCAACAGAAATATCTTTTGTGGTGATCGATTTATTAAGTAACCACTTTCCAAAAATCGTTGACTACAAGTTTACAGCACAACTAGAAGATGATTTGGATTTAATTTCTAGCGGCCAGAAAGAATGGCGCCCAGTAATTTCCGATTTCTACCAAGACTTTAGTGAAAACTTAGAAAAGAAATATCAAGAAATAAATAAAGAAGAGATTATGCCTATTGAAAAATCTGAAGAAAAGTGTGATAAATGTGGCGCAATTATGTTGATTAAAACTGGACGCTACGGAAAATTCTTAGCCTGCAGCGCTTTTCCTGATTGTCGTAATATTAAAAAGCTAGATGCCCAAGGCGGAGTCGCTGAAGAAAAAACTAAAGATCCAAAAATTCTAGAATTAGAAAAAGAACATGCTGGTGAAACTTGTGAAAAATGCGGCTCACTAATGAAGGTTAGAGTAGGGAAGTATGGACCATTTTTAGCTTGTTCAGGCTATCCAAAATGTAAGAATATTAAAAATATTCAAAAGCCAGGAACCACTACAGTTACTTGTCCAATTTGTCAGCAAGGAGAAATCGTTAAAAAATTTAGTAGACGCGGCACCTTCTACGCTTGCAGTAATTATCCCCAGTGTAAAAATGCTTACCAAGGAGAACCAACCGGAAAAACTTGTCCCAAATGCGGAGCTTTAATGATTCTTGATAAATCTGATAAAGAAAAATGCAGCAACCGTAATTGTCATAAGTAAAAACCAATCTTAAACAAACAAAAAAACGCGGATAACCGCGCTTTTTTGTTTATAAACTATTTATTTCTTTTTACCAGTAGATTTTTTACCCCACTCTCTATTTCTAGCATAAGCTACAACCTGTTTAGCAATCTCGGCAAACAGTGTTAAATAAACTGAACTGTTTTTTACTTTATCTCTTATCAAAGAAATTAATTCATCAGCTTTAACGATTCCTCTTTCCGCTAAACTAATAAGCTTATGTATTTTATGAGCACTAGAAATAAAATAATATATAGCGATTGACAAAAAGACGGTTAAGATAGCAACACAGGCTGCAATCACTAAATTTAAAATATCTCCCGAAGTAGTAAACATATCTTTTAAAAATAATTAAAACCCCCTTAACCGCGCTTCAAATTTTTCTGCTAATCTCTTAATTAAGCCTTCTTGAATTTCATCGGTCTCAGCAGAAGTCATTGTTTTATCGTCAGCTTGATAGGTAAGATGAAAAGCTAAACTTTTTTCACCTTTATTTAATTTATCACCACGATAAACATCAAACAACTCAACCTCTTTAATGGCGGGGTGGAAAGAAAAAATTTCTTCTCTAAGATCATTATACAATATTTTTTCTGAAATAACAACGCAGATGTCTCGCATCGCAGCTGGGAAACGAGACGCTTCCTTAAAATTAGCCACAGAATAAACTGCACTAAGACGAGAGAGTCCGCTCAAGCTTATTTCCGCTAAAGCTGTTTTTAATTTTAAATTAACATTATCACTTGCTTCGTTGCTTAGTTTAGCCACAACTCCTAAAACCGCATCACCCACCACAATTTGTGCGCAAATATTTTTATCAGCCCAGCCAGGAATAGTTTCTGTAGCTAAAAAATTAACAGATATTCTATGATTTATAACCTCTTGAATCAAACCAGTAATAACTCCTTTAATATCCAAAAATACATCATGAGTATTATTAGATAAAGCTATCCCTATTTTTTTTTCCTGATAAGGCAGGCGCTCAGAATCATCAGCATTAGTTCGACTAATATCACCTGGTGCATTAAAAAAGATGCTGCCTATTTCAAAAAACCCTAGATTATCACTCTTAGCTTGATTTATTTTAATATTACCAACTAGTCCGGCCACTAAAGATTGACGAAGCAACCCATTAATTTCAGAAAGAGGATTTATTATTCGAAGATGATTAAAAAAATCAATATTTAATTTTTTTAACTGCTCTTCACCAACAAAAGAGTAGTTGTAAACTTCATTCAAACCAAACTTTAGCGCAAGTACGTCTTTAGTTTTTCTTTCTAAATATCTTTCTTTATTTTTTTCTGGAACCATTAATTTTTCGGTAGGTAGTGACGAGACAATATTATCATAACCGTAGATACGTAAAACTTCTTCAACTAAATCTTCTCTGTTTTTTATATCCTTAGTTGCGCGCCAAGAAGGAATAATAACATCTAGATAATCTTTATGTTTTGTTATTTTAAATCCTAATCTTGTTAAAATATTTGCCACTTGATCCTTAGGTATATCTTGGCCAATCTTCGTCGCAAGCCAATTAAAATTAAGTTGTATTGGTGCAAGTGGCATCGGATTACCGCCCAAATCTATTAGATGACTAGCAATCTTCATACCAGGACAATCCTTTTTTAGCAAAGATAGGAAACGGAATAAAGCCTCTTCGGCTAAAGATGGGTCTAGTGATTTTTCAAATCTTGTAGAAGCTTCTGTGCGTAAACCTAATTTTTGAGACGACCGCCTAATAATGTCTGCACGAAAATTAGCAGCTTCTAAAATAATATTTACCGTATTATCATCAATCTCGCTATTGCTGCCACCAATAATTCCCGCTAAAGCAATCGGATTTCGTCCGTCAGTAATAACTAATTGTTCCGTAGTAAGCTGTCTCTCCTTACCATCTAAAGTTTCGATTGTTTCTCCTTTATTAGCAAAGCGCACTGATATTTTTTTAACCTTATCGGCGTCAAAGGCATGTAGCGGTTGGCCGCATTCCAGCATTACATAATTAGTTAAGTCAACAATATTGTTAATTGGTCTTTGCCCCGCTGCTAGTAATCTTTCTTGAACCCAAGCAGGGGACTCTTTAATTTTTAAATTATTTACTTTAATTGCTAAATAACGAGGGCAGGCCTCTTTCGCAATTACTTCAACCTCCAACTTTCCTGCTTTTTCACTAGCAACCTCTACTCTCTCGCCAATTATTTTTTCATAAGGCTTTAACTTAGCATCAAAAATAACAGACAGCTCTCGGGCAATTCCATAGTGGCTAAGTAAGTCCGGCCTATTAGACAAGGATTTATTATCAACCTCAAATACTATATCCGTTAATTTTAAATATTCAGCAAACGGCTGACCAATTTTGGCTCGCTTATCTAAAACCATAATACCCTCATGGTCATCGCCTAACCCTAATTCATCTTCAGCACAAATCATGCCCTCAGAAGTTTCTCCTCTAATATCGCTTTTCTTTATTTCTAAACCATTTGGCAAAAATGCGCCCTCTAAAGCAACGGCTACTAATTGATTAGGAGCAACATTAGGCGCGCCACAAACAATATGAAGTTTTGTTGACTTTATATCAACCGTAGTTATACGCAAACGATCAGCATTAGGATGTTTGCCAACTTCTAAAACCTTTCCCACTACCACCTTATGAAACCTTTCCGCCTGGCTAAAAAAAGACTCCACTTCAACCGTGTGATCAGTCAAGTGGGTAGCAATATCTTGCGGAGAAACTTTGGAAGAAAGTTTTACAAACTCCTGCAACCAATTATAAGAAATATACATATTTTTAGAACTGTTCAATAAATTTCAAATCTCCGCTATTGAATAATCGGACATCTGTTATGCCATACTTAAGCATCGCTAAACGTGTTAGACCAAAACCAAAGGCTAGTCCAGAATATTTTTCCGGATCAATGCCCCCAGCTTTTAAAACCTCGGGATGAATTAACCCTGCGCCAACTATTTCCAGCCAACCAGTATTTTTACAGACACGACAACCCTTGCCACCACACAAAAAACAGGTATATTCTCCATTATTACCCGGCTCAACAAAAGGGTAAAGTTTGGGGCGCATTCTTAATTTTGTTTCTGGGCCAAATAATTTTTGACCAACCAATTCCAAAATGCTTTTGAGGTTAGCAAAACTAATATCTTGGCCAACAATTAAGCCTTCGAATTGATAAAATGTATGTTCGTGCCTAGCATCGGTTGCTTCATTGCGAAAACATCGTCCGGGAATAATTGCTTTAAGCGGTGCACCGAAGCGACGCATTGCTCTAATTTGAACAGGTGAAGTATGTGTTCTCATTACTAAATCTGGCTCAACTTTATCCTCTCCTGGGGCAATTACATAAAAAGTATCCTGCATATCTCTAGCGGGATGAAAAGGCGGCATATTAAGCGCAGTAAAATTAAAATAATCGCTTTCTAACTCAGGGCCGTCAATAATCATAAATCCTAGTGAAGAAAAAATATCTTCAATTTCGCGCTGGATAATGGTAATCGGATTTAAGTGACCAGTTTTGCACCTGGTCCCTGGCAAAGTAATATCAACTTCAGTTTCAGGTTTAGCGGCTGCAAGAACTGCATTCTTAGTAGCTACAAATTTCTCCTCTAATTCAATCTTTATGCTATTAGCCAACTCGCCAACATCTTTTTTCAAATCCAAGCTTAAATCTTTGAGTCCGCGCAACAGAGAACTTAATTCCCCTTTACGTGATAAATATTTAAGTTCTATTTCACGCAGACTGTCTATGTTCTTAACATCCCTAAGGCGCGCTAGCACTTCAGCCTTAATCGCTTGTAATCTATCTTTCATATTTTTTTATCTAACGATTTTTCTTATAACTTGTAAGAAACAGCTCTAAAATAGCAAAGGCTATTATTAATAAAATTGTATTCAGCCAATTTAGTAGATTTCCGGCCTTTAGAAACAGGGCGGCAATTAAAAACAAAGAAAAGAGAAAAGACTGGCGAAAAGCAACTTTAACTGCCTGAAAAGCTAAGTCCTTTTTTAAAACAACAAAGCGAAATAAAAAACCAACTAATGCTGCTAAACCGCTTAAAGCTAAAAATAAAGAAGCATAAAATAAAATAAAGCCAAGCCAGTTGGTAGTAAATGGATCAATCATGCCGGCCACAAAGAAGAAGATGCCCCAACAGACCGCCGTTAAGACAGACATGACTAATAAATAGCTTTTTAAGGTCATAATTTGTTAATTGCTTGTAGTATCTTTTCTAAATCCAACTTATATGATTCTAATTTATTTTTTTCTACATCAACAATTTTTGCTGGTGCGCGTTCAATAAACTCTTTATTAGCTAGCTTGCTTTCTTGTGCGGCTACTAATTTTTCTAGCAAGATTTGCTCTTTAACTAATCTATTTTTTTCTTTTCCAGCATCGATTGCGCCCAGTAAATATATTTCTATTTCACCAATAATAACAGCAATCGCACCACTTAACTTTTCGCCCGATTCTTTAATTTCTAAAGACTCTAAACCAGTTTTCATGCCCTTAATCAAAGCTTCGTTAGCTTTTAAATCATTGGTTAAACTATGGCCAAAAATAATAGCTTGCAGTTTTTTAGCAGGCTCAATTTTATTTTCACTTCTCGCATTTCTAATAGCGACAATAACATTCTGAATTTCTGAAAAATTATCTTTAAGCTCCTGCTTCTTGTCATACTGATTTAGATTCGGCCACTTAGCCACCATTAATAAATCTTCTTTGAAGCTTTCCCAAATAGTTTCTGTCACAAATGGCAAGAATGGATGCCAAGCAATTAAAATGTTTTCTAATAAATAAATAAGAATTTCATTTTTATCCTTTTCAATTTTGGCTGCTTCTAAATACCAATCGGCTAACTTGTTCCAAGTAAACTCATTTAAATTATCAGCGGCAGCTGAAAAATTCATTTCTTCTAAATTTTTGGTAACCTCGGAAATGGTTTGCTGCCAACTATTTAAAATCCAGGTGTCCGACATTGTTTTAGCAACCGGAACTTCTTCTGTTTTAATATTAAAATTGGTTTCTTCTGGCAAAGAACTTAAGATAAAACGAGCAATGTTCCACAACTTATTAACAAAATTGCGCTTTGCCTCAATTTTATCAATACTAAAACGAGTGTCATTTCCCGGAGTTAGCCCCATTAATAGAGACAAACGAACAGCATCAGCACCAAATTGATTTACCATCTCTAAAGGATCAATGCCGTTGCCCTTGGATTTAGACATTTTCTTGCCCTCTTTATCCAAAACCATGCCATGTAAATAAACAGTTGAAAAAGGAATTTCGCCAACCGCAAACAAAGACATCATAATCATTCTAGAAACCCAAAGCGTAATAATTTCATAACCAGTTTCTAAAACTTGAGTGGGATGAAACCTTGCTAAATCACCAGACTTTTTGCCAGATTTGTAATTAGCTGGCCAACCTAAAGTTGAGAACGTCCACATACCAGAAGAAAACCATGTATCTAGCGTATCAACATCTTGTATCCAGCCGTCACCGGTTGGTGCTTCTGTCCCGCAATAAATTTCCTCACCCTTATACCAAACAGGGATTTGATGCCCAAACCAAATCTGACGAGAAATACACCAATCATGTAAATTAGCCATCCAGTCCAAATAGCGTTTTTTAAATCTTTCTGGAACAAAAGAAATCTTTCCTAATTCTCCCGCCTCAATTGCTACTTCTTTTAAAGATTTATTTCCTAAACGAGCAATTTTATTATCAACTGCCACAAACCATTGTTTGGAGGGTAATGGTTCAATCACGGAGTTACAACGATAACAGCGAGCCGAATTATGAATATAGTCGTTATCAATATGATCCATGAGATTCATTTCCTCCATATCTTTAACAATCGCTTCTCTTGCCTCGGCGGTAGTAAGCCCAGCATACTTACCACAATTTTCCATCATCCGACCGTCTTCGTTAATAATTTTTTTACCAACAATGCCGTGCCGAACAGCAATTTCGCTATCTACAAAACTATGTGAAGGAGTAACCTTAATCGCACCAGAACCAAATTCCATATCAACTGACGTATCAGCCACAACCTTAACCTTAAACTTTCCTAAAACACCATCAATTTCTAATTCTTGGCCAACAAAAGACTGATAACGGGGGTCATCGGGATGAACTGCCACGGCAGTATCACCTAATTTTGTTTCTGGTCTAGAAGTTGCTAAAACAAATGGTCCATACTTAATCCAATAAAGTTTTGCCTTCTCCTCTTGATATTCTACTTCATCATCTGCTAGGGTTGAGTGACAACGAGGACACCAATTAACCATTCTTTCTCCTCTATAAATAGCACCCTCATCATACATTTCCTTAAACATGCGTTTAACCGCTATTTGTCGGTCGTCATCTAAAGTAAAAGCAAAACGCGACCAATCTAAAGAGGCACCCATGCTCTTGGTTTGATTTAAAATTTCTGATTGTGTGGTTTTTAAAAATTTCCAAACCTCGTCTAATAATTTTTCTCTTCCTAAATCGTGACGAGTGAGCCCTGTTTCCTTCAAAATTTTCTTTTCAACTACATTTTGAGTAGCGATGGCAGCATGATCTGTACCTGGTAACCATAAAGCCCTATAACCACCTAAGCGCTTATATCTAATTAACAAATCTTCAATGGCTAACATGGCCGAATGACCAAGATGAAGTTTTGCGGTAATGTTTGGAGGTGGCAGAACAATCGTATAGCTGGCAGCGCCAACCGGCAAGTTTAAATTATCCGGGTTAAAGTACCCGGATTTCTCCCACTTTTCATAAATTCTAACCTCATTTTCCTGAGGAGAATAAGCTCTAGATAATTCTTTTTTCATACTTTAAAATTACCAAAAAAACAGGCGCAAGTCAAACTAAAAATAGCTTGACTGAGCTATAAAATCATTATATATTTATTAGTTAACTTCTACTCAATTAAAAATTGCCAATGTTAAACATGAACGAACAAATCTTTAGACAAATAGACCAGGCTAAATCAATTTTAGTGGTTTTTCCTATGGATTGGGAGGCGGACTCTGTCTCTGCTAGCCTAGCTTTATTTCTAATCTTAAAAAAATTAGGAAAACCTGTAGAAATAGTAGCTACTAACTCTGGACAAAATACTAATAATCTGTCGTTTTTACCAGGCTATTTAGAAATAAAGGATAAAATAGAACATTTAAGACGCTTTATTGTGTCTTTAGATATAAGCCAAACTAAGGTTAGTCAAATCAAATATGTTGTTGAAAATAATCAACTAAATTTCATTATTTCCCCAGAAGATGGTTGGTTTGAAACCAAGGATATTAGTTTTAAGGCGGGTGAATTTAAATATGATTTAATTATTTCACTAGGTGCTGACGACTTAGAATCTTTAGGGGAAATTTATGATAAAAACATTGAATTTTTCTATAAGACGCCAATAATTAATATCTCTTGCCGAGCGGCTAACGAGGAGTTTGGCCAAATCAACTTGATTGATTTAGGAAGTGTGGCTATTTCTGAATCAATTTATAAACTAATTAAATCACGAGATAACTTGCTGTTAGATGAAAATATCGCCACCATCTTGCTGGCTGGTATAATTTTAAAAACTAAAAACTTTAAAACAGGCAACCTAACACCAGAAGCTTTGTTGGCAACTTCAGAATTGATCCGCCTTGGCGCCAGACGAGAAGAAATAATTAACCAAGTTTACAGACAGCGTAAAATTTCTGATTTAAAGCTTTGGGGTAAAATATTAAATAATTTAAAACTAGATACCGACCGAAAATTAGCCTGGTCTTTCTTAAGGCGTGGTGATAATATAGAAAATAACCATGAATCAACTATTAAAGACGTTGCTGAAGAACTAATTGCTAATTTACCTAATACAAAAAATTTATTAATCGTAACCGAGGACAATGATTCAACTGTAAAAATATTTTCTTTTTCTTTTAATGGTTTAGATGCTGTTAAAATAATCGGTTCGTATGCTCCTCAGGGGAATCGTGAATACGCCAAGGCAATAGCTAATATATCATTAGAAAGAGCCCTATCAGAAACAATTGAGCATATCAGCCGAGAGCTTGATAAAATAAAATTATAATGATATAACATAAACGAAATTGACCGTGTGCCGATTGCGCCTATAGCTCAGGTGGTTAGAGCACCGCTCTTATAAAGCGGGGGTCGATGGTTCAAGTCCATCTAGGCGCACCAAAAATAAAGGGCTCGTAGCTCAGTTGGTTAGAGCGCTACGTTGACATCGTAGAGGTCTGCAGTTCGAGTCTGCACGGGCCCACTATAAAAATCACCTCTAGGGGGTGATTTTTTGCTGTTTACATTTTATTTAAAAATTGGTAAATTATATAGTAGATAAATAAAATTTCTATGCTGTTTAGTAAAAAAAATAAAAACATTATTCAGGAAGACGAGTCAACTATAAGTGCTTGGATTGAAGATGAACAGAATTCTGAAGAAGGTCAATTGGCTATTGATGTTTTTCATGACGAAGAAAAAATTGTTATTAAATCAACTATCGCCGGCGCTCTTTCAGAAAACATCAAAATATCTTTGCATAATGATATGTTGACTATAAAAGGAAAGCGTGAACCGATTGAAAATATCCCCCTAGAAAACTACTTATTTAGGGAATGCTACTGGGGTCCATTTTCTCGTTCCATTATTTTACCAGCCGAGGTAGACCCAAAAAAAGTAGAAGCAGAAATAGAAAATGGTGTTCTTACTGTAACTCTAAAAAAATCTCTACCTGAACAAATAGAAATTAAGACAAAAGACTGATTCGTTTAATATTTATGAATAAGAAGCAGAAAATAGCTATAATCTCCATCTCATCAACAGTGGTGATACTGTTGGTTATTTTTTTTATATCCTATCTAGCTTGGGCAAGCGCCCACAAAGGGCGAATTGCTAACAACACTTTTTTAGGAACACTTGATTTAAGTGGGCAAACTAAAGGTGAAGCCCTAGAAACACTTTCTTTAGCCGAGGCTGAGTTTAAGTTGTATGGCGTAGAATTTAAATATGGAGAAAAGTCTGTCTTTTTTCCGCTAAAAGCCGAGTCTTTAAGCCCAGACATCCCTGAGTTAAGTTTATTTTATACCGACTCAGTTCATTATAATAATGAAAAGACAGTAGACGGTTTAATTGCTAATGATTGGTCTGATTTTACTAATTATTTTATTGGCAAGCTAACAAAAAATAAAAATAAAAACGTATATCTTCTAGTAGACTACTCGCCTGAAATTTTAGAAAAATGGTTAAACGAATCTTTTAATGAAATAAATATTTCACCCGAGCCTGCTTATTTTTCTCTAGACGAAGACAATAAAATCCTAATAAATAACACTGAAAAAATTGGTAAAGAAATCGATTTTTCTGAAGTTGTTAAAGAATTTGAACAACGACTAGTTAATATTGACTCAAGCGCAATTAATATCAGAACTAAATCAAAGTATCCAGATGTTAAGCAGGCTGATTTAGAACCATTACGTGCTCAGGTCCAAGAAATTTTAAATATCGGAACATTTTCTTTAATGTTTGATGATTACTCTTCAGGAAAAAAAGAAACTTTATCTTTTAAAATACCTAGTTCAAATATTATTACTTGGATAACACCAGCTAAAATAAGCAGCGGCCTTACTTTATCTGTTAATCAGGATAAAGTTCGGGCTTATCTAGAAGAAGCGGTTGCCCCAAAAATAAATCAAGATGTTGTTTTGCCAAGATTTGAAATTACTGATAGCGGTAAGGTCTCGAGTTGGCGAACTGGTGAAAATGGACGTGAAATAGATTTAGAGATTAGTACAGTTAATATTGTAAATTCATTATCCTCCTTACAATCTTCAACTACGTTAGCCATCAAAGAAATCCGGGTTGACGATTTAGAGGTAGAAAATAATTTCAAAATAAAAGAACTTATTGGTACTGGTCATTCAAATTTTGCCGGCTCTCCGGTTAATCGTCGTCATAATATTAAAATTGGCGCTGATGCTGTTCATGGATTATTAATTGAACCTGGCCAAGAATTTTCCTTGGTAGCGACTTTAGGCGAAATAGATTCTGCGTCTGGATATCTCCCGGAATTGGTAATTAAGGGAAACAAAACTATCCCTGAATATGGCGGCGGCCTTTGCCAAGTAGCTACTACTATCTTTCGTTCTGCTTTATCTTCTGGGTTGCCAATTACGGAAAGAAGAAATCATTCTTACCGAGTAAGTTATTATGAACCAGCTGGAACAGACGCTGCTGTTTATGATCCGTGGCCAGATATTAAATTTTTAAACGATACCAAAAACTACATATTAATACAGGCTAGAATTGAAGGAAATGATATTTATTTTGACTTCTGGGGGACTAAAGATGGTAGAGAGGCAACCACAACCGAACCTGTTATATATAATATTGTTAAGCCGCCGGCCACAAAAACAATTGAAACTGAAGATTTAAAACCGGGAGAAAAAAAATGTACTGAGAGTGCCCATAATGGTGCTGATGCCTACTTTGATTATATTGTTACTTATCCTGAGGGCGCAACAACCACCCCTCGCCAAGAAGTTCGTTTTCGTTCTCACTATGTTCCCTGGCAAGAAGTGTGTTTAGTTGGGAAAGCTCTTCCTGAAGAAACTTCTACAGATGAAAGTGCTCAATCCGAATCAGATATAACCGCTTCCAGCACTCCTCTAAATTAAAATTTCTTATAAAAAAACAACCAATAAATTTGGTTGTTTTTTATATTTAGCTCTTAATTATTATTTACCAACAACCTCACCTTCAATTACCCCTGGTACCTTGTTGCTATTTTTGAATGTTGTAAGTTGCTGTAAGGCTGTTAATAAAGTAATTATAAACCAATACAAAGTTAATCCGCCTGGCAAAGAGAGACCAATGAACACAGTCATAACTGGCATAATATAAAGCATCTGTTTGTTCATAATTGCCATCATGTTTTCATCTTTTGCTCCCTCTGTTTTAATCGGAGGTCGTTTAGTGCTCATCATTTTTGCCTGCCAAAATTGGGCAGCGCCTGCTAAAACCGCAAGATAAATATTTTTTTCTGCTAAATCAACAAAACCAAAAGAAATAGTATTAATTACTTCTGGACGATCAATAAAAGAATAAACTAATTCTAAATTATTTTGAATACCGGCTCTAAAAATGCGATAAACTGCCCAAAGAAAAGGAAGTTGGATAAGTAATGGCAGACAAGAAGAAAAAGGATTAACTTTATTTTCTTTATAGAGTGCCATGATAGCCTGGCTAGAGCCAGTTTTATCATCGGCATACTTTTTCTTTATTTCATCAATTTTAGGCTGCAAGTCTTGTAGTGCTTTTTGAGATTTAATAGCTTTTCTACCAAGTGGCCAAAAAATTAACTTAATAATAATGGTCATTAAGATAATCGCTACTCCAAAATCATTAAAAGGAATAACGTTATACAAAAAAATCAGTAAATTCAAAATCGGTTGAAAAAAGAAGGTTGTAAAAATGTTTCCCATATTTTACTATTTAATATTATACTTTTTATTTAACTGGATCGTGTCCGCCTTTATTCCAGGGGTTACACCTGGCTATTCGCCAAGTTGTTAATAAACCTCCTTTAATAACTCCGTATTTTTCTATCGCCTCCTTTCCGTATTGTGAACAGGTAGGGGTAAAACGACAAAACCCATAAGGATAAAACACTTTTAAGGGGCCGTGATCAAATGAAAGGGTTTTTTGATAAAAGTTAATCAAAACTACTAATATTTTTTTTGGAATATTAAACAAAAAATTCATTATATTTTAATTTTAGGTTTATTAATTAAACCAGCTTTAATGAACAAATTATCTATTATTAGCCTAATTTCTTTAGGTTCAAGTTTGTTTGCTTCTGGACGAACAATAAAAACAAAATCTTTTCCTACAACCAATTCATTTAATATCTCTTTTACTTTTTCTCGGATAATTCTTCTTAATCTATTTCTTTCAACAGCTTTTTTGTTTACTTTAGCACTAACTATAATACCAAATCGATTATTGGTTAAATCATTAGCAACTATTTTAAGCCCGATTATTTTCCCATAAAAAGACTGCCCGGCTTTAAAGGCCCGGTCAAAATCTTTCTTATTGCTTATTCTGTTTTGTTTCTTCAGCATTTATACGCCTGAGCTGCTTATTTAGACAGTATTTCCCTGCCTTTATCACGCCGTCTCTTTAAAACGTCGCGTCCGCTCTTGGTTTCCATTCTATTAAGGAATCCGTGCTTTTTCTTGGCTCTCACCTTGTTCGGCTGATAGGTTCTTTTTGGCATAACTTCTAATTATTTAGTGGTTTTAATACCATAACATTTTTATTTTATAGAGTCAATCTTGACTAAAAAAACTAATACTCACTTATTATTAACATCTTTTAAACAGATAACTACCTTGTGGAAAACTCCCTTATTTAATATAATGGGTAGTAGCATCTTATCCAAAGAGCGCAGCTAATAACGGATAAAACTCTTAACTTATGAATAATGAACAAGTCTGGCAGGCCGTACTTGGCGAAATAGAAATTAATTTGTCGAGGGCTAATTTTATAACTTGGTTCAAAGACACTTTTATATCCTCTTTTGAAGATGGAAGGGTGGTTATTTGTGTTCCTAATGCTTTTGTTAAAAAGTGGTTAGAAGAAAAATATCATAAAAATATTATCAGCGCTTTACAAAGCGTAACCAAACAAGACATAAAAGAAATTATTTATAAAATAGAGTTGAAAAAAAATTTTTCAGCATTCCAAATTGGCGCACCAGAAAAAGAAGGTGAAAAAAACAATAATAATGAAGAGGTGGTAATTAAAAAATTTACCCAAACAATCAATAATTCTCCTGTATCAACAATCGTTAATTCTAATCGATTCGGTCTTAATCCCAAATATGTTTTTGAAAATTTTGTTGTTGGTAAAGGTAACGAATTAGCGCATGCTGCCTGTTTAGCAATTGTAAATAATCTAGGTAAATCATATAACCCTTTATTTATTTATGGTGGGGTTGGTTTAGGTAAAACTCATTTAATGCAAGCGATCGGCAACGAAGTAGCAAAAAAAACTGATAAAATTCTTTATACTACTAGCGAAAAGTTTACTAATAATTATATTCAAGCGGTTACTAGTGGTAAGGCTAAAGAATTTAAAAATCTTTATAGGAACGTTGATTTATTATTAATAGACGATATTCAATTTATGGGCGGAAAGGATGGAACTCAAGAAGAATTTTTTCATACCTTTAATGAACTTCAGCAAAACGATAAACAAATTGTTTTAACTTCTGATCGTCCACCAAAATCAATTCCTGCTATTGAAAAGCGTTTAATTTCTCGTTTTGAGTCTGGAATGGTGGCTGATGTGGGTAAACCAGACATTGAAACTAAGGTTGTTATTTTGGAAAAAAAATCTCAAGACCGTGGTCTTACTTTAGATAAAGACATCCTTATATACATAGCTGAGCATGTCCAAAATAATATCAGAGAATTAGAAGGGGCTTTGAATAAAGTTATTGCTTTCCACCAATTAAAAGGCATGGAACCTAATATTAGGAGTGTAAAAGAGGTTTTAGGTGATTATATGTCTAGTATCAAGTCCCGATCTATGTCTCCTCGTGATATTATTGAAATTGTTGGGCGTTTTTATAATATAAGTAGTAAAGATTTAATTGGTGGTAGTCGTAAAAAAGAATTAGTTTGGCCCAGACAAATTGCTATCTATCTCATTAGAGAAGAACTTGGATCATCCTACCCGTCTATTGGCAACGAATTAGGTGGTAGAGATCACACCACTGCTATGCATGCCTATAATAAAATTTGTAACGAAATCAAAGATTTAGAGAATACTAAAGTCCGTCAAGAGATAGAATCCATCCGCCAATTATTCAATCAACCGTACTAACTTGTGGACTAGTCTGTGAATATCCTGTTCTAATTATCTTAATTATTTTTAACAACTTGTTAATATCTTTACCATTATTGAAAGTTCTTAACAGGTTTTTAAAAACAAACCACATTTACCCCATAGAGATATTAACAAGAAAATCTTAAAAAATATCAAACAATTAATCAAATAATTAAAAAATTAAAAGTTATCCACTCCCTTATTATTATTATTGATTTAATATATTAAATTAATAATATAATATAACCCCCTTTATAAAAATTAAAAATATGAAATTTATTAGTCTACAAGAAAATTTGAAACGAGGGTTAGGAATAGTAGGGCATGCTACTTCAAAAAACATCAACCTTCCAATTTTAAATAATATTTTAATTAAAGCGGAAGGTGGTAATATTGAATTAATTAGTACTAATTTAGAAATAGGTGTTAAGCATACTTTAAGGGGAAAAATTGAATCAGAAGGTGAGTTTACGGTTGATTCTAAGTTAATATCAGAATATGTAAATTTATTAACAACTGGGGATAAAGTTGAGGTTGAAGAGGTTGACGGAGAATTAAAAGTCGAAGCGGGGAATTTTAAAACTAAAATAAAAGGTGAGGAGGCTAAAGACTTTCCTTTAATACCAACTATTTCAGAAGATAAATCATATACTTGTGATATTAATATTTTAAAAAAAGCCTTATCAAGTGTTGTTTTTGCTGTTTCAAATAGTGAAAATAGAATGGAGCTAACTGGTGTGCTTTTTTCTTTATCAGAAAATAAATTAAGTTTAGCGGCTACAGATAGCTATCGTTTAGCAGAACGCGTTATGAATATTAAAGGTGGGGAAACAGGGGAAGAGGTTAGAGCGATTGTTCCATCTAAAACAATTCAAGAGTTATTAAGAATTTTTAATAGCCTAGACTTGAATCAAGAAATTGATGGTGATAATAATATAAAAATATCTTTATCAGAAAATCAAATTTTATTTGCCTTTGATTCAGTTACCTTGATCTCTAGATTAATAAATGGCCGTTACCCCGAGTACAAGCAGATAATCCCCAACAAGAGCCAAACAGAGGCCTCTGTGGATAGACAGGAAATGGTCAGAGCGGTTAAAGCGGTATCATTATTTTCTAAAACTGGAATTAATGATATTACAGTTTCTTTTCATAAAGATAAATTAGTTATTTCTGCCTTCTCTGGCTCAAGTGGTGAAAGCCAAGCGGAAGTTGAATCTGATAACAAAGGTGGTGATAATGAAATTATTATAAACTATCGCTATCTATTAGATGGTTTAAATAATATTTCTAGCGAGAGGGTGACTTTAAAAGTCTTAAATAACAATACCCCATTTTTAATTAAACCAGTCGAACAAGAAGATTATCTCTATATTGTTATGCCGATTAAGCAGTAAAAAATAAAACATTATCAAAAAACAGGAGATTAGTCCTGTTTTTATGATCTCTAAAAATTATTTAATTTAAAATATCTCTAATTTAATTACTTCACTTTTGTTTATTTCACCGCTCCATGATTTTATTTCTGCATAAATATCATAAAATCCAATAGGCGGGGGCGAATTCCAATAAAATTCAAAAGTATCACCACCAACCTTGTTCACAGAAGATATTAAAGAGGCCCCCCTCTCACTATTTGTGGCAAAAAGAGATAATCTGGCAATATTTTGATAATTATTTACCCTCATTCTAATAGCTAAAGGAAAATCACTGTTAGTAAACTTATTCAGAGATAAAGGATGTTCTATTATTGCTGATGGTAATCCACTAGGATTATTATTATTTTTTAATAATAAATTAAAATCAACACTATCTTCTGCGCAATTTTCAACATCATCACAAGCTCTAACCGTTAATTGATGATAACCATTTTTTAAAGGGGGGAGTTCAGCAATAAATTGTTCATGATTTTCATTAACAGATGACCACAGGCCACCATTTATAAAATAATCCAATCTAAAAACGCTACGATTAGCTTCTGCTTTAACAATAACTTCTAGTTGATTATTAGTGATTGTGTCACCATTGTTTGGTGAAACAATGTTTATAGTTGGAATGTTTTCAGGTTTACGAAGATCGTTAAAATCCTTTAATAATAACAAAGAGGAACTAGCATTCTTTTCCGCCCAAACCTTGACTGCATTTTCCCATAAAGAAAATTGAGGATCGTTTTCTGGATTTTCTGGAACAGAATCTGTTGGATTATCTTTATCAACATAAAACAAGATTGAATGATGATCTTCAATAGTTAATTCAGAAATTAATTCATAAGGAGTAAAGCTATTTGCTAATTGACCTGTGCTTGAATCAATCCTTACTGTTTGTGAAGGAACTTTACCATTTAAAATTTCTTTATCAGTTTTATATTCATCAGGAGCCTTGAAAGTTTCAACTGGAGTATCCCCTAGAACTCGAGACATAAAAGCATTCCAAATTGGGGCCGCTAAAACACTACCATCGGCCACCCCTTTCATTTTATCGTTATTACTGTTTCCCACCCAAACACCAGTTACAATTGACGGCGTATAACCAACCGTCCAGGCATCGCGATAATCATTAGTAGTTCCTGTTTTAGCAGCCGCTGGCCGTCCGTTTAAAACCAGGTTATTTCTTTCTCCGAAAACATAAGATCGAGCCGCATTATCAGATAGAATACTATTTATCATTCTGGCTACCTGTGATTCAAAAACCTTTTTTTCTTCCGGTTTAAATTCTTCAATTATATTTCCATCTTTATCTTCTATTTTTAAAATACTATTAACAGGACTCATTATTCCATCGCGCGCAAAAGCGCTGTAGGCGTTAACGTGTTCAATTAATTTAACTTCAGCTCCACCAAGAACCAGAGCTAAACCAAAACGCTCACGAGGGTAAAGGGTTGTATATCCCATTTTTTCTGCCTGATCAATAAAATTGTTTACCCCAACTAAATATAAAGCCTTTACAGCTGGAATATTTAAGGAACCAGCTAAAGCCTTTCGAATGCTTACCGGACCAAGCTCATTTCCGCTATAGTTTTTTGGAGTATAGGGATTATTTGGGTCATTAGAAAAATTAGTAGAAACATCATAAAGAATTGTTTCTGAACCATATCCCTTAGCAAATAAGGAGGCATAAACCAAAGGCTTCATTGAAGATCCTGGTTGTCTTGGTCTTATAGAAACATTTACTTGGCCATCAATTTCTTCATTAAAATAATTTCTTGAACCAACCATGGCTAAAACTTGCCCAGTTTTTGGATCAATTGAAACAAGGGCGGCGTTATTAGCACCATACTTTTCTTGATAATTTTCCGTTTTTTCTTTAATAACATCTTCAGCTATTTTTTGTTTATAGATATCAAGAGTAGTATAAATTTTTAAACCTGCCTGTTCCACCATTTTTTCACCATACTTTTCTGCTAGCAACTCTTTAATATACATGACAAAATGCGGAGCAGTAATATTTGTTTCTGGTCCGGCAAAAATAATCTCTTGGGCTTTAGCATTATCAGCCTCTTCTTGAGAAACATAACCCTGTTCTTGCATTAAGGTAATAACATAATCCTTTCTTCCTAGAAGCAAATCTTTATTCGGACCATAAGGAGAGTACCGGCTAGGCGCTTGAATTAAGGCAGCCAATAAGGCCGCTTCAGCAATTGTTAAATCTTTGGCATTTTTGCCAAAATATTTTAAACTAGCCGCTTCAATACCATAAGCGTTAGAACCATAAGGGATTTCGTTTAAATACATTTGTAAAATTTCATCTTTAGAAAATTTTTGTTCTAAGCGATACGATAAAACAATCTCTTTTAATTTTCTGATAATTTTTTTTTCAGGAGTTAAAACAGCATTTTTAATAAATTGTTGGGTAAGGGTTGAACCACCGGCACGACGATTATAAATTGTGTTAGTAATTGCCGTTCTAAACATGGCCCACAAACTAAATCCACCATGGTTGTAGAAGTTTTTATCTTCAATAGAAATAGGAGCCTGCTTTACATAATCAGGCAAGTCGCTTAAAGAGATTAAAGTTCTTTTCTCATCACCATGGATTTCATATAAAATATGTTCACCAGTTCGATCATAAATTTTTGTGCTCTGGTTAATTTCACGCTCAATTAATTGATTTGGATTTGGTAGGTCACGGGAAATTATTAGCATGAAAATTATAAAAGATATAAAACCAACCACACCCAAAGCCAAGAGGGTTAAAAAAAGTTTTATTTTCCAAGGGTGTTTACTTTTTTTTGAATTTCGGTGGCGACTTGAATAAGGGGTTACTACTTGGTTGTGCCAGGAGTCTTTGGGACGGTTATTTAATTGAGGAATAGGCATATGTTAAACTTTATTGTTATAATTAATTTACAATATCATTATCCTAGTTATTAGTTGGTCTTGTCAACCCAAAATTTATACAATATTTATGAATAAAACTATAAATAGCTTAGATAACATCAAAATAAAAGGATGGGCTAAGCTTAAGAATTCTCGCCAAAGAAATGAGTCTGGGCGGTTTTTAATTGATGGTGCCCGAGAAATAATTGAAGCACAAAAGGCTGGAATAATTATTGAACAATTTATTATTTGTTCAGAATTGTTTGTTGGTAAAAATATTTTAGCTGATTTTCCAGAAAATAAAACAATAAATGTTTCAGCTAGAGTTTTTCATAAACTCGCCTATAAAGAAAACCCTGATGGATATTTAGCGATTGCTAAAATTCCTGAAAAAAGCATGAGCTCTATTAAGATAACCGATAAACTGTTAATTATATTACTAGAAGCAGTGGAAAAACCTGGGAATATTGGGGCGATTATTAGAACCGCCTATGCTGCTGGAGTTAATGCTGTCATTCTTGATAATTGTCCAACCGATATTTATAATCCTAATATTATTAGGGCCAGCGAGGGGAAGGTTTTTTTGGTTCCAGTAATAAAAACCGACAGAGAAGATATTAAAAAATGGCTAATTAAAAATAAAATTAAGATATTTGCGACCGCCACAGACGCTAGTGAAGAATATTGGCAGGTAGATTTTTCAGGAAAATCAGCGATTGTTCTCGGTTCAGAAGCGGATGGTTTATCACCGTTTTGGCGCCAAGTAGCTGATCAAAATATTATCATTCCGATGAAAAAGGGCATAGATTCGCTAAATGTTTCTGTTTCGGCTGCGTTACTAATGTTTGAAGCAGTTAGACAGCGGGTTAAAACAAATACCAAGATTTGACAAGGAACTGCATTTTTATTAATATAAGACAAGAATTTTAGTGAGCGCCCGTAGTTCAATGGATAGAACACCAGCCTTCTAAGCTGGTTATGAGGGTTCGATTCCCCCCGGGCGTACGTTTTCTGTAGAAAATAGAATGGTGCCTATGGTGTAGTGGTAACACAGCAGGTTGTGGTCCTGTTATCGAGAGTTCAATTCTCTCTAGGCACCCCATTTGGAAAAGACGAGTCTAAAAGCTCGTTTTTTCTGTTATATAAGGGTAAAAATGAGGTTTGTCATTACTAATTAATATAAATTGATTGACAAAATAGTATTAATATGATATAATTTTGGCACAGTTCATTGAAATATTAACCATAAAATTATATATATCATGGGACAAGTTATTGATTGCAACCAGATTCCAGTTGTTGGCTCTCTTCATCATGTTGCGGAACATAAACAACTGGGCATGCTTGAGTTTAAACCAGAAAACCTTCTTTATTATCAGGCTATTCCAAATGGAATTAAGCCCCAAAGACTTCGTTGGCAAAGATCTTCATTTAAAAGGCCGGACATTAAATTAGCGAATTTAAATATTGTCTTATTCCTTATTGAGAATATTAATTTAGTTCCTTCGGAGATGAAGGAAGAAAACGAAAAAGGTGAAACGGCTTACTTCTATTTCCTTGGCACAATTGTTGGTGGATGTATGAGTAGTGAATACGTTCCTTACCTGCATTGGAACAAAAAGGAAAACACTCTTGATTACGGCGAAAGAAACGAAGAGTGCTTTGTTGATAAAACAGATTTTGTGGTGGCTATTAAGTAGAAAATCTAAAGAATCAAAAGTCCAGCAGTAATGTTGGACTTTTAATTTACTAAATATTCCATTAAAAAAGTTTTCCAACTTTTGCGCTTGGCCACCCCATTTGGAAAAGACGAGTCTAAAAGCTCGTTTTTTCTGTTATATAAGGGTAAAAATGAGGTTTGCAATTTTAATAACCACAATGATATACTTAGCTTATACAAACCTAAATAATATGGAAAAATTTTTTGAAAATAATCTGAAAAAAACAACCCCTCAAGAAATGGGAATTAACACTTCTAAGGTTTTTTCTGGTGAGTCTGAATTAAAACCATCTAGAGAGGCTTATAATGAAACGCCGGTTATTTTTTCGGAAGAAATAAAGAAAAGATTATTACCAAACAAAGAGTATGTTTTAGCTGATATAGGATCTTTTAAAGGCGAATTAATAAATAAAATTTTAGAATTATTGCCTGAATATAAATTTAATACCGTGGCAGTAGATATTAATGAAGAAGCCTTAAAACAAAACAATCTTAAAACCAAATTAGTTGCGAATGCGGATGATTTACCTTTTGAAGATAAAAGTATTGATGTAGAAGTGGTGAGGTTTCTATTGCAATGGAACTCTTGGGAAAAGCAAAGAGAAATTATAAAAGAAATTGCTCGAACAGTAAAAGAGTTTGCGCTTATTCAGCATGGAGGCGCAGACAATGGAGACCCTGATAATTGGAGATTCAAAATGAATCAATTATTAAGTGGTTACGCTGTCCCAAAGTTAAAAAGAGGTGAACACTTTTTCTCGTCTAGAGAAGAGATAGAAACAATAATGAAAGAAGATGGGATTAAATTTGAGAGAACGCAAGAAAAAATTATAGACGATATCGCTACTATATATTCAGAAAGGTATGGGTTAAATAAAGATGAAGATAAAAAAGCTAGAGACATTTTAGGGGATAAGAATTTTTTTATTCAAACTAACTGGATTATATATCCTAAAAATGATAAAGATGGTAAATAATTTTTTAGGAATTTATCAAATATTCCATTAAAAAAGTTTTCCAAGTTTTGCGCTTAGCCACCCCTAGAAGCGAATTAAAATATCCCAGTAAAAAGGGGTATTTTTTTGTTTTTATCCTAGCACCCCTAAAGGGAATAGAAACTAATTGA
>CAZZBQ010000009.1:0-19464 GCA_964652745.1 uncultured Gammaproteobacteria bacterium
AAAAATTTAAAGTACGTTTTAAACCGGTAAGGGAACTTACCGGTTTTTCTTTGGTTTAATTTGGCTAAAGCTCGTAATTACCTTGAAATTATGCTTAAAAAGGCTATAATTAGATTAATATAATTAATTATAATTTAAGATATGCAAGTATATTTAGATAATGCGGCGACCACTAAGCTGGACTCGCGAGTTTTGAAAAAGATGTTGCCCTACTTTGAAAAAGAGTATGGCAACCCCTCCTCGATTCATGGTTTAGGACAAAGTGCTTGGAGTGCTTTAATGGGCGCTAAAGAAAAGGTGGCAAAACTTATTGGTGGAGAAGTTAGCGGCGTGATTTTTACTTCTAGCGCGACTGAGGCTAATAATTTGATTATTAAAGGAGTGGCTTTAGCTAACAGAACTGAGAAAAAAAATAAAATTATTGTTTCTGCGATTGAGCATCCTTGTGTAATTGAGTCAGCCAAATTTTTAGCGCGTGAAGGTTTTACGGTTGAATATTTACCGATTAATAGTGAAGGCTTGGTTGAGCCAGCTGATTTAGAAAAAATCATTGGTGATGATACAATTTTGGTTTCTGTAATGGCAGTTAATAATGAAATTGGCACCATTCAAGACATTGCTGCATTTTCTAAAATTGCTCATAAGCATGGCGCCTTTTTTCATACTGATGCCGTTCAGGCGGTGCCATATTTAAAATTGGATGTAAAAAAAATGGGCATAGATTTTTTGTCTTTATCAGCTCATAAGTTTTATGGTCCTAAGGGTGTCGGCATGGCTTATGTTAATCGCAAGGTTAAAGTTAGGCCGATGATAATTGGTGGCGGACAAGAAGATGGTCTTCGGTCGGGTACGTATAACCTGCCGGGCATAATTGGCCTTGCGACTGCTTTAGAATTAGCCTATAAAGAACGAGGAGCTTACTTGAAAAAAATAACTGCTTTTCGCGACTACTTTTGGAAAAATATTCAGAAAGAAATTCCCGAAGTGCGCTTAAATGGCAGCTTGAAGAAACGAGTGCCGGCTAATTTAAATATCATGTTTGGCTATGTTGAGGGCGAGGCAATTTTAATGGATTTAACTTTCAAAGGTATTCATGTTTCAACCGGTTCAGCTTGCTCAGCTTCAGATTTGCGCGCTTCCTATGTCTTAAAAGCGATGGGACTTAATAAAAACTTTTTAAATAGTAATATCCGTTTTTCATTTGGACGCTTCAATACTAAAAAGGAAGTTGATTATACAATTAAAGCCTTAAAGGCAACGGTTAAACGTCTACGTAGCTTCTCTCCGATTAAATAAAAAAACTAGTTGACAAATTAGCTGTTTTTAACTAGTATTAAGAAATAAATTAAATTATAAATATATGGCACTTAACTATACTAAGAAAACTTTAGATAATTTTTTAAAGCCTAAGAATATTGGTAAGATTGCTAATCCGGATGGCTATGCCCAGATTGGCAATATGGTTTGTGGTGATCAGCTGGATTTTTTCTTGAAAGTTGAAAAGGGAAAGGTTAAGGATGTAAAATTTTTGTCTTTTGGCTGTGCTTCAAATATCGCTACCGCCTCGGTTATGACTGAAAAGGTAAAGGGGATGACTATTGAGCAGGCTAAAAAATATGCCTGGAAGGAAATTGTTAAAGATTTAGGTGGATTGCCTCATCAGAAGGTTCATTGCTCGGTGATGGCAGTTGAAGGTTTACAGAAGGCAATTACTGATTATGAAAGAAGATTGGGTGTTAAATCCGTTGAACCAAAAAAAACTATTAAAAAAATCATCCCGAAAAAACCAGTTACTAAAAAGATGATTCTGAAAAAGAAAATTGGTAAATAAAGATATCAATTGTAGAACATTAACATTAAAAACCATTGCTAAACGGGGCCCAGGTGGCCCAAAGGAGGAAAAATTGGATACAAACAAAGCTAATTTAATGCTACCGGACACCAATGTCTTAATCAATGACCGCAATGCTGTTGTTAATATGATAAACGGCGGCAACTTAGTGGTAATCTCTTTAACAGTCTTACGTGAGCTTGATAAGTTTAAAAATAATGACCGAATCGGCTCGGAGGTTAGAGAAGTGATTAGAGAAATTGAGGAGATGGTATTTTCAAGCAATCCCAATTTAGTGCTTGAGCGTAATTTTGATTTCGGTGATTTTAATTTGGACAAAGAAAAACCCGATGACCAAATTATGGCAACCTTTAATTATGTTATTCGTCATGATCGCTACAAGGATTATCAAAAGTTTAAACTAATAACCGATGATCGCAATATGCGCATCATTGCTTTTGGTTTATTTGGAGATAATCCCAAAGTCTCTATTGAGCAGTACCGCGCTAATCTCGTTCCGCTTAAAAAGATTCAGCGCGAGCTACCTATTATTTCCCTGCAAGAAAAAGATGTTAGCATTGTTTATTCACCAGAAATATTTGGTGAATTGCCTGAAAATGGCGGCGCCTTAATTCAGCTGGGTCAGGAAGCGGATGGTCAGGCCGTTCAAACAATGTTAACTATCCGTAAAGGCAAAAAGATGGAAATTATCCCACCGGATTTAAGGCTTTGTGGTTTGCGCGCAGTGATTAAGAAAGAAGATAGAGACGAAATCAATTGGGGTCAACTCTTGGCCTTTCATCAGTTGATGGACAAAGGAATCCACTGCGTGGCTATCCAGGGACCAGCCGGAACTGGAAAAACCTTAATGGCGATTGCTGCCGCCTTAGAGCAACGGGAACGCTTTTCAGAACGAATCCTGATTAATCCTATGGTGCCACTTAGTAATCAAACAAAGATGGGGTTCTTGCCGGGAGACATTAAGGAAAAATCTGCTCCTTGGCTCAAGCCATTTGAACAGAACATCCATTTTTTGGAAAAGAAACAGCATGACGAAATGCGTTCTGCTTTTCAGGAAAAAAAGAAGGCTAACGAAAAAGAAAAAAAGTCTTCTAAAAATGGATTTTCAGAAAACAATCAGCCTGTCCCGGAAAACCTTTGGGAAAAATATGATTTTATTTGCCAGCCGCTTGATTATATTAGGGGGCAAACAATCACCAACGCCTTTATTATTCTTGAGGAGGCGCAAAACCTCTCTCAACATGAGGCTAAGTCTATTATTACTCGTGTTGGAGAGGGAACTAAAATTGTCTTATGTGGTGATTTGAGTCAGATTGATTTACCGTACATCTCCGCTCATAATTCAGGTTTAACTTACCTGATTGACAAGATGAGCGGCAGCGAACATCGCGATAAAATGTTTGCAGTTTCAGTTTTAACTGAAACAGTGCGTTCTAAATTAGCCGCATTTGCGGCTGATGTATTGAAGTAATTTCATTAAACCAGAACTTTTCATGAATTAACTTAGAAAGCGCTTCTTAATAAGAGGCGCTTTTTTATAACAAAAAACACCTCGCCTTGCGGCGAGGTGTTTTATCTCTAATATTGTAAAAACAGAAGGAAGACGCTTAGAATCTCTTTTCAAGAGGGCGTGCTTCGTTAACTACGACTCTGCGGCCATCTAATTCCTGATTGTTGTACATCTGGATAGCTGCTTCAGCTTCATCATCGTTTTCCATTTCAACGAAACCGAAACCCTTTGAACGTTGGGTCATGCGGTCCATGATAATGGTAGCGGATAAAACAGTGCCGGCCTTAGCAAAAGCTTCGGCTAGAGTCTGATCAGTGGTCTTGAAATTCAAGCCACCAACGAATAACTTTTTCATTTTCGTATCGCTTAACTTAATAAATGGTAAGGCGACCTTTTTAAGCTAAAGAAAGAGCGGACTTTGGGTCCGCTTTTCTTTACAAAATTGCTTACCTACAAGATGTATTATATCCTATTTAGAAAAATAAGTCAAGAGGTTAGGAATTCGCAACTTTAACACCGGCGCTCATTGAAGATGAGATGCTGATATTTTTGATGAAACTGCCCTTGGAAGAGCTAGGTTTAGCCTTTTTAACGGTCTCTAGGAATGATTTGTAGTTTTCATTTAGCTTGGCAGTGTCAAAGCTAACCTTGCCGATAACCGCGTGTAGGTTTCCAGTATCATCGTTTTTGAAGCTAATCTTTCCTTTCTTTAATTCTTCAACAGCTTTTACTGGATTTGGGGTAACAGTATCGTTCTTAGGGGATGGCATTAAGCCTCTGGTACCCAAGATTTTAGCAATAGCGCTTAAATTTTTCATCATACCAGGTTCAGCAATAGCGACTTGGAAATCAGTCTTTTCAGTTTTTTTGATTTCAGTAATCAATTCTTCGCCACCAACTAAGTCAGCACCGGCCGCCTTAACAGCCTTTTCATTTTCTGGAGAGACAAAAGCAGCAATTTTAATAGTTTTGCCAGTGCCATGAGGTAGATTAACAGCGCCTCTAACTTGCTGATCGCTTTTTTTGTTATTTATACCAAGGCGGAAGTGAACTTCAATTGAAGCATCAAATTTAGTCTTGGTTAATTTTTTAACAATCTCTAAAGCTTCTTCAATGCTGTAGGTCTTGTTCTTGTCGTAGATAGCAGAATTATCAACTGCTTTTTTCTTTGTTGTCTGTTTTTCAGTTTTCATAGTCGTGGTCAGGCGTTTATATAATCTAAATGATTAAAAATAAACTCCCACAATTAAATAAATAAGTTATTTGATTTCAACGCCCATCTGGCGAGCAGTACCAGCAATAATCTTCTTAGCTGCTTCAATGTCGTTAGCGTTTAAGTCCGGTCTCTTGATAGTAGCAATTTCTTCTAACTGTTTGTCAGTAATACTGCCAACTTTATCAGTTAAAGGTTTGCTAGAACCACTTTTGATTCCGGCTGCCTTCTTGATTAATTCGCTAGCTGGTGGAGTTTTAAGGATAAAAGTATAGCTTCTATCTTCATAAACAGTGATTTCAACCGGAGTGATTTCACCCATCTTATCTTTAGTTTTATCATTGAACTGTTTACAGAATTCAGCGATATTTAAACCGTGTTGACCTAAAGCTGGACCGACTGGAGGAGCTGGATTAGCTTGTCCGGCAGGGATTTGCAGCTTAATTTTTGTTTTTATTTTCTTTGCCATAAAATTTTACTAAGGACGTAGAAGCCCGCCCGTTACTTTAATTATCTATAATAAATAGTTATGCTTTTTTGATTTGTAAGAAATCTAATTCTACCGGAGTTTCACGGCCGAAGAGGGAAACGGAAACCTTAACCTTTCCTTTAGCCTCATCAACGGCAGTAACTTTTCCTTCCATATTTTTGAATGGTCCTTCATTAATTTTAACAGGAGAGCCAACTACAACATCAATCTGGAATTTAGGATCTTCAACGCCCATTCTTTTCTGGAGAGCTTTAACCTCGGCGTCGCCAATTGGAGTTGGGATGGTACCCGTGCCAATAAATCCAGTGACATTAGGAGTGTTTCTAACAATGTACCAAGATTCATCAGTTACCATCATTTCTACAAGAATGTAGCCGGGGAAGATTTTTTCTTCAACGACTTTGCGTTTGCCATTTTTGATTTTGATTTTCTTTTCAGTTGGAATCAGGATGTTGAAAATCTTATCTTCCATATCCAAAGATTCTACTCTTTGTTTTAGGTTTTGGGCAACGTTTTCTTCATAACCAGAATAGGTATGAATGACGTACCAACGTCGGCCTTGGTTTAAAAGTTGCTTGGCCATAAAATTTAAGAACTATTTTAATTTTTATTGATATTTTTTAGACGATGAATTGAAGCCCGTAGTTAAAAATAAAGTCTAAAGCTCCTAAAAAAGCTGCCGTAGCTAAACTTAAAATGATTACCAAAATGGTATAATTTCTTGTTTCTTTTTTAGTGGGCCAAGTAACTTTTTTCATTTCAGTTACTGATTCTTTAATGTAGTTGATTAGTTTGTTCATAAAAGCAGAAAAATAGGTAATTAAAAATAGCCTTGTGGCCACCTTTTTATCTATATAAATAATACATAATAGTCCCTGGCGTGTCAAGGTTTAATGCTAGTTTGGTTTGGTTGCCTTTTCGCTATAAACAGGCTAAAATAAAAGAAAAGAATCAATTTATAAGATAAAATTTAGCTTTAGCTAATAATTTTACTATGGTTAGCCCAAATTTGATGAGAAGACAGGAAGTAGAAAAGGCTGTTGAACTCAATGATAACACCAAAAAACTCTTCCAGGTCATTTATAGTGAAGCCAACAAAAAAGAAGAGGAGAGTGATAACGAGGCCAAGATAAGAGTATCAGAGCTGGTTTCTCGTTTAGCTTTTTTTTATGAAAAGGTTAGAAATGCAGTAGATTACGACGAAGATCATTTATTACGTAAAAACGCAATTGCGCGTATTTTGCGTCGCCAAGTAGTTATTGAAGGGGTTCTTAAGGATGTGGATAGCGTTGGTTTATCAACGCATCTTTTAACCGAGCTTATTCGTGGCAGTTATTTGCCTAATAATAAAATTCCGGAAACAAAGATTGGCGATGTGGCTAGACTTATAGAAAAATATCTAAAACTGAAAGATTATTTTGCCGATAGTATTAATTCATCCTTAGGCTTAAAAAGTGATATCGGTGAAGTAAAAAATTTAATTAGCGATAAAAATAATGTTATTTCCTGGTTGCTTAATATGGCGGCTTGTGAGATTGAGGAGAATTTAGCTCCTGGACGCGTCAAACAGATGATTGTAAACAACATGTTTGATGTTTTAAGTCGGGATGTTGTTTTGCCTAAGGATTTGCCCTATGAAGGCGATAGGGAAATTCAGATTTATTTAAGCATTGGCCGCCGTTTTTTAAAACTTGATGAGGACATGCTTAATTTTGTTCTATTTAAATATTACAACGATGATTGGTCGACGATTGGTTCTAAAACAGGGTTTTCTGAAGAGGATGAAGCTAAATTAAAAAAGATAGCCTTAAATATTAAAGCGGTTAGAATAAAGGCAGACGCCCAATTAAAGCACCCATTAGTTAGACAGATGGATAAAATAGTTCGTCGTCATTCTTTGTATTTCAATGTCTTATCGGAAACTATTAGTGTTGATCCAGTTAAAGCTTATGCCGAGAGCCAGAAGGGTGAAAGGGGTTTTTTAGTATTAGCTCGTAAAACTTGTGAGAGTAAATATAAAAAAGCAAAATCTAGATTATGGCGAGCGGCTTTGCGCAGTATTATTTATATCTTTTTAACTAAATCAATTTTTGTTTTCTTAATTGAAGTACCGGCGATTAAATGGTTTAACGAACCGCTTAATGTGATGTCTTTAGCGATTAATGTTGCTTTCCCGGCTTTACTATTATTTTTTATTGTTTTAATGACGCAAAAACCGGGAGAAGATAATACGGATAAGATTATTGCTGGTATTAAGCAAATTGCCTTTCTTGGCCAGAATGATAAACAACCAATCACCCTCAAATCGCCGCGCAAGCGTAGTTTAGTAGTGAGCGGAATATTTAATTTTGTTTATGCTGCCGCTTTCTTGGTTTCCGTTTATTTTATTATCAGAGGCTTGTCTTTGATGGGCTTTAATTGGGTCAGCATGATTATTTTCTTGTTCTTCTTAGCCTTTGTCAGTTTCTTTAGTATTATTGTGACAAGAGGTATCAAGGAGTTAATGATTGTGGAGCGGAAAGAAAATTTAGTGACTTTTTTGATAGATTTATTTTATATGCCGATCATTTTAGTCGGCCGCTGGTTATCTAATAACATGTCGCGCGTCAATATTTTTATCTTTATTTTTGACTTTATTATTGAAGCACCTTTTAAGATTTTGGTTGATGTGGCTGAAGATTGGACTAAGTATGTCAGAGAGCGCCGCGATAACATGGAATAATTGAAAGCTTTATGGTTAAAATGATTGAAATAGGAAAATTAAGTGTTGTCGGGACCCCAATTGGTAATTTGGAAGACATATCTCTTCGCGCTTTACGTATTTTAGCAGAGGCTGATTTTATTCTTTGTGAAGATACTCGGGTTACTAAAAAATTATTGTCTCATCATAATATTAGTACGCCAACGATTTCTTATCATCAACATTCGGGAACCCCTAAGGTTGATAAGATAATTTCTTTATTGGCTGCTGGTAAAAAATTAGCCCTGGTTACTGATGCGGGAACACCGGGAATTTCTGATCCGGGAGGATATCTGGTTTCCGCAGTTCGAGAAGCTTTATCTGAAAAAGTAGAAATTGAAAGCGTCCCTGGACCAACGGCTTTAACGGCCGCCATTTCTTTGGCCGGTATTGGCTTTGATCGTTTCTTTTTTCTCGGTTTTCCACCGCACAAAAAGGGTAGGCAGACAATGATGAGAGAAATTGTCGCTAGTAATTATCCAGTAATTGTTTATGAATCTAAACACCGGGCCGCTCGTTTCTTGGAAGAATTAATAGTGGCCTCTCAAGAAAAGAACAAAGAAGTAGTAGTTGCCGTTGCTCGCGAATTAACCAAGATGCATGAAAGTTTCTATTCTGGCAGACCAGAAGAAGTTTTAGCGGAGATGAAAAGCGATGATAATAATTTAAAAGGAGAGTTTGTTATTATGATTAGACCTAAGAAAAAAGTTCAAACAAGTTAAATATGGAAGCAGAAAAATTTTACATTACAACTACCTTACCCTATATAAATTCCGATCCGCATATTGGTTTTGCGGCCGAAATTATTAAAGCAGATGTTATTGCTCGCTACTGGCGCCAGCGTGGTCGCGAAGTGTTTTTTAATACTGGCACTGATGAGCACGGTTTAAAAATATTTTTAAAAGCTCAAGAAATGAATTTAGCTGTTCAAGAATATTGTGATTTGTATTCCGCTAAATTTAAACCTTTAAAAGATGCTTTAAACTTATCATATGATAAGTTTATTAGAACAACTGATGCTAGTCATGTCGCTGCTGCTCAAGAATTTTGGCGCCGTTGCGAGGCTAAGGGCGATATTTATAAGAAGAATTATCAAGTTAAATACTGCGTTGGCTGTGAGATGGAAAAAACTGATTCAGAGTTGGTTGGAGGACGTTGTCCGCTACATCCCAATCGTGATTTAGAAATTATTGCTGAGGAAAATTATTTCTTCCGGTTCTCTAATTATCAGGAACAATTACTTGCGCTTTATAAAAATAACCCTGATTTTGTTTTACCGGCTGGACGCTTAAAAGAAATTAGTACCTTTGTGGCTGATGGTTTGCAAGATTTTAGTATTTCCCGCCAAAAGGATAAGATGCCGCATGGCGTGCCAGTTCCAGGAGATGACAATCAGGTAATGTATGTATGGTTTGATGCCCTAGTTAATTATATTTCTACTCTTGGTTGGCCAGATAATATGGAAAACTTCTCTAGCTATTGGCCAGGGTTGCAGGTTTGTGGTAAGGATAATCTTCGCCCACAGGCGGCGATGTGGCAGGCGATGCTAATGTCGGCTAACTTGCCAGCTTCGCGCCAAGTTTTAGTATTTGGATTTTTAACTGCCAATGGCGAAAAGATGAGTAAAAGCTTGGGCAATGTTATTGATCCTTATGCTTTAGTAGAAAAATACGGGGCTGACGCCGTGCGTTATTATTTATTATCAGAAATATCTACTTTTGAAGACGGCGATTACTCAGAAGATAAATTTCGTTTGCGCTATAACGCCGATTTAGCTAATGGCTTAGGTAATCTATCAGCGCGCATTTCCAATCTTCTAGAGAAAAATGAAATAGTGACTAATCTATCGCCAACCGTAAATTCGCCGGAGTTTAAAGAAACTAACGATAAGTTTGAACAGGCGATGTCTGGTTATCGTTTTAATGAGGCTCTGCAAGTTATTTGGGAAAAGATTAAAGCTAGCGATGAGTCTTTAAGTCGTCAAGCGCCTTGGAAGATGACGGGTAAAGAGGAAATCATTAAAACTCTTAAACCTTTGGCGCAAGATATTTTAAATATTTCTTATTTATTAGAACCATTTTTACCAACCGTAAGCTCAAAGATTCAGGAGCAGTTTAGCGCTAGTCAAATTAAAAAGGGCGAATCTTTATTTCCACGTTTAGAAAATAATATATAAATATTATGGAAATTTTGGACATTGTTCTCTTGGTTTTCTTAGCATTTTTTACGTTCAGCGGGCTCAAAAAGGGCCTTATTCGCTCATTGGGACACATTGTCGGTCTAATTTTTGGCGCCTATATTGCTAGTCATTTCTATCTTCAGGTATTTGAATGGGGAAGAGATTGGGCAGGGGATCACGAAGCGATCGGAAAAGTAATTGCCTTTGTTATTCTTTTTATTGCGGCAACTAGTTTAACTAATCTCGTTTTTTTCTTGATTGAAAAATTATTTAATCTCCTAGCTTTTATTCCAGGAAGTAAGTATATTAATAATCTTTTGGGCGGAGCCTTGGGACTATTAGAAGGCGCTTTGTTTTTAGGTTTAATTTTATATGTTGTTTCACGCTATGCTTTTATTGCTGGCTCCTTTGGAGAAAAATTAACCGAATCAATTGTGGCGCCTTGGCTTATTAAAGTAGCTGGGTTGATTGTCCCTGTTTTACCAGAAGCCCTTAAAGCCCTACAGTCTTTGATTTAATTTTAATAATATGGACGACTGTATTTTTTGTAAAATTGTACGCGGTGAAATACCGGCTTATAAAATTCATGAGAATGATGATTTTTTGGCCTTTCTTGATATTGCTCAGTTTACTGATGGGCATACTATTATTATTCCAAAAAAACATTTTCGTTTCATTTGGGATATTGAAAATGTCGGCGCCTTCTATGAATTCGCCGTTAAAGTTGCTAACCATTATAGAAGCTTAGGTTATGAGTTTATTGATTCTGCGTCTTTTGGTCGTTTAGTGCCGCATGCTCACTACCATCTTATTCCCAACAAGGCAGATGGTAATGATTGGGAAAAAGCAATAGATATTGTTGGCGTGATGCAAAGAGATTTAAATCGTCGTTTGCAACCAGAAAAAGCTAAAGAACTTTTAGCTAAATTTAAACTACCCGAAGCTTTATAATTTAAGCATTAGAGCTTAAGCATCGGTTTTCTATCTACTTTTAAGATGGCTTTGCCAGTTAACCAATATTTTTTATTGGTTATATTGTAATAAGCAGCAATACCAATCATGCCGGCATTATCACTGCGAAATCTAATTTCGGGAATAAAATATTTTTTACCCTGTTTTCTGGCAAGGTTGCCGATATCGCGCACAATATAAATATTGTTGCTGACGCCACCTCCTAAGATTACGGCTTTTATTTCCGGGTAAAGTTTAATAGCTTTATTTAGTTTAGCTGATAGTGATTTAGAAACTGCGCTAATGAATTCACGAGATAATTCGTAAGACCAAGCACTATCATTTTTATATTTTTTGCGCAGTGCTTCAATTTTGTATAAACAAGCAGTCTTAAGCCCGGAAAAACTAAAATTTAAATCTCCAGAACGCATCATCGGCACTGGTAAGCCTAAGTGACCAGCTACTTCAGCTAGCGGCTTGCGCTCATTTCTTTCTTCAAGGCCAGATTTAATATCTGACCATTTTTTATTTGCCCGACCGGCCAGCAGTGTTACAATTGGTCCACCCGGATAGCCAATATTCATCATGCGAGCAACTTTATCAAACGCTTCACCAGCGGCATCATCTAGTGTTTCGCCAAGAATTTTATAATCATTAAAATTTTTAACATAAACAATTTCTGTGTGATTGCCCGAAATTAACAAAGCTAAGGCAGGGAAGATATTAGCATCTTTGGCTGTTTTTATTTGACCTTGGCCGTTTCTGTTGAGAATAAAAGAAGCGAGCAAATGGCCTTCCATGTGATTAATAGGCACTAACTTTTTCTTTCTTTTATAGGCTAAATTTTTAGCAAATTCTATACCAACCTCTAAAGCAATGGCGAGTCCTGGTCCATAAGTAACGGCAACAAATTCAATTTCTTCCTCAGTTATTCGCGCTCTTTTTAGGGCTTCAAGATAGACTTTTTCAATATTTTCTTTATGAGCTCGGCGAGCAATATCAGGGACAACGCCGCCCCATTTTTTATGGATTTCAACTTGTGAAGAAATCACGCTAGAGAGAACCTGGCGCCCACGCAAAACTGCCACGGAAGTATCATCGCAGCTAGTATCAATTGCCAAGATTATTGGTTGTTGCCCCTGAAGAGCAGTTTTTTCTTTTGGCTTATTCATAAGTTTCTATAGTTCTGGTGTTTTCATCAATATAGCGGAAAACCACATTTATCACTCGGCCTCCGGAAAGTTCAATTTTCTTTTTGAGTTTAATTAGAAATTTATCTGCCCACTCTACGGCAATAATATTTCCGGCATTTATATAATGGTCTAAGCCAACACTTTCTAAGTCTTTAATATTTTCAATCCGCCAAGTATCAACATGGATAAATTTTCCGCGGCGCTCGCCTAGTTTATAATTATATTCATTTAAAATAGTAAAAGTAGGAGATTTAATAATTTCTTTGATATTTAATTTTTCTGCCAAGCCTTTAGAGAACTGTGTTTTGCCACTACCCATTTCACCGCTTAAGAAAAAAACTAGCGGTTTATCAAGGGGCTCATCAATATATTTAAGCATGTTCATGCCACCAAATTCCACGGTTTGTTTATTAGTCGTGGTTTTAGCAGACAAGACTGGCGCCTTTTTACTGAGCTGTTTTTTTAAGGTTATTTGACCAGGTCGCATGATATTTAGGTTGTTCATGGTTGTATCAACCACGGTAGAGGTTTCACGGCGTGGCAACTCGCCAGCATCAATAATTAAATCAATTAATTTTTGACTTTTAAGAGGAGTGTCTTTAAGTAGGGCTTTAATACTGTAAGGTTTAGGCAGATAAGAAGCGTTAGCAGAAGTAGCAGTAAATGGTTTTCCGAAATTACGCACGATATCTAATACTAAAGGATAATCGGGAATGCGAATACCGAGAGTGCCATATTCAGATTCAACCCCTTTAGCAAGGTTACCCTTGCTTTTAGAAACAACAGTGATTGGTCCCGGCAGATAGTTAGTATAAAGGTTAGTGGCCATTTCATTTATATCCACGTATTTAGCAGCCATTTTTAAGTCAGAAACAGCGACAGACAGTGGCTTGCCCTCGCGACGCATCTTGTAACTATAAAGTTTAGTAATCGCTTTTGGATTGGTTGCGTCAGCTGCTAACCCATAACAAGTTTCGGTTGGAAATACGAAAATACCGCCTTTTTTTAAGACTTTTGTCGCTTCGGCGATGATAGTCGCCCGGATTTTTTCATTATATTTCAGAATCTTCATATTTCTCTTTAATACTAAGATAAAAACAGAAAATAGACAATGCTGAGCTTATTCCTCTGACTTAAGCGTTTGCTTAAATCGGGTTTATTGATTAAAATAAGAGAGAAAGTTAAACAATAAAATTATGGTTAAATTTAATTATAAAAAAATTGGTTTTTGGTTAATTGGGATTGTTATTGTCGGTGCTATTTTTTTGGCTGGCTTTTATTCTGGCGGTGGCGCTAATATTCCTGGCAATTTGGCTTATTCAGAAGAAGCACGTGAGGCGGCAATGAATGGCGATAAGGAAAGTTTTGATTTTAATTTATATTTTGAAGTCTGGAATACTATCAAGAGCAATCATGTTGATAAGAATAAAATTAAAGATATTGATTTATTCTATGGTTCCTTGGAAGGCCTAGCGGAAGCTAGCGGCGATCCTTATACAACCTTCATGACCCCGACTCTAACTAAAGAGTTTTTTGAGGATTTATCGGGAACTTTTGAAGGGATTGGGGCAGAGATTGGTTTGCGCGATGATTTTGTGACAGTTGTAGCACCGTTAGAAGGTATGCCAGCTGAGAAAGCGGGATTAAGAGCAGGTGATAAGATTTATGCAATTAACGGCGAATCAGCTCTGGGATTAACAGTAACTGAAGCAGTTAAAAAAATTAGAGGTCCAAAAGATACTGAAGTAACGCTAACTATCATTCGTGGCGATGAGAAGCCTTTTGATATTAAAATTATTCGCGGTCAGATTTTTGTAGCCAGTGTTAAGACTGAGATGAAAGATAATATCTATATTATTCGCGTTAGTAATTTTAATGAAGATACGGAAGCTTTATTTAATAAAGCAGTTTTGGAAGCAATTGCTAAAAAGCCTCAGGGTATAGTTTTAGATTTAAGAAACAATCCTGGTGGTTATTTAGAAACAGCTGTAAATATCGCTAGTGACTGGATTAAAGAAGGACCGATTGTGGCTGAGCAATATGGCGAGAATCGCCGCTCAGAGCATGCTTCTACCGGTAAGGCACGTTTAGCTGATTTTCCAACAGTAGTTTTGATTAATGAAGGCAGTGCCTCGGCCTCAGAGATTGTGGCCGGTGCTTTGAGAGACTATAAAAAAGCCACAATTGTTGGTGCTCAAAGTTTTGGTAAAGGTTCAGTTCAGACAATTGCTGATTTAAGTGATGGCTCGTCGTTAAAAGTAACGATTGCTCATTGGTTGACTCCGGCTGGTGATTTTATTAACGAGAAGGGAATAGAGCCTAATGTTATCGTTGAGTTAACTGAAGAAGATATTGAAGCAGATAGAGACCCGCAACTTGATAAGGCGTTTGAAATATTAAAAAAGAAATAAAGAAAAAGCGATGATTTTGTCATCGCTTTTTTTGGAAACTGAATTATTCGTCGTCCCGAAAAAAAATTTCGCCGCTTTCTTTAAAGTTCAGTATTTTTAACTGCTCTTTAAAGTTAATCTCATCATCAGGATGAAGATCAATTTCGGCTTCGCCATTATTTATGACGTAATGTTCAACTTCTTCCGGAGCTTCAAAGAAAATAAGTTCCGCTAAACGTTTAATGTTTTTAGCGGTGGCGATTTCTTCGCCATTAATTTTTGCAAGATAACCCTTGCTTCTAAGAGAGGAGACTTCCAACATGCTTTGTTTATTTTAAGTTACTATGGTTATAATTATATCACAAAATATTAAAAAAGTCAAATATTATGTCTATGGAGCGGAAAAAATTAAAAAAAACTAAGGAAAAAGAGAAAAACACTAAGTTTATCTTTGTTGTTGGCGGCGTTATGTCCGGTGTTGGTAAGGGGGTGACCACCGCTTCTATCGGACAGATTCTTCAAGCACGCGGCTATAAAGTCAGCGCGATTAAGATGGATCCGTATATTAATGTTGACGCTGGCACAATGAACCCGATTGAACACGGTGAAGTTTTTGTAACTGAAGATGGTGATGAAACCGACCAAGACATTGGCAATTATGAGCGCTTTCTAAACAAAAATATCTATAAAGAAAATTACATGACGACTGGCCGCGTCTACCAGTCAGTCATCGCCCGGGAAAGAAATTTAGAATATAAGGGTAAGTGTGTTCAGGTTGTTCCACACATCCCTATGGAAATACGTAATCGTATTGAAAAAGCTGTTGAAAAAACAGAGGCGGAAGTAATGATTATTGAAGTTGGGGGTACGGTTGGTGAATATGAAAATCTTTTATTTTTAGAGGCCGCTCGTGTCATGAAATTATATCGTCCTAAAGATGTTTTATTTGTAATGGTTTCTTATCTGCCGATTCCAAATAAAATTGGCGAGATGAAAACTAAGCCGACTCAGCATGCTGTTCGCGCTTTACAATCTGCCGGTATTCAACCTGATTTTTTAGTGGCTCGCAGTGAAAAACCAATTGATATGGCGCGCCGGGAAAAGCTCTCCATTAATTGTAACGTGGCGCTTGATAGCGTTATTGCCGCTCCTGATGCTGATTCTATTTATGATATTCCTTTGAATTTTGAAAAAGATAATCTTAGTGCTCGTATTTTAGAAAAGTTTGGCTTACCAATTAGAAAGAGTAACAATGAAGCTTGGCAGAAAATGGTAGCGGCTACTAAGATAAAAATGCCGGAAATTAATATTGGTATTGTTGGAAAATATTTTGCAAGCGGTGATTTTTCTCTCGGCGATTCCTACATCTCTGTTTTGGAGGCAATTAAGCACGCAGGCGCTTACAATCGCTGTAAGGTTAGGGTTAAGTGGCTTGGCGCTGAAGATGTTGAGAAGGAAGGTTCTAAGGCGTTTAAGGGCTTAGACGGCTTGATAATTCCTCAGGGCTGGGGTAGTCGTGGAGCGGAAGGGAAAATTGAGGCAATTAAGTATTGTCGCGAAAAAAAGGTTCCTTATTTTGGGCTCTGCTACGGCATGCAGATGGCAGTCATTGAATTTGCTCGCAATGTGGCTGGTTTAAAAGAAGCTAATTCGGCTGAAGTTAATCCTAAGACCCCTGATCCAGTTATTCATATCATGCCTGAGCAAGAGCAGTTAATTAAAGAAAAGGGTTATGGGGGCACTATTCGTTTAGGTGGATGGCCATGTCATTTACTTCCTGGAACAAAACTAGCGGCAGCTTATGCTAAGTTTACTAAAAATAAAACCGTCTCCGAGCGTCATCGCCATCGTTATGAATTTAACAATGACTACCGCACTCGTTTTGAGGATTTAGGTTTAAAGATTGCCGGTACTTCGCCTGATGGTCATATTGTTGAAGCAGTTGAAATAAAAGACCATCCTTTCTTTGTTGGTGTTCAATTCCATCCTGAATATATTTCTCGACCCCTCGCGCCACATCCTCTGTTTGTAGAATTTATTAAGGTTTGTAAGCAGGGAGGGAAGAAGTAACGGATTAACGTAATATAAGAAAATTTGAAAATAAAAAAACAGCTCCAATTTTGGAGTTGTTTTTTAAATTCAAACAAGAAAAGTATTATTTTTTCGCTACAGTTTTTGCGACCGCTTCTTTTAGTATAACATTAACAATTTTGGTTGTTTTAAGACTGCCATCAAATTTCTTCAATTTCTTGGTAGAGAACTTAACGAATCCGCCCTTAAGAGCGAATAGGGTATCGTCTGTGCCTTTGTCTACGTTAAGACCAGCATGATACTTAGTACCGCGTTGTCTGATAATGATGGCGCCGGCTTTAGCCCACTGACCATCAGTTAATTTTACGCCGAGACGCTTACTCTCTGACTCGCGGCCTAGGGAGGTTGAACCGGCGGCTTTCTTATGTGCCATATTGGTTTTTTACACGCAAAATGCTAGCAAAAAAGCTCGCATTTCTTCGTAATACTTATAGTTTTATTTAACTAATATAACAAAAGCATCTTAAATTGTCAAATGTTAAGTTTTTTCGCTTTTTTCAGGCTTAAAAATGGTTTTAATTTTTTTATAATATGTTATAATAAAAGCATAAAATAATTAAAAAATTAATTATAAATTTTATGGTAAAAGTGGACCAAAATAAATGTATTGGTTGTGGTATGTGCGCGGGGCTTTGCCCAGAGACTTTTCAGATGAATGCCGACGGAAAATCGGAGGTTATTAAGGATGAGGTAACGGACTGTGCTAAAAACGCAGCTGCTAATTGTCCTGTCGAGGCAATCACTATTTAATTTATCATATGGTTGCAGGGAATATTCCAGAAAGCAAGAAGGAGCTTGAGGCTGGAATGCCTAAAAAAATTGAAGTAACCGTTTCCGCTCCTTTTTCAGAAGCAGAGAAGGCTACGTCTTTTGAAAAAATACCATTAAGCCCGGAAACTGAAATCAGAAAACCTGAGACCGCACCAGTAGAAAAAGCTGTCCAAAAAGTTGCAGAAGTTTCTGTGCCAGTGGCTGCGATGACGACTGATTATAGCAAAGCTCGCGCCAAGGAGATTGATAATATTTTATCTGACGGCCTACATGAGGTTTTTTTACAGATGAATCCTGGCCAGCAAAAAGAATTTAAGCGTGTCGGCGAGGAGACAACAGTAAAAATAAATAGTTTACTAGATAAGGCGAAGGTTAAGGTTGATAAAATTATCAATCTTATTCGTCGTTGGCTAAAATTAATTCCGCGTGTAAATCAGTTTTTTTTGGAACAAGAAGCCAAGATTAAGGCTGATAAAATAGTTAAATTAAAAGATTTAAAATAGAGCTTACTTATGTCGGACTTTGCACTGACTAATTTCACTGACATGCTGCCGTACTTAATCGGGGCCATTATTGTTTTAGTGGCAGTATTTTTTATACTCCGAATTTTGAAAGCCCTATTTTCTAGAAGACATTATGCCCGTCATCACGTTTTTTCTATTCGCATTCCCAAAGAGAGGCCAGATGATGCTGAAGGTAAAGGATATTCAGCCCAGAGTTTAAAAGAGGAAATTGCTAAAGGTGAGGCGATTTTTGCCGGTATTGGCGGCTTGCGTGCTCAGCATGGTTTTTCTGCCTGGCTTAGAGGTCGCAGTGATCATGTTTCTTTTGAAATAGTTGCTAGTGCTAAACAAATTGCTTTTTATTTTGCCGCTCAACGTGAAGCGGTGCGTTATTTAGAACAGCATATCCATGCTCATTATCCAGAAGCTGTTATTGAGGAAATTGAAGATTATAATTCTTTTGGTGCCGCTGGCCAGGCCTCAGCTGCCTATTTAAAAACAGTTAAGAGTTTTATTTTTCCACTCAAGACTTATCAGGACATGGATGTTGACCCGATGAATTCGCTGATAAGTGTTTTGTCTAAACTAGAAAAAGGTGAAAGCCTGGCAATTCAATATTTGGTGCGCAGTGCTAAAAGTGCTTGGCATAGCCGAGTAAGAGAGGTTGTCGGGCGTATTCAAAGAAAAAATTCTGTGGCTGACGGCCTTCGTTCAGGATTTTTAGATTCAATTTTTTCATTTTTTTCTACAACTAAGAAAAAAGATCCTAATCAGGAAGAAAAGAAAGAAAAACGCTTAAGCGCAGTTGAGGAAGAAATGCTTAAAAAGATTGAGGAAAAAAATCTTAAAGCTGGGCTTGATATTAATTTGCGCGTACTTAGTTTTGCACCAACAAAAGCTAAGGCGGATATGTATTTAGAAAATATTGCCAGTGCTTTTGCTGAATATAATAATTTTAGTTACGGAAATTCTTTTTCGCGCCCTAAGAAGGGTAATCAAGAAAAGATTATTAAAGATTTTATCTATCGTCATTTTAGAGAAAGCGATAGCTTTTTATTAAATAGTGAAGAGTTGGCTGGTATTTTCCATTTACCGCTTAGCACAACCGAAACCCCAAATATCCTCTGGTTGACCGCTAAATCAGCCCCAGCTCCAGCTGAAACTCCGGATGAAGGTATTATTTTAGGACACAATATTTATCGCGGCGCTAAAAAAGATATTAGAATTAAACGAGCTGATAGACGGCGGCACACTTATATTGTTGGTAAATCTGGTGTTGGTAAATCTGTTTTGCTGGCCAATATGGCGATTCAGGATATTGAGAATGGGGAAGGTGTTTGCGTGCTTGATCCTCACGGTGATTTAATTCAAGACATTTTAGAGCGCATTCCGCCAGAAAGAGCGGAAGATGTAATTATTTTTTCACCAGCTGATACTGAAAGACCGCTAGCTTTAAATTTATTGGAATATGATTCACGCTATCCAGAACAAAAGAGTTTTGTGATTAATGAAATGATTGGAATTTTTGATAAATTATATGACTTGAAGTCAACCGGTGGTCCGATGTTTGAACAATATATG
>CAZZBQ010000010.1:0-19205 GCA_964652745.1 uncultured Gammaproteobacteria bacterium
TTAGTTAGAATTAATTATCAATTCTATTAATATATTAGCATTTATTTATAAAAAAGGGGAGTTTTAGATAGGCACTAGCCTGTTCTTAGTAAGATTGACAAAATTATGATTATATGCTATAATATCTTGATAATGAGAAATAGGTGTATCTGGCAAGTCAGGTACTTTAAAAATTGAATAATATTAACTAAAAAACGATAAAAATGGCAACAGGCAGTAGAAGACCCGGTGCTCCTAGGATGAGCATTGAGGCGACGTCTATAGTGGACGCAACAAACATCCGTGTCCGTTTACGGACAGCAAAAAACGGCGTCCCTGAGGCGCAAAGAATTATAATTCATCGGGACTACCGCGAGGTGGGCCGGGTGATAACCGACACTTCGGGGTTTTACGACTTCGTGACCACGTATACCCAGACAAGCAAAAAACAAACCATCGTGTTTGAATTTTTTTTGGAAGGGGGTACTGAAAAAGCAACGGTAACGGTAGAAATACCGGAAGCTGCTGCTGCGCCTAAAGTGGATGACCCGCAGAAAGTAGTGTTAATTCGTACCCATGATGGGTACGGAGCTTTCACGGTTTTAATTAGGGTTATCAAAGCTCAGGGTTATGGCTTAGAAACAGACGTGGATGTTCTATTTGATGGAGACCGCTATTCTGTGAGAACGGATGCGCGCGGTTTGTATCAGTTTAACGTACCAAGGGTTATTGACCCTGGGGAAAATATTCCATTCAGGGTGATGGTGAGCGGTATTGAAGATCCAGCGACTATAAAAATCACGCGGCCACGTATTCGTACGACTGTGCCGAGAGGGATGACGGTTGAATGGATACTTGGCACCAATAATGGTAGAGCGGTAATCCTTTTATGTTTAGCAGCTTTCTTTTGGGTGTTTGCCACTTTAATTGGAATTGGTAAGCCAATGATACACGAAAATTATTTTCGTAATAACAAAGGTTTATCAAGGCAGGAGATTACTTATAACCAAGTCATTAATCAGGCTTATAGTAAGTCTGACGCTAAAGAATTGGTTATCGCGCCCACTAAAGTACCTGGAAAATGGCATCATCTTGTTTGGAAGATTGCGATTATTTTAACGCTTGTATTTTTGATCTATGGCCCACTCTCTTTACGCGAAGAAATTGCTGATGAGATTGGTCGGGTGGTCGAGAATTTGCGTGATCGCGATTATGCTCAAGCCGGCGATCCGTGGTTTGAGAAATTAGTTGCTTGGTCAGGCACATATGCTGTCGCTCATAATAAGAGTGCCACTGTATCTGCCTCGGCGACAAGCAGTAATCCTTCTGCTCCGACAGCTCATGAAGAAAAGAAAGGTGGTTGGAGTTCTTTCCCAATGCACTTAGCATCGGATGCAATTGTTGAAATTTTGCCCGCAATTTTTCGGGCGATGTTTGGACGTTAAGATGTTAAACAAAAAAAAGAAAGTAAAAATGAAAGTAATTAAATCTCTGAAGTGGTGGCAGGCTCTAGGAGCAGCCATCGCTGTTGGCATCTTATGCCACATCGCTTTTGACTGGAGTGCATGGGGAACAGCTTTCCTAATGTTCTTCATCTGGGCGGCGGAAAAATTTACCCGCTTGCTCTATGTTCCAGTAGCAATTATTCTTGGCCTAGCTTTTTTTACGAGCTATCTGCCACTTACCTCTAGTAAGGGCACTTGGGGATTAATAAAATTAGACTTGTTAACAAGTCGCGCGGTTGATTCAGTTCAAGTTAAGGCTGATCTCATTTTGGAGGCAGAAAAAAATCTGCAGAAAGAAGCGCTACTTGATGACTACCATGACCTTTTAAAAGAGGGAAAGGTTGAACAAGCCAAGGCCATGTTGGATAGCATTGATAATCTCTTTTATCCTAAAAAAGTAAAAGAAGAAATTATTGCTGTTCAACCCGAGCCAGTCGTTGCCCCGCCACCCGCACCTATGATTAAAGATTCAGTCTTTACTAAAGGGGAATACATTATTAATGTAAAAGGGATGACATCTTTCAACATTTTAATTTTTCCCAGTGTAGATGGGTGCGCGCGCTATGCTTTATCATCAGACAGATATAATTATCAAATCTATTATTCCGATGGTGAAGTTGTCCAGTCTGGACCGAACGTTGTTGTAAAACATCGATCACGTCCGAATTTTAGACTGTTCTCTGTAAATGGAGATGAGGTTAAGTTGATAGTAAGTTGATGACCGATAATAATTCGGGACAGGGGATAGATTATTCTATCCCCTTTTTTATTTTTTAAAAAATTATGTTATAATAATATCAATAATGAACGTATTATTATGAAAAAAATTATCATCAGTTTAGTCTTATTAATTACGGCTTTTAGTTTTGTAATTGTTTTACCTGTTTTAGCACAAGTCGAAGGTTGCCCCTCGGGTCAATGCGAACTTACTAATCCTTTGGGGGACATAGACACTCCGCAAAAGTTGATTGGTAAGGTTATTAATTCCGTTCTAGGCATTGTTGGTTCGCTCGCCCTCTTAATGTTTGTTTACGGCGGACTAACTTGGATGACTTCTTCCGGTAATCAGGAGAAGGTGAAAAAGGGAAAAGATATTATTGTTTGGTCAGCTATTGGTTTAGCAATTATTTTCTCAGCCTACGGTTTGACTAGGGTATTAATTGAGGGCGTAACTAAGTAGTTCTGCCTTTAATTACTGATTAACGTTTCATAATTTAGCAAGTTTGACATCTGTTATTATTTTATTTATTATAGAGCAAGTGCTTTTGTCCGCTCCGCTTTTAGCGGATACTCCGGCAAGCTACTAACATAAGGGTCGATACCAAAGCGGTCAACTGGGGCAGACTGTAAATCTGCTGGCCTTGCGCCTTCGTTGGTTCGAATCCAACTCGGCCCACTCTCCTTATGGCTATTATTAATCCAGACAAGATTGGTCTCGGAATAGCGAAGATGTTAACCATCGCCTTTTTGGCGCTTATTATTGTCTTGATTGTTTTAGCTGTCCTTTAATTTATAATTTTATGCCTGAGCTCCCTGAAGTGGAAACTATCAGGCGCGATTTAACGGCCGCTATTATCGGTCGCCGTATCGCTGCTTTAAATTTATTATCGCCAAAGTCCGCCAAGAATGATGCGGCTTTTTTTATAAATTTCTTAGTTGGACGAGAATTTGATGAAATTAATCGTTTTGGCAAATTATTAGCTTTACGCTTAAAGAAAAAGAAGGGAGAATCTGATAATTATTTTTTGTTAATACATTTGAAAATGACTGGCCAGTTGATTCTTGAAGCGAGTGGAAAAAAATTAGCCGGCGGCCATAGTTTAAGCGATAGTTCTTTTACGGCTGCTATTGGCGGAGAGCTACCTAACAAGCATACGCGTGTAATTATTAAATTTTCTGGAGGTGGTAAATTATTTTTTAATGACTTGCGCAAGTTTGGCTATTTGAAAATTGTTAGTCAGCCTGAGTTGGATAGAATTGTGGCGGCGGGCTATGGTCCAGAACCGCTTACTTCTTCATTTACGTTAAAACATTTAGAATTAACTTTGAAAAAACGCCAGACAAATATTAAGGCGCTTTTGTTGAATCAGAAGCTTGTTGCCGGACTTGGCAATATTTATGTTGATGAGTCATTGTTTATTTCAGGAATAAGACCGGATAGAATAGCTTCTAGTTTGCGAGCTCTGGAAATAAAAAAACTTTATCAAGCAGTCAATAAAGTTATAAAGTTAGCGATTACTAATCGGGGCACTACTTTTAGTAATTATGTTGATTCAGCAGGAAAAAAAGGTAATTTTTCTAGATTACTCAAGGTTTATGGACGCGGTGGACAGCCTTGTTTTAAATGCCGACAGGTAATAACTAAGCGTAAATTAGCTGGTCGGGGCACTCATTTTTGTGAGAATTGCCAGAAATAGCCTAATTTACGTATAAAATTTGACTTTTTATCGCTTTTTATATATTCTGAAGATATATTAACGAGGTATAATATTAAATTCCTATGTCCCAAGACAACATGATCAAGTTGGAATGCACGGAATGCAAGACCGTCAATTACCATTCTCACAAAAACAAGAAGACCTTGAAGGAACGCTTGGAGATGAAAAAATTCTGCAATAAGTGCAAAGCCCATACTCTTCACAAAGAGACTAAATAAATAATTCGTCTACTGCCGTTATCCCCAGCCCGCGAGCGGGCACGGTAGTCGTCGTTTAACTCAATATGCCCAAAAATTTAACCAAGCCATTTTTGTTGTTGCTGGTTTTTTTGGTTCTTATCGGATGCTACTTAGTATTCCGGCCTTTTTTAACAGAACTGTTTGTAGCGGTTATTCTTGTTTCAATTTTTTATCGCCCCTATGAATTCTTGGTTGCTAGGCTAAAGGGACGCCGCAATATTGCTGCTCTTTTAATGTGTTTATTTTTAGTAATAGTAATTTTAGTTCCAGCAATTCGTGTTGTCGCTTATGCTGGCCAGAAATCAGTTACGGCTTACTCGCAAGCAGTTGAATTTTTTAATAATAAGGATTTAGGAACTGTTTTAGCAGATGACTCTTTTAATCGCGGTATTTTTAAATACCTTAACCTCTCGGAGTTAAGCGCTAAAAATCAATACATTCAAGATTTCTTCCTAGACATTTTAAAGCGCTCAAGTAATTGGATGATTTCCGGTGCCACTATTGTTGTTAAAGAAACAACTAATTTCATTGTTTCTTTGGTGATGATTATTTTAGCGATGTTCTTTTTCTTTGTTGATGGCAAGCGCATGTTGAATAATCTAATGCGTATATCGCCGTTACCAAATAGGTATGATAGGGAAATATTTGCTAAGTTCCGAGCCGTTAGTTACACAACCTTTGTTTCTACCTTTGTTACGGCCGCCGCTCAGGGATTAGTTGGTGCAATTGGTTTTGCGATTGTTGGTTTTCCAGCACTATTAGCAGGAATATTAGTAGCATTGCTTTCTTTAATTCCTTATCTTGGTTCAATGATTTTTTATGTTCCTGTCGGTCTTTATTATCTACTTACCGGTGATATCTGGCAGGGCTTCTTTATTCTAGGTTGGGGATTCTTAATCATTGGTACTATTGATAACATAATTCGCGCTTACATGATTAAAGGCAAGGCAGAGGTTAATCCAGTGTTTATTTTATTTTCAATTTTGGGCGGTATTGCTTTATTTGGTTTCTGGGGTGTAGCGATTGGCCCCCTTGTTGTTGCCTTAACAGTTACCATCTTCCATATTTATGAAATGGAATTTTGTGGACAGCTTGAAGACTGTGACACTGAGGCTAATGCTAAGTTAGAAGAGAAGCCTTTAACGGTTAAAGAAAAAAAGAAAAAAGCTGATTAATTTTTTAGTTATAAAAATATGTTAGGAGAAAAAACTAAAAAGAATCTAGAGGAAGCCTTTGCTGGCGAATCCATGGCGCGTAATAAATATGATTATTATGCTTCAGTCGCGCGTAAGGCTGGATATGTCCAGATTGCCAATATTTTTGAAGAGACAGCTAGAAATGAAAAAGAACATGCCAAACTTTGGGCTAAACAGCTGATGCTCATTGGTGACGTTGAAGCCGATTTAAAAGCCGCTATTGAAGGTGAGGCGCATGAAAATACTGAGATGTATCCCCGGATGGCGCGTGAAGCCAGGGAAGAAGGCCATGAAGAAATTGCTAAATTATTTGAGATGGTGGCTGAAGTTGAAAAGGCACATGAAATTAGATATCGTAAACTGCTAGAAAATATTGAGAAAGGTGAGGTTTTTAAGAAGTCGGAAGTAAGGCGTTGGAAGTGTAATAACTGTGGGCACATTCATGAAGGAACTGATGCTCCAGAGCTTTGCCCAGCTTGTTTGCATCCACAGGCCCACTTTGAAATTTTTGAAGAAACTTACTAAAATAATATGAGCGATCGCGTTGATCGGATTTACTTCTGCCGCATTTGCGGCAATGAAGTCAAATTCATTAAGGATGGTGGTGGCAAAGTAATTTGCTGCGGCGAGGAAATGCGCATCAAAAAAGAGGGCTTTGACTACGAGGAGTAGTGGGCTGTTAATTTTTATATTTTGGATCTAAAAAGGACCGCTGTTTTTCGGTGGTCCTTTGTATTTTATTTTTCCTTGGTTATTTTTAAATTCCAGAAATTAGGCCAACAGGAGATTTTTTGTTTAGGAAAGATTTAATAGAAGTAAAAGCCGATTCATACATTTTATCAATTGAATCATCGGCAAAGAAAGCAATATGCGGCGTTACAATTACTTGTGGCAAGTTAATTAGTTCTCGCTCTTGAGCTAAATCATTTTCATGTTCCAAGACGTCTAAGAAAGCATGTCCAACCTTTTTATTTTTAATTGCTTTAATTAGAGCTTTGGCGTCAATAATTCCGCCGCGGGAAGTGTTAACAATAGTTACGCCTTTTTTCATTAAAGCAATACTTTTAGTATTAATGAGATGTTTGGTTTCTGGGAGTAGAGGGCAATGCAGAGAAATTATATCAGCCTGTTTAAGAACGGTCTCTAGCCTGGCGTATTTAAAATGATTAGCTTGGGCTAAATCTTTATCGGGTTTAGGATCATAGGCGATTACATTCATTAAAAACCCTAAGCTGGCGATGCGGGCAACATTAGCGCCGATGCGGCCAGTGCCAACTAAGCCTAAAGTTTTTCCTTTCAAAGCAATACCACGCAAGCCGACTGAAGAGAATGCCTTAGCCTTTTCTACTTGTATGTCTCCGGAGGGAACTTGGCGTAAGCCGGAGAGTAGCAGGGCAAAGACAAATTCAGAAATTACATGAGCACCATAATCAGGGACATTGCAGACAGTGACTTTTTTCTCTTTAGCGGCCGCTAAATCGATATGGTCATAACCAACACTTCTAGTAACTATTAGTTTTAGATTTTTTAAGCTAGATATTGTTTCTGCACCTATTTTGCAGCGGTATGAGAGGCAAAGTATCTCTATATCAGGGCTGGCTTTTGTTATTTCTTTATCCGATAGAGCGCGACGAATAATTTTTGCTTCCGGGAATTTTTTACTGACCAAGCGCTCGTCTTCAGGGAGAACATCTAAAAAGAGAATATTGGAAGAACTTTTCATATATTTATTTTTTTACTTATCTTTTAAGTCTTTTAATTATAGCAGATGTGGTTTTTTATTGACATATTATGGATCTTGTTTTAGCATTTTTAAGTCTTGTAAAAATATCAGCTAAATAGTAGAATAAACTAAGCTAATATCTGCGGGATTCGTATAGTGGTAGTACGGCGGTCTCCAAAACCGTTGGCGGGGGTTCGATTCCCTCATCCCGTGCATACACAAAAACTGCTTATTTTAAAGCAGTTTTTTGTTTGAAGAAGACGAGAAATTGAACCAGTGGTATAATAGATTTGTGATATTTTAAAAATATGAACAAACTAACACCAGAAGAAGCTCGAGTGATTATAGACAAGGGCACGGAGGCGCCTTTTGTTGGTGAATATGTAAACAATATGGCTAAAGGGGTTTATGTTTGTCGCCAATGTGATTTACCTTTGTATAAATCAGAGCATAAATTTGAACATAATTGTGGTTGGCCGAGTTTTGATGATGAAATTGAAGGGGCGATTAAAAGAAGTCTGGATGATGACGGTCAAAGAACGGAAATATCGTGTACCCGCTGTGGTGCTCATTTGGGGCACGTATTTGAAGGCGAAGATTTGACTCCAAAAAATATAAGGCACTGTGTCAACTCAATTTCAATGAAATTTATTCCGAGTGAAACAAGTCATAAAAAAATTGTACTTGGCGGTGGTTGTTTTTGGGGTCTTGAAGAATTAATTAGAAAGCAACCCGGTGTATTAAAAACCAGAGTTGGTTATGCTGGTGGCCAAGTTGATAAGCCGACTTACGAAAATCATGAGGGGCACGCTGAAGCGGTAGAGATTGAGTATGATTCAGAAAAAACTTCGTATCTAAATTTATTAGATTTTTTCTTCCAGATTCATGACCCTACAACCCTGAATCAACAGGGCAATGATATCGGTACATCATATCGTTCGGTTATTTTCTATGAAAATCAAGAGGAAAAAGAGATTGCACAAAAAATGATTGATATAGTAAATAAATCTGGGCGCTGGGAAAATCCTGTTGTTACTAGCCTTGAGCCGCTAACAAAATTTTATTTAGCCGAGGATTACCATCAAAATTATTTACAAAAGAATCCTGATGGCTACACCTGCCACTTTATTAGATTTGTTTCTTATCTTAAATAAAAAATATTATTAAGTAATAAATTTATGATGTTAAAAAATAAAGTTGCCGTTGTTACTGGTGCCGCCAAGGGAATTGGTCGGGGAATAGCTTTAACGCTTGCTCAAGATGGTGCAAAGATAGTTGTCAGTGATTTAATTCAGGATGAATGTTTAAAAGTTGTCGCGGAAATTGAAGCTTTGGGAGGCGAGGCAATCGCTGTTAAATGTGATGTTTCGGTTAAGGAAGAGGTTGACGGGCTTATTGCGGTTACAATGGAAAAATTTGGTCAATTGGACATCTTAGCTAACAACGCTGGCATATTCCCATTCATTTCTTTTGAAAGCATGACTGAAGAAAATTGGGACAAGGTTTTGGATGTAAATTTAAAGAGTATTTTTTTAACAAGCCAGGCAGCTGTTAAGGTAATGAAGCCTGGTTCAAAAATTGTAAATATTTCTTCCATTGCTTCCTTTGTTGGTTTTAGCGGTCTAGTTCACTACTGTGCTTCTAAAGGCGGTATGAATGGAATGACGAGAGCTTTAGCTTTAGAGCTAGCCCCGAAAAAAATTAATGTTAATAATGTAGCTCCTGGCGCAATTGATACTCCGGGCGCCAGCCAGCCAGACCAGCCGCGCACTGCCACAGAAGAGCTTCGTAAGCAAACTATGGCCATAATTCCTTTGTCTCGCTACGGTCAACCTGAAGATATTGCTAATGCTGTTGCTTTCTTAGCTTCTGACAAAGCCGATTATATAACCGGTCAGACTTTAGTTGTTGATGGTGGGTATATTTTGCGATAAACTGGTAAATATGGAAAATAAAAACAGCTCTTTTTGGGGCTGTTTTTGTGTTTGACTTTTTTTGTTTTAATTATTTGCTGTTAATGAAAGCGAGGCGTGAGAGGTTTGATTCTAAAAAATAAACCAATCCACCTCCTCCTAGAAAAATTTTGCCATGGATGATTTGGTTTAGAACTAAACTTTGGTAGTTATGTTCTACTTTTAACACTCTAGCTGCCAATGTTTCGGCAGTGTCATCAGGTCTAATTAGTACTGGTATTTGAACGATGCCGGCGCCACGATCATACTCCTCATTAACGAAGTGTATAGATACTGCACTTTGTTTTATTTCGCCGCGTTTATAAGCGGCGATAACGGCTTCGTGAACATGGTGTCCGTACATTCCTTTTCCACCGAAATGGGGTAATGGTCCGGGATGGATATTGATTACCATTTTTTCTGGAAGTCCTATTACTGGTTTTAGCCAGCCTGAACAAATAACAAAGTCGGCTTGAAAATTAGCAACCAATTTTCGGTACGATTCTGCGGTAAAAGGTCCTGGAAAAAATGCGAAGGGAATATCTAGAGCCTTGGCTTTTTGATAGACACCACCCCTGTCATGATTAGAGACCACACCGACTATTTCAGCATCTAAAATTTTAGGTTCAGTTCGGGAGCGTTCAACCATTTCCTGGAAACCGCTACCACCACCCGTTTTATCGCCAGAGGCGAAAGCAAGGATTCTTTTTAATCTTTTCATTATTTTTGTTTTTTAAGGTTCTGTTAGTATATTGAGATATATTTTTGGCTATGTCAAGAACTTATTGTTTAACAACTTTGCTGTTTTTTATTGCCTTTTTGCTATTTTAAAGCTAAAATTTAACTGTAGTTAAGGTTATTTTATTATTTTATAAATATGAAACTTTTAAAAAATAGTATTAATGTTTGTATCTTGCTGATAGCGAGCGTTTTAGCCTCGGGACCAATTGGCGTTGCCCTTGTTCGCATAATAAGCCCGCAACCTGATTGGCAAGGGGCAGGGATATTTATAAATAATTTTAGTCACTTTCAGTCATTGCCGTATTTTTTTGGTTATGGTCTGATAATCTTTTCTGTATTATTAATTTCTGCAATTTATAAATTAGCACGCGATGAAGAGAGGAGTGCGATGTTGCCCAGTTTGGTCTTTGTTGGCATATATGCCGCCCTGGTTTCTTTTAATTATGTATTGCAGACAACTTTTGTTCCGGCGCTAGTTACTGGCAGTGCTGATGGTGCCAGTATTTTAATCTCGGCGCTATCAATGAATAATCCCAGTTCTTTGGCTTGGGCACTAGAAATGTACGGTTATATGTTTTTAGGACTAGCCATACTTTGGCTTTGGCCGTATTTTAAAACCAGTAAGTTTAGTCTTTCTATTTTTCTACTTTTAATTACCAATGCTGTTATAAGTGTTGCCGGCGCCCTTATCACTTCTTTTCGATTGGATTGGGTAATGAGTAATTTTGGTCTTATTAGTTTTGCGATTTGGAATATTATTTTTGTCAGCCTTGTTATTATAATTATGTTAGATTTGCAGAGTAAAATGAAGAATAATAAACGCAAGAAATAATTATTTTATGCCAGAAGATAATAATCAAAAATTAATTATTAGACGCGCTAAACCCGAGGACGTACTTGGTATGCATGAGGTTTTTCTTGCTGGCTGGCTGACAACTTATCCTAATGAAGAGTATGGAATTAATGTTGAAGATATTAAATATAAATTTGAACAGGCACTTTTACCAGAAAAGCTAGAAGAGAAGAGGATGCGTCTAGAAGAGCCGAAAGACAATGAGTTGGTTTTAGTTTTAGAATTAAATGGTCGCATTGTTGGAGTTTGCGTTGGTATAAAGGAACCTGAATATAATGAACTTAAGGCGGTTTATATCTTGCCAGAATTTCAAGGCAAGGGTTTTGGTAGGATGCTATTTAATGAAGTAGTTTTGGTTTTTGATAAAAATAAAAAGACCATTGTTCATGTGGCCTCTTATAATGAGAAAGCGATTGGCTTCTATCAGAAATTAGGTTTTGTCAGTACCGGTAAAATATTTATGGATGATAGGCATAAATTAAGAAATGGCAGTATTATTCCTGAGCTTGAATTGGAGATGTCCGTTATCGCTTAATTAAATTATTATTCCGAACTAATCATTAGCCACAAATCCTCTTTATCTTTGATTCTTCTCTTTAATTCCTCAAGTTCTTCAATTTTTTCTGGGCGATAGTCGTGGTAGTGTTCTAAAAAATATGCCATTAACTCTTCTTTGTAGGTATTCATTTTTTCTAAATCTTTTTCTAACGAGCGCAGTTGTTTCTGCCTCGTTTTATTTTCTAGATATTTTTCTTTATCTTCAGTTTTTTCACTGGATAATTCTTTAGGATTTGAATTTTTTTCTGCTTGGATTTTGCGTAATTGTTTTTCTAGGTCAGCAACATAATTATCATAATCTTCGCTGCGACGCTTAGCTTGCCCATTTTTTATTTCCACCATACCGGTAGCAATAAGACTGGAGAAAGTCCTATCATGGCTGGCGAAGATAACGGTACCATTAAATTTTGCCAAACCGTTAGCCAGTGCCTCAGTCGTTTCAAAATCTAAATGACAAGTTGGTTCATCAAGAACTAAAATGTCTGGTCGAGATAATAATAGACCAGCTAGTAGTAAGCGTGACCTTTCGCCGCCGGATAAAACTGAGATTGGTTTTTTTAATTCCTCATCTCTAAAAAGAAAATCACCAGCCATTTTTAAAACGGCTTCAGTTTTTAAATCAGAAGAAGCTATACGACGCAAAAAATCGCCCGATTGTTCTTGTCCGTTCATAGCGTCTATTTCTTCTTGCCCGTGATAGGCAATTTTAGTATCAGTGGCAAAACGAAAAGAGCCGCCTAGTGGTTCTATTTTTCCGGTTAAGGTTTTGATTAGAGTTGTTTTGCCACTACCATTTAATCCAAGGATTGCCAGTTTTTCTCCAGTGCGACAATCAAAATTTATGTCTTGAACAATTTTTTTATTTCCGTAGCCGATATCAAGATTATCTATTTTTAAGGCAAAGTTTTTCTTAACTAAAACTGGCGGAATGATGATGCGGGTAATGCCAGCCTGATGTTCAACAATAATTCTTTTTTCTTCTAGCTTGCTAATTTTTCTAACCAGAGCCTGAGCCTGCTTTGCCTTGCTGGCTTTATAACGAAATCTATCAACAAATTCTTGCCAGTGTTCTTGTTGTCTTTCTAAACTTTCATTAGCCTTTACGAGCGTGGCTAGTTTCTGTTCTTTAAAAGCCAAATAGGATTCAATATTTCCTGGGTAGTGATAGCAGCTAGTTTTTGATATTTCAATAGTTTCTTTACAGGTTCTTTTAAGAAATTCGCGGTCATGAGAAATTATTAAAAAGCTGCCGCGATAGGAAACTAGATAATCCTCCAAAAGAATAAGAGTATTAAGATCAAGGTAGTTACTGGGTTCATCAAGCAGAAAAAGATTTGGCTCTTTAAGCAACATCGCACTTAGTTTTAAGCGCATGCGCCAGCCGCCGGATAAACTACTAGCTTCTTCGCTAAGTTTTTCTGCGTCTAGTTCGAATTTACTAGCTAGCTGTCTAATGCGCCACTCTGGTTTACCGCTTTGACGCTCCAAATAATCAAGGGCATTTTCTCCAGTTCTAAAATCTTCATTTTGCTTAAGATAGCCGATATGGGTATCTTCGTGGATAATTATTTTGCCATTATCAGCCTCTTCTTCGCCGGTAATTATTCTAAATAAGGTAGATTTGCCAGCTCCGTTTTTACCGATGATGCCTATTTTTTGTTTTTCAGATACAGCAAAAGACAAGCCAGAAAATATTTTCTGGCCACTATATTCTTTTTCTAGATTTTGTATTTGTAGTAATATTGGCATATGAATATATTAGAGCAAGCTTAATTTAAAGGCAAATAAAAAAGGGCCGTCTTCAGACAGTCCTTTTTTGGTTAGCCAATATTTATCAAATAAGTTTATTTGACAAAATCCTGTATTTTTATTAATATTTAACGATTCTTTAAAAATTAAATTATCTTTAGTATTAACCAATAGAATTCTTTAAATGGAGAAAAAAGAAGAATTGTATCGCGGGAAAACCAAGGCGGTTTTTGCGACAGAAGATCCTAGTTTAGTGATACTTGAAAATTTTGATGCGATTACTAAATTTGACACCCCTGAGCTCACAGCTCAGATGAAAGATAAGGCAAAGTTTGCAACGCAAACAACTTGTAATGTTTTTAAACTTCTCAAAGAGGCTGGTTTACCGGTAGCATTCCGGAAGCAATTATCAGAAACAGAATTTTTAGTGGACAAGTGCCAAATGATTCCGCTTGAAGTAATTGCCCGTCGCTATGCCGTTGGTAGCTATTTGAATCGCGTCCCCGAATTAAAAACCGAAGGCCGTGAACCATATTCTTTTGAAAAGTTGGTTTTTGAACTTTTCTTGAAGACTACCGGAAAAATAGTTAAAACGTTTGAAGGTGAAGAAATTGGCACAGTTCCGGTTGAAGATCCGCTGATTGATTGTAGCATGTACGACTATTGGAAGTTAAGGAACCCGAAAATTCCGTACTCGGAACTTGAGTCCGATACGGGTGTCATGGTTTATCCGTCCGATATTTTGCCTGCTGGTGAAAATTTTGTTGAACAGTTGGATCTTATTGAAGAAATTACGCGCAGGACTTTTCTTGTTTTAGAGTTCGCCTGGGCTCAGCAACGGTGTCGTCTCATTGATTTTAAAATTGAGTTCGGCATTACAAACGACGGCCGACTGGTGGTTGCTGATGTAATTGACAACGACAGTTGGCGTCTTAGGACAAACAGTTGGGAAGAGCTTTCCAAACAACTGTTTCGCGACGACGCGAACATGGAAGAAATTAGTTCTAAGTATCAGTTGGTGGCTAAGTTATCCGATCAATTTATCCTATCTTGGGATGAAGACACGGATTTGATGGTTGAGAGATATGAATATGAAAAAAGTCTTTAGTCATGAGTCAAGAACAAGATCTTTACCAGCAGCTTGGTGTCGCATCTGATAAGAGCGGCATCAAGGCCAATTTTGATGAATTGATTGATAACGAATACCCTCAGGCGTTTGTTAATATCAACACCGATCCTTCAAATCCAGACAAACGGACAACCATGCACGCCGACGGCGATGGCAGTAAATTTATTCAGCGCGTTTTGGACTACTATGAAAACGGCGATGAAAATGTTTTTGCCGGGATAGTTGACGATGCACTTTCCATGAATACCAGTGACATTGCTGCTGCCGGATTCGTTTTTGGACGGATTCATCTGGTTGATATTTTTGACTGCGGTAATGCTAAAATCAAGGATATTGTTACGCGTCAAATTGCCAAGAGGTTTTTAGAACTGAAAAAGCTTTATACTGACTTCGGTTTTGATTTAAAATTTTTTGGCGGGGAAACTGCCGACCTGCCTTATCAGGTAAAGTCGGGAGTATTTAACGTCGTTGCCCACGCTTGGGCAGACAAAGAGGATATTATTTCTGGGGATGTTAAAGTTGGTGATATTATTCTTGGAGTCCGTTCTGACGGGCAAGCTTCTTGGGAAAACGTTCCCAATTCGGGAGTTATGTCCAATGGACAAACCTTGCTAAGGAGCGGTGCAATGGACATTTCGTATAACAAAAAGTATCCAGACTTAGGAGATGGGTCTTTCTATAGAGGAAGACATGAACCGGGGGCTATTCCAACTATTCTTGGCGGCATGACAGTCGGCGAAGCGATTCTTTCTCCAACCAGGCAATGGGCTTTCGTTATCAGGCTTATTCTTGAGGAATTAAAAAAGAGAGGACTGCTTCATATGTTGCATGGAATTTCTATCAACACGGGCGGCGGCGCTACTAAGGTTAAAAACTTAGGGAAGGGTATGACCTTCGTTAAAAACATGCCCGAAGCAGCGCCGGTATTTTGCTTCATTCAGGAAGAAACAAAGCAACCCTGGCAACACATGTTTACAACCTTTAATTGTGGCATCGGTATTGATATTGTTGGTGAAGATAAACAGGAATTTGTGGATACTGTAAAAGGAGTTGTTTCTGAATGCTGCTTGGTTTGCCCAACGTTAGGCATGGTTCATCAAAGCTATGATGACAAGAATCATGTTGTTCTCAATACTCCTTATGGGAGGTTTGGATACTAAAAAATATAAACTAAAAAGATAAGGCCCCTGTGTAAACAGAGGGTCTTTTATTTTAAAATTGGCTAATACTTAATTAAAATATATTGACAAATATTAAATATTTGTGTTAATATCAATTTCTAAGAGAAAACGTGGATTTTTTAATTTCACACTAGTAACAATTTTTATTTTTCTATGAACCAACAATCAGGCCGCGTATCTACTAAAGAAGTTTCGCAGGACCAAGTAAGATTTTCTGATTTAGGAATCAAAGATTCTTTATTGTCAGTTTTAAATAAATTAGGTTTGGAAAAACCAACACCAATCCAGCGCAAGGCAATACCAGTAGCTATTTCTGGACAAGATTTAGTAGGCATTGCTCAAACCGGAACTGGCAAAACCTTTGCCTATGGCTTGCCAACCTTGCAAATTTTAGGTGGCGCTAATAAGGGGCAGGCTTTAGTGATCGCGCCGACTCGCGAATTAGCTATTCAGGTTGAAGAAAGTTTTAAAACCTTAGGTCATGCCTTAGGATTAAAGACCGCGCTACTTATTGGTGGCGAGTCTTTAGATAGACAGCTTTTTCATTTACGCAAAAAACCACATGTTGTAATTGCGACTCCTGGCCGTTTGATTGATCATTTAGCGCGTCGTACTTTTAAGTTAGATCAGATTAAAGTTTTAATTTTAGATGAGGCTGATATGATGCTTGATATGGGCTTTGCTCCGCAAATTAAGGAAATTTTAAAGCAAGCTCCAACTGACAGGCAAACTCTCTTGTTTTCTGCTACTATGCCGCCAGCAATTTTGAGTTTAGCGGCTACTTTTATGAAGCTGCCAGTTAGTATTGAAGTTGCGCCTCCAGGAACAACGGCTGCTAAAGTTGATCAAGAAATATTTATTATTAATCCCGAAGACCGCGTTTCTCATTTATTGAAAGTACTCGCTTTTTATAAAGGTTCTGTTTTAGTTTTTGTGCGCACAAAGCATGGGGTAAAAAATTTAACTGCTAGGTTACAAGACTTGGGACATAGGGCTGTAGAAATTCATTCCAATCTTTCTTTGAATCGTCGCCGTTTAGCGCTAGCCGGATTTAAATCCAAGCGCGAACGTATTCTTGTTGCGACTGATGTAGCTGCCCGTGGTCTTGATGTGAGCGGAATTGAATTGGTAGTTAATTTTAATTTACCAGATAATTCTGATGACTACGTTCATCGTATCGGACGCACTGGACGTGCTGACCAACCAGGTAAAGCCATTACTTTTGCCACGCCTAGTGAGCGCCGGGAAATAAAAGAAATTGAAAGACTTATTAATAAAGAAATTAAGCAGACTGCTTTTGCTCGTCCCGAAAATCAAGCCGCTAGACCTGATATGAGAAGAGGGTCCGCTAGCCGTAAAGGAGGAACACCAACTGGAAGACGGTCATCAACCCCTTCTTCTTACTCTCCAGCATCTGCTCAATCGTCTACTGGCGGTCGTCGTCGCCGTCCGGCCGGAAGTTTTAATTCCCGTGGAGCTAGTCGTAGTTCCGCTCGCCCCAGTCGTTTTCAGGGAAGAGCTAGATAGTAACTATGTATTTACTAATAACTATTTTAGGTTTAATTAATCTCTTTGCTTTTTTAGCAATGCTGATTGATAAAATGAAATCACGTAATCCGGTTTATCGCCGTATTTCTGAAGGGATGATGTTTTTTTGGGCAGCTATTGGTGGGTCATTAGGTATATATTTAGGCATGTTTGCTTTTCGCCATAAAACCAAGAAATGGTATTTTTTACTCGGTATGCCGTTAATGATTGTACAAAATACTGCTTTAGCCTACGTTGTATATTTACTTCTTGCTCGTTAGTTATATTTTAGAACTGCATTTTTAGTTCCTTAGTTGACTTAAATGCGGTTTTTTATTATATTTTAGATATATTATTAACCTTTATTACTATGAGCTACACTCACGTTAAGGAGATTTATCAGGAGGTGGCGTCGTATTTCGGCAAAGACGTTAAAGTCGGTGGCTGGGTGCGTACGAGTCGATCCTCAGGAGACATCGCTTTCATTGAACTCAATGACGGCACTTTTTTCAAAAGCTTACAGGTTGTGGTTAATAATGATTTAAATAATTTTGCCGAATTAGAAAAAATACCGGTTGGCTCTTCGCTTGAAGTTGAAGGAACGATTATTGAATCACCAGCCGCTGGTCAACCATTTGAACTTAAAGCTTCGCGAATAGAAATTATTAATGCCGCTGCCCCTGATTATCCCTTGCAGAAGAAGCGTCACAGTTTTGAATTCTTGCGCGAGATTGCACACTTACGTGGGCGCAGTAATACTTTTACTGCGGTATATCGCCTTCGCTCCACTTTATCATTTGCTATTCATAAATTTTTTCAAGAAAAGGGATTTTCTTACGTTCATACCCCAATAATTTCCGGGAGTGATTGTGAAGGAGCTGGCGAAGTTTTTAACTTAACGATGTTTGATTTAGAAAAACCGATTCCTAAAGATAAAGAAGGAAAGGTTGATTTTTCACAAGACTTTTTTGGCAAGCAAGCAGGGCTAACTGTTAGTGGTCAACTTGAAGCGGAAACTCTTATTAACGGTCTCAATCGCGTTTATACTTTTGGTCCGACTTTTCGTGCTGAAAATTCTAATACCACTCGCCATGCTTGTGAATTTTGGATGATAGAACCGGAGATGGCTTTTGCTGATTTAGAAGACGACATGAATTTAGCTGAAGAGATGCTTAAGTATATGGTTTCTTATGTTTTGAAAGAGTTGCCAGAGGAGATGGAATTTTTTAATAAGTTTATTGATACCGGATTATTAGAGCGTTTAGATAATATTCTGAAATCTGATTTTACTCGCATTACTTATACTGAGGCAGTTGAATTACTTCTTAAGAGTGGGGAAAAGTTTGAGAATCCAGTTTATTGGGGAGTTGATTTAAAGACAGAGCATGAGCGCTATATTACCGAAAAGATTTTTGGTAAGCCAGTATTTTTAATTAATTACCCCAAGGAAATAAAAGCTTTCTACATGCGCCAGAATGATGATGGTAAAACTGTGGCCGCTATGGATTTGCTTGTTCCAGGGATTGGTGAACTGATTGGTGGCAGTCAGAGAGAAGAGCGCCATGATTTGCTACTTAATCGCATTAAAGAAATGAATCTCAAGGAGGAAGACTACTGGTGGTATCTTGATTTACGCCGTTTTGGCTCAGTTAAGCATGCCGGCTTTGGTCTTGGTTTTGAAAGAGCTATCATGTATCTAAGTGGTATGGCCAATATCCGTGATGTTATTCCTTTCCCACGTACACCTAAAAATTTAGAATTCTAATTAGCCCAACTGCTCAAGTCTCTTGAGCAGTTTTCGTTTTATGCCTACAAAAAATCGTAAACCCAGAATCCTTTTTATTCATGGTGGTATGACATTTAATAATCGCCGTGAATATTTAGATTATTTACGAACGAGGGAAGTAACCCTAGAAAAGAAAGAGAAATGGCACCGAACTTATTTAGATGAAAAATTAGGGCGTCAATTTGAGATTATTCGTCCTAATATGCCACTTGCAGATGATGCTAAATATGAGGATTGGAAAATACACTTTGAACGTTATTTAACATTTTTGCGTTCTGGTGATATTTTAATCGGTTCTTCTTTAGGAGGGATGTTTCTTGCTAAGTATTTATCAGAAAATAAATTATCAAAAAAATTTTTATCAGTTTATTTAATTGCGCCACCGTTTGACAATGATTTACCGGAAGAAGATTTGGTCGGTGGTTTTCGCTTAAAATCAGATTTATCTTTACTAGAGAAAAGCTGCCACAATCTCCATCTTTTATTTTCTGAGCAAGACGATGTTGTTCCGCCTTCTCATGCTGTTAAGTATGCGGCCAAATTAACAAAAGCGCATATTGCTATTTATCCGCATATTAAGGGACATTTTAAAGTATCGGAATTTCCAGAAATTATAAAAATGATTAAGTCAGAGATGAAAAAGAAATAA
>CAZZBQ010000011.1:0-18109 GCA_964652745.1 uncultured Gammaproteobacteria bacterium
AAAAACTCAAGCCCCTGGATACTAACAAGTTCCAGGGGCTCTTTTATTGACAAAATTAATAATATATGATATAATAAGTTGACAAATAATAATATATTAAGTATAATTTAAGGTTTCCAAAATATATATGAAAATAGCTTTCATCGGACAAAAGGGCATTCCAACCAAAAGCGGCGGCGTTGATCGTCACGTTGAGAATTTGGCGATGTTTTTGGCTATGAAAGGGGAGGAAGTAATTGTTTATAATCGTAATGGTTATCTTCCAGAAAAGATTAGTCAGTGGAGGGGCGTGCGTTTAGTGCACTTGCCGTTTATTGATAATAAAAATCTAGCAGCGATTACTCATGGCTTTTTAGCAACCATTGACGCTATTAGAAAAAAAGTTGATGTTATTCATTTTCACGGTATCGGACCATCCTTATTAACCTGGATCCCGCGTGTATTTGCACCTAAAATTAAAGTCATCGCAACTTTACATAGCTTTGATTACGGTAATGATAAATGGAGTGGCTTTGCTAAAGCGATGTTACGTTTGGGCGAAAAGATGATGTGTAAATATGCTCATGAAGTAATTGTATTGACTGATGTGATGCGCGATTACTTATGGCAAAGATATAATCGCGAAAGTAATATTATTCCTAATGGCGCTTTTGTTAACCATAGCGATAAGTCTGACAAGCTTTTACCTTTTGGTTTAGAACCAGAAAAATATATTATTAGTGTCTCTCGCCTTATTCGTTTAAAGGGAATTCAATATTTAATTGAAGCGTTAAAAGCACTTCCTGATAAAAATATTAAACTAGCTATTGTTGGTGAAGGAGAATATAAGGAGGAACTGGAAAAATTGGCCCAGGATGATGCGCGAATAATTTTTACTGGTAATCAATCAGGCGAAGCGCTAGATCAGCTTTATAGCAACGCGGCTTTATTTGTTCAATCTTCAGAAATGGAAGGACTATCTATTTCTTTATTAGAGGCTTTAGCTCACGGCATTCCTTGTCTTGTTTCCGAAATTAGTGCTAATCACCAAGCGGCTGATGATACTGCTTTGTATTTTGAATCTAAAAATGTTGATAAATTAAAATTACGTTTAACTTATGCTTTAGATAATCCAGAAGAAATGAAAACCTTAGGAGCTAAGGGGAAAAAACGCGCCAAAGAAGTTTTTGATTGGAGTAAAATCGCTGATAAAACTTTAACGGTTTATAAAATTGGCAGCAGCTTAAATTAAAATATAGCGTGCTTGAACTTTAAAAAAATTAATAATTAAATATAATTCGGGCATAGGGGGCCCGTTCGTTAATCATGGAAAAGTTAAATTTTTTTTTGACTATGTTATTTGTGGCTATTATCGCCGCAAGTTGTGAATTTGAAAACTTTGAACCTCCGATTCCTTCGGAGGAGCAAATTGAGTCTCAATCAAATCTTGTTCTGAAATCCGCGAGCGGGTTTACATCTGACCTGGGCACAATTTATGTGCAGCAGGGGATTGCCACAGGAATGAAAGTTGAGAGTAAAACTTCCTCAGCTGTGACCGAGGCAACTTGGACAATGGAAAGCACGACCTACACGGCCGTACAGGTTGTTCATAAGTTTAATTCTATTGGCTCAGTAACCGTGAAGGTAGTCGCCAAGTTTGCTGATGGCAGCACAGAGACCAGAACGTTTACTATTCAGGTTGTGCCGGATATCAGTAAGGCAGAACCTATTCGTTACTTTGTAACGGCTAAAACGGATGGATCTTGGGACGTATTATTCCTATTTGCCAAAGAAAGATTGCGTTATGCCACTGATAACGTGCTTTACTTCAATGGCAGTGTTACTGGTTGGCAGAAAACTGTGATTGCTGACGCTGATAAAAATTATGTTATTGGCACTGACGGAAAACCAGTAACGACAACTGACGTCGGCAAATATGTCGGAGTCAAGTTGAACCTAAAAATTAAGGAAGAATACAGTATCGCCCTGGTGCACTCTGGTAACGTTTGGGCTGACTACAGTGGCTCCAGCTTTGTAAAAGCAGCTGAACCAGGCTTAGCGATTTTCTGGTTTGACGCCGGAACAATTACGCCGCTTGGTGATTCTTATGTCGCCGAAAATTTACCCGGTGCCAGCGGTGACAATTACTTCCGGTTTAATCAAACCGGGGATGAAGTTACTGGAAAGGTGACACTTTATTTCCATCTTGATGGAAATTTTACTACCGCCGCCTTCGTAGCTAGGGAGTTGGAAGGCGGCACGTATGGAACTCCAATCACGATGTATTCAGTGCAAGGCTTCTCAGAATGGGGGCAGATTGAATTGCCAATAACAGAAATGTTAGGCAAGGTCTGTGGCTTCCGCTACGGACCGGACAAAAACTCGCCGATGGTTTATTCTGAAAATATGAATAAAAGTTTTTTCTATGATTCATATTTTCGGAATATCCGAATTTCACTCCTTAAGGTTTAATTGTTCTTTATTTGTAAGTTACTAAATAACCTAAAATAGGTTACACAAAAACCGCTTCTCAACTGAGGGCGGTTTTTTTCTTTGCAAAAAATTTTATTAAACTACCATGATTGTCTTACAACCAACGTTTACGGCGGAAAATTAAAACCATAGCGATGCTACCAAGTAACATAATAACAACAATTATCCAGAAACCGTTTTCCATGTTTACTAGCGGCATATTGACGGCATTCATGCCGAAAATAGCTGCTAGTAAAGTTAAAGGAAAGACAATCACCGAAAAAATGGTCAAAGTTTTCATGATAGCGTTCATCTGGTTAGTGAGCAGAGATTCATTGGTACCATTTAAAACTTCAACCATCTCTTTTTGATTATCAAGATTTTCCCAGAGACGCTTAGAATCTTCAACAAGAATACTGTAGTATTTTTTAATAGCTACTGGATCAACTAGACTGCTCTTCATATCAGCTAATTCTTTGAGAATATTCTTGTGATTCTGCATTATCTTGCGGATATTAATAATATTACGTCGCAAGAGAAGAATGCGCTCAACTGCCTCTTTTTGTTTGCCAGAGAAAATTAATTCTTCAACATGCTGGATTTCAATACTATTATTATCAAGTAAGCGGTAGCAATCATTAATCAATCTCTCTAAAATTTCGTATAATAGAATTGCTGATGACTCTAGAGAAAATGAGAGCAGGGAATCAGGGTCTTTTTTCCCAAGATTGAAGAAATTGCTCAAGGCCGGCAAGTTATTATTATGAGAAGTTACTAAAAAACCATGGCCAACAAAAAAATCAACCTCTCCGGCAACAACCCGTTCGTCTTTAATAGTTGGAAAATGAAGAATTAAAAAAAGATATTTAGGAGTTTTAAAGATAACTGGTCTTTGGGCAGTAACAGAGGCAGCCGTAGCGCGTAAGTGACTCAAATCAAAATTAAAATTCTTACGCAAGTAGTTAATTTCGGTCTTACCAGAGTTTATGATATTAACCCATTGGACTCCCGAATTGTCATTGCGCGGATTATCTATCTTTATAATCTCTATCCTATCGGATATTTTACGATAATATTGCATAACTAAATCTTTGACTAAAGGCTTTTTTTATAATAAAATTAGTATATCCAAATTATAACATATGGCTAATATTTTGGGAATAAAATTTAGTGAATTATCGGCCCCCGAAGTGCTACAAAAAATTGAAAGCTTCCTACAAGGCGATAAGCAACACTATGCCGTTACACCAAATCCAGAAATTATTTTATCTGCTCACAATGATGAGGAGTTTTTTTATATTTTAAACAAAGCTGATTTGTCATTAGCTGACGGTTTTGGTCTAAAAGTTGCCTCTAAATTATTGAGCTCCAAAATAGAACGAGTTACTGGTGCAGATACTGCCTTTGCATTATTGGAATATGCAGCTCAAAACAATGTAAAAGTTGCGGTTATTAATTGGGAAGAGGGCCTTTCTGCTAAAGAAGAAATTTTACAGGCAGCGACCAAGAAATTTCCTGGGTTGAATATTGCTGTTTTTAATGCCCCGAGAAATATAAAATTAGCTGATAGTTTAATAGCCGATATTAATAGTTTTTCTCCTCAATTACTTTTTTGCGGCCTCGGTTTTCCTTTTCAGGAAAAAGTTATCTATCATAATTTAAAAAAATTACCGAGCATAAAGGTAGCTCTAGGAATAGGCGGGACATTTGATTTTTTAACTGGTAAAGCAAAAAGGGCACCCTCTCTCTGGCAATATTTAGGATTAGAGTGGCTTTGGCGTTTGATTATCCAGCCTAAGAGATATAAGCGTATTTTCCGCGCTACTTTTATTTTTTTAATAAAAATCATCCGCGCGCGCTTCATCAATCGTCTTCGGTATCGCCCCAATGTTGCTTGTTGGCTATACCGCGATACGCCAACTGGTAAAGAAGTTTTAATTGTAGAAAGAGAAGATAGTCCTGGCCACTGGCAATTGCCGCAAGGCGGGACTGATGGTGAAGATATTGAGACTGCAGGAAAGAGAGAATTAATGGAGGAAATTAATACAACCTCACTAGAAACTAAAGCAGTCTTTAAAAATATTCACCGATACGATTTTGAAGGAGCTCTTAGAAAAAAAATACTTGAAGAATCAGGGCAATCTGAAAGTTTTGAAATTAAGAAATATAAATTTGATTTTAAAGGACAAATACAGAGCCTGTATATCGCTCGATTTACTGGAGATGAATCAGAAATTGAAATAAAATTTTGGGATCACGTTGCCTGGAAATTTGTGCCAGTAGAAAAGTTATTAGAGACCCTGCACCCAATCCGTAAAGAGGGGGCAAAAAAATTCTTGGATAAATTCTTATCATTAAATCTGTAAATGTATGTCAGAAAATAAATCTATTCGTTTTCGTTTTGCTCCTTCGCCAACAGGATTTTTACATATCGGTAACTTACGATCCGCTTTATTTGGCTATTTATTAGCTAAAAGTCAGGGTGGGCAGTTTATCTTGCGTATTGAAGATACTGATCAAAAGCGGGAAGTTGAGGGTGCGATTGAAAGCTTAATTTCTATCTGTTCTTGGATGGGTATAGAATTTGATGAGAGTCCAACAACCGGAGGGAAATATGGTCCTTATATTCAAACTGAGCGCTTAGATATTTATAAAAAACAAGCTGATATATTGTTAAATGAAGGCAAGGCTTATCGTTGTTTTTGTAGCGAGGATAGATTAACAGCTATGCGCGTCGAACAAGAAGCAAGAAAACTGCCGCCACGCTACGATCGTTTATGTCGTAATCTGAGTTCAGAAGAAATTGATAAAAAAATAGCAGCTGGTGAAAGTTATGTTATCCGCCAAAAAATGCCTCTTGAAGGCGATGTTTTAGTTTATGATGAGCTAAGAGGTGAAATAAAATTCCCGGCCACTGATTTAGACGATCATGTTTTAATTAAATCTAATGGTATTCCAACCTATCAATTTGCTAGCGTTGTTGATGATCATTTAATGAATATCTCTCATGTTACGCGCGGCGATGAATGGCTACCGTCATATCCTAAAAATATTCTTTTATACCAAGCTTTTGGCTGGACACCGCCTAAATTTATCCATTTCCCCTTAATTCTTAATAAAACCGGCGGTAAATTAAGCAAGCGCCAGGGCGATGTTTTTGTTGAACAATATCGCGACAAGGGTTATTTACCGGAAGCAATTTTAAATTTCTGCGTTTTGCTCGGCTGGCATCCCAAAAGCGACAAAGAAATATTAACAATGAGTGAAGTTAAAAAAGAATTTTCTCTGGACGGCCTAGGCAGCAGTCCAGCGGTCTTTGATTCAGAAAAATTAGATTATTTAAATGGTTATTATATTCGTCAAAAATCAATAGCGGAATTAACAGAGCTATGCCAGTCATATCTTGAAGTATCTCCGGATAAATTAGAAAAATATGTTGTTTTAGCTCAAGAGAGAATGAAAAAACTGGAGGACATAAAAGAATTATCAGCACCGCTACTATCATTAACTGATTACGAAGCCTCTCTTTTACTCTGGAAAGAGTTAACTCCTGAAAAAGTTTTAGTTAATTTAACTGAGTTGTCTTCTGAGCTATCTAGCGTAGAAGAAAAAGATTGGCAGGCTAAAGAATTAGAAACAAAAATAATTAATTGGATTAAAGAAAAGGGAAGGAAGAACGGCGACTATCTTTGGCCGCTACGCGTTTCTTTGTCTGGTTTAAAAAACAGCCCTAGTCCCTTTGAACTTGCCTGGGCTTTAGGCAAAGAAGAATCTTTAATACGCCTAAAAATTGCCATTAAAAAACTAAATAATTAGTATGAAATGGAAAAATAAGAACATTTTTTTCTGTATTATAGCCCTAGTAACTATTGCAACAGCGGGTTATTTTATTGGTAAAGATTACAACATAAATGGTAATGTTGAAGCTGATTTAGCACAAGATAAGCATCAGGCTGGGTATACATATATTAAACCACTTTTAACCTGTTCATTGGAATTAAGAGATTATAAAAAGGTAGAGTCATTAGAAAAAGAATTGCGATCAGTTATTGACAAGGAAACAGAAACAAAAAAGATTACCAACTTATCACTTTTTTTTCATGATCTTGATAATGGTTCTTGGATTGCTATTAATCGTAATGATAAGTTTTCCCCAGCTAGTTTATTAAAGGTGCCTATCATGATTGCTTATTTTAAATTAGCTGAAGAAAATCCTGATTTGTTGCAGAAAGAATTGTTAGTTGTTGATGAAATTAATAATAGCTTAAAGCCGAATATTATTCCGGAAAAAAGAGTAGAGCCTGGTAAGGTTTATACAATTGAGGAATTAATTAAATATGCTGTTAATTACTCTGATAACGTGGCTGCTAATACTTTATTAGCCAATATTTCTGTGAAGGATATGGAAAAAATTTATAATGATATTGGCTTAAATCCTCCCGGTTATGGTGAACCAGAAAATTTTATGTCTGTTTTTGAATACTCATCATTTTTTGAAATACTCTATAATGCCTCTTACTTAAATAAAAACATGTCTGAAAAAGCTTTAGAAATTTTAGCGAGCACTAGGTTTGATTTTGGTATTGAAGGCGGCGTGCCAGAAGATGGCAAAGTTGCTAATAAATTTGGCGAACGCGTCCTTGAAGATCAGCGCCAACTCCATGATTGTGGTATTATTTATAGACCCAAAGGAGCTTATTTGTTATGTATTATGACAAGAGCGAATCTTGAAGACGGGGCAGACTTTACTGAATTAGCAGAAATTATCAAAACATTGTCTTTTAAAACCTATCAATATCTCAATAAATAATTTACGTGTTTTTTAAAATATGGTATAATTGTACAATAATAACCATATCATGAGTAAAATACTTAAGTCATTAGCTTTATTAATTATATTTATAGCAATCTTGGCCGCCCAGAATCAATCTGGAGCGGCTCTTGATGATAATATTGATCAGGAAATAGAGGCTTTAAATCTTAAGATACAGCTACAAAAAAAACAAATTGAAAATTTACAGTCTCGTCAAAAAGAGTATCAGGCACAAATTACTGCTAAGCGAAATGAACAGGTTAATCTTAATAATCAATTAGCGATTATTGAAAATCGATTAGGAAAAATTGCTCTTGATATTGAAGAGGTTGAGCTAGAAATAGGAAAAACTGCGCTAGAAATAAAAAAAATAGAAGTTGATAGTGTTAATCTTGATAAAAAAATAGAAGCACAAAAAGAACACATTTCTAATCTTCTCCAAATAATGTACCGTCAAGAACAAACTACTACTCTCGAAGCTTTATTACTTAATGATTCTTTGTCTGATTTTTTAAATCAAGTAAAATACTTAGGCGATACTAACAATCGAATTGGCGAGAGTGTTAAAGAGTTAAAAAAACAAAAAGATCAGCTTGCTAAAAATAAGGATTTGTTAGCAGATAAGGGTGCGGAAATGGAAGAAATGAAGAAAAAATTAGAAGAGAAAAAAGATGGTTTAGTATACGAACAAGATCAAAAATCGGTAGTTTTAGAAGAAACTAAATCTTCAGAAAAAGAATTCCAAGCCTTATTGGCACGTGCTAAGGCCGAACAAAGCCAGGCTCAAGCAGAGATTGCCGGAGCAGAAAATCTTATCCGCAAGAAAATGTCAGAGAAGGATAAACAGAAATTAGAAAGCGGAGATAGTACTATTGGTTGGCCAGTTAAAAAGAATTACATTACTGCTAGTTTCCATGATCCTGATTATCCTTATCGCAAGATTATTGGTGAGCATTCAGGAGTTGATATTAGAGCTGCTCAAGGATCAACCTTATACGCTGCGGCTGATGGTTATGTTGCTAAGGTAAAATCTGACGGTTCTAAAGCTTATGCTTATATCATGATTATTCATGGAGATAATCTAGCCACTGTTTACGGTCACATTTCTGCTGCTTATGTTGAAGTTGACCAATATGTAACCAGAGGGGAAGTCATTGGTAAAACTGGCGGTACTCCCGGTACTCCTGGTTCTGGAAGCTTTTCTAGTGGTCCTCACTTACACTTTGAAGTTAGAAAAAATGGCTTACCGGTTAATCCTGCTAATTATTTGCCGTAACGAAGAATAGAGTAAAATAAACATAAAAAACACCTCAATTTAAGAGGTGTTTTTTGCTAATATTAAATGATTTTAAAACAAATGATTATCATGTACTTTTTTATGAATATCTCGTAATTGCTTATTAGTCACGTGAGTATAAATTTGAGTTGTTGCAATATTACTATGTCCCAAGAACTCTTGTACCGTACGTAAATCAACGCCTTGATTTAATAAATCAGTAGCGAAAGAGTGACGTAAAGTATGAGGCGTCGCCATAACTGGCAGGCCGGCAATAATGACATACTTTTTAACAATGTCCTCAATGCTCTTAACTGTTAAGCGGCGCGAATCGTTTTCTAGGCTTTTACCGGCACCACGACGATAATTAATAAATAACGCCTCATCTAAATCCTCGCGCTTATTTAAATAGTCACGCAGAGCCTCTACAGCCCGCTTAGAGAAGTAGACAGTTCTGATTTTAGCACCTTTACCAACCACAGCGATCTCTAGATCCTCCATCCCATCCTTAATTTTAACTTGGTCACGACTTAAAGCGGCTAACTCGGCCACCCGCAGACCCGTAGAAAACAAAGTCTCTAAAAGAGCGTGGTCGCGTAAACCGATAATAGTTGAGGTATCGGGCGCTGACATAAGGCGCGATAGCTGCTCAAGTTTTAAAAATTTTATCTCCTTATCACCCTTATCTTTAGCCAGTTTAATTTTTGATGGCGGCAGGGAAGCAATGTCTTTTTCTACAAAAAATTCTAAGAGTGAACGCAAGGCAATCAAGTATGAATTCTGGGTTATTTTTTTTAAAGTTTTTTTGGTCTTAGGGTCAACTCGGCGTGATAAAAAAACTTTGTATTTCCAAATATGATCAGGTGTTAAATCAGCTGGTGTCAGGGAAGCGAGTCTTACTTCCTCGAGCCAGACAAAGAACTTTTTCAAGAAGCGAGTATAGTTCTCCTGCGTCTTGACAGAAAGTCCTTTTTCTATCTCACAGAAATCTAGGAAATCTGATAAATATTTAATAATTGGCTTAGTAGACATCGGAAAAAGAAAAAAATTAATTAAACTAATAGGGGAGACATCTTTTTTATATAGATATTATAGCAGGTATAGCTAAAGGGTGACAAGGAGAATTGGCTAAAAAGCCCTTATTTTTCGCATAACAATACTTCGCATAATGTATATTAATACACGTATTATAAGATAAAAGAAGGGGAGCCATGCAGATTATTGGCTCCCCGGGAATAAAGACAAGAGTGGGGGGCTTTAGTGGCATGCCCCCCCTAAAATCAGAAAACAATAGAAAAAATAGAAAAAAATGTATTTAAAATGAACTATATTTACTAATAAGTGAACGTCAGACCCATGAATCTAACATCTGGATTAAACATTAAGATTATTTTAATAACTATTAAGAATATTCCGGCAGATACTAAGCCATAAACAAATATTGCTAATCCAAACAAAAATTTAAATAATCCCTCCATATTATAACTTAGTTTATAAAAATCCGGTTACCGTAACGTAAATCAATATATTTTATCTTACTAAAATTATCCCTTATTTTTTCTTTTTTGACAAGAGCAAGGTCAGTGACCTGTTCCCCGGCATCATTTTTTGTATTAAACAGGGCAGCGGGCCCATCTTTAAATTTAACCGTTAAAGAATTAAGTTCTTGATCAATAATAAAGTGCTCAGCTAATAAATCTGGATATTCTAACAGTTTATTACTAAGAGTAAAAACGAAATCTAAATACTCTTGCTTTAAACTTAGTTTATTTTTAGAACCAATGCTCACTATCTCACTTTTATTTTCTAGAATAAGATACTTCTCCTTATCTTCTTCTAAAACAACCACTTCTTTCATAATATACCCATCATTTGAAGCATAGTTATACTCACTTCCCTGTTGAAAAATGAAAGCGTAGGGACGCTCGCCAATTTTTATAGTTAGTTTATTTGGTAATATTTTACGCACTTCAAGCTGAGCAAAATTATATTTATTCATTATTTCATTATATAATTCTTCTTCTTGAAATAAAAAAATGTTACTTTCTTTAAAAAATAACCAACGAGAATTAGCTTCCCTGTTTCTAGCAATATTTTCTAGTTCAGTCTTATCTATTCTAGTTAAACCTTGAATATCAATTGTTTTTATTTGCCAAATAGGCGCTCCCCAAAAAAACCAGACCAGAGTTCCAATAATAATCAAAATAATAATAAAAGGCCAAAAACGTCGGCGCTTTCCTTTATTGGTCTTTTGTTTTTGACGAAAAAACGGATTTTTTAGATCCTTAGCCTGATAATCTTTTTTTATTTTTCTTTTAGCTATCCACTTACCCATGTTATTTTATTTTATCTTCGTTTATAACCAAACGGCGAATATTTGGCTGTAATTTAACTAAAAATTCGTAAGGAATTGTTTCCATGATATTAGAAAGATTAACTACAGAATTTGATGACCCAGGATCGCTAGAAACTACCTGAACCTCATCTCCAACCTGAATATCGCGCTCTTCAGCATCCAATGATGTTAAATTCATACAAATTCTGCCAGCTACTTTTGCAAAGAAGCGTTCGTGCCCAAAAACTAAAAATTCTGCCCTATTAGATAAACGCCTATCTAGGCCCTCATAATAACCGAACGGCATAGCAGCAATTCGAACATTTTTATATGAGCGGTAAGTCTCGTTATAAGAAACGCTTTCGTTAGCAGCCAAATCTTGAACGGACACAACTCTAGAAAATACTTCTAAAGCCGGACGAAGTGGAGCGGCTGCTTCTTCCCCGTCAACAAAAGGATCATAACCATAAAGAGCTAGTCCGGGACGAAAAGCGGTCAATAATTTATTATCCGACCAAAAGACTGAAGCGGAATTTCCTAAATGAATCCAGCGCGGAAAATATCCTGCTGTTCTTAGAGCATCAAGCGCTTCTAAGAAAACATTTTCTTGCGCCGAATTCATAATTGAGCGGCTATCAGCCGAAGCTAAATGAGAACATAGTCCAGAAACCTCAACTTTATTAAGATAGCTAGTGTTATCTAAAATAAATTTGTTAATATCTTTAATACCTTCACGATTCATACCTGAATTAATAAAAAGATGCACCTTTGCTTTCTTGCCAAAGCGAGCTAAAAAGCGCAAAGTTGTTTCGTTATAAACAACAAACTCAGTCCGCTTTAGCTTGGCATAACGATAAGCGCCTAGTGGCATTTCTCCTAAAATTAAAACTCTTCCTTTAAAAAATCGGTAAACCATCTGTGCTTCAGGATAAGAATCAACTACTACCATCTTAGCCGAAGTTTTATTTAATATTTTAGCTACTTCTTTTAAACCGTGACCGTAGGCATTTGATTTTAGAACAGGAAATATTTCTGCTTCCGGCTGTAGTTCTTTTAAATAATTAAAATTAGCCACTATTTTAGCAGCATCAATCTCAATGCGGTTTAAAGTCTCGTATTTAGGCTTAAATAGCCTTCTGATGAGGTGCATCATAATTATTCGCTTAATTCTTCGTCTAAAGAAATAACAGTACCTTCGCCCCGATTTAGGACATCCGCCTCCAAACCTGTATCAACCCCGGAAATAGACCCTTCAATTTTACTACCCGTAAAAATATCTTCACCTTGATACCTTATTTGATTTAAGAGCATGGCTAAGCTGCCAACTTGGTTTTCTTCAGGAATAATTTGAATCTCAAAACCAGCGCGGTATTCAGAAGAGCCTGTTTCAACTTTTTCAATACGCCAGACTATTTGGCGCGCGGCTTCATTATAATTTAAATCTCCTGCTAACAAAGAGGAGTTCTCGGTTAGTTTAACATTTTTTGGCAACTTAGCACTTAAAGAAAAATTAGAAAAATTACCATCCGATTCCGCTTTTAAAAATATCCAAAAGTTTGTAGGCAGGCCAACTACTGGTGGCAAAGGACCTGAGCCGAGCTGATCGCCCTGCGGACTGTTATAATAAGCGGCCGCTGAGATGGTTAAATTAGAAACCACTTTAATTGCCGGCAAATCATAGCTATCTTTAAAAACCTGGTTACTTGCTTGATAATTCTGCTCTGCTCTAACGTTAACTAATTTTTCCGAGATAGCCGATGTTGGTTTAATATTAATTTCTAAAGGAAATGTTTTTTCCGAATTAGCCGCTAGATCAGGAAACGCTAATATGCCAGATACTAAAAAATTATTATCACGTGAGGAAAAGATTAACTTATAATCACTAATAGCAATTGCTGCTGTATTTTTTATAGTAACTGAAATTTTAGCGGTTTCCGCTTGCTTAATAGTTTTATTTTCCCAAGTAAAGCTAGCTTCGATTGGCGGCTCAGTTATTTTTATTATTTCTTCACTGTTACCGTTTGGTTTTGTCCAAGAGTTAAAATCATTAATTTTCGGATTATAGAAATGAAGGCTTAAAATGGCTACTGCTAAAATCAAAATAACAACAATTAAACTAATGTCTAAAAACAAATGCCAGCGTCTTTTACGATAAAGACGATCAAAGCGTTTTCTAAAATAACGGTTAAGATTTTTAAACATATAAAAATTAATAAAAATTCTTAGCGCCAACTAAAATTTCTACTTGGCCGTCCCTATTTAAATCACTAACAGAAATTTTAGAACCCGCTCGATAGCTTTGGTCATAGGCAAAAAATTGTCCAAGGACTTTTCCGGTAGCCGTAAAAATTCGCACCTGCGGACCGCCGCCTGGTCCCGGAACAGTTAAGATATCTAAACTACCATCATTATTAACATCGCCCAAAGTAACTTCAATTCCACCAAGAAACCGTTTATCATAAGCTAGGAAACTATTTTTTATGTTACCAGAAATATCAAAAACTTTTACTAACGGTTCGCTGCCTTTACCTGGACCAGTAACTATTTCTAAAACGCCATCACCATCAAGGTCTCCAAGAGCAACACTGACTCCGCCTCGCAAACTCTTATCATAAGCGAAGAAGCTACCAAGTAATTTTCCGGTGGCCGTAAAAATTCGCACCTGCGGACCGCCGCCTTCACCAGGGCCAACAGCTACAGTATTGATAAAACCGTTATTAATTTCCGTGGAAATATTCAAGTGTTTATTAAAAAGTTTATCGTAAGGATAGAAAAGAGCTAGCTGTTGTCCATTCTTATTAAGCTTAACCGACCCCTTATCAGCCATCAAGCTCACATCCTCTTCCCCGTTATTTTCGCAATCAGCAATAACTACCGAAGCGCTAGCTGGATAAGCATTAGAGAAGGCAAAAAATCCATTTCTTAATTGACTGCCCTTACTATTAAAAACGCGATAGAAATAACCATTTATAAAAGTAGCATTATAAATTTCATCTGCTTGTTTTAATAAAACAATACCATCTTTAGACGCTAACTTCAAAAAGTTTATTTTCTCGCCCGTGTTAAATTTAGTATCCTGCGTACCTTTAATTTTTTCAAAATTTTCTTGAGAGAAAATATAGGATTGTTCTTTGATGGTAGAATTAACAATCACGCTGCCGAATTTAAAATCGCGACGCCATAACCCTGGCTGCATAATAGTTGGCGATTTAGGGCTTAATAGATTATAGGCAGGACTGCGAACAGGACCTAAATTAACCTCGTATTCATCATACCACCAAGTTTGAGTATGATTACTTGGTCCGTAATCAAAGCTATAAAAACCATCACCAAGTAACGCACTAGTTAAGCCGAAGCGAAAAGCTTGAAAATCAGTTTGCTGGCTGCGACTGGAATTAATAATTGATGTTTCAGGATAAAGATTGGCTTTAGGTAAATTTAAATAAGTATTCATTGAGCCTGACCAAGTGCCGCCATTTTCCCAAGAAGATGGGAACGACTCTAACATCATGCCGTTTAACAGTCCTTGATAGCCCTGAAAAACACGACCATTGCCGACAATAATAAATTTATCACCAAATAAACGTCGGCTTTCAGTTAACATTTTTTTAAATCCCGCAGACCAAGCAGCATCCGCTTTACTTACCTCGTCTTTACGCCCATCTCTATCTAAATCTAAATTAGCACCATTAACCCAGGTAACGTCACCCCAAGTATTATCATAAAAAACACCATCAAAATAACCCGACTTATAAATATTTTGATAAACAAATTCAGGCAAGAATTCATTAAATTTATCACCGTTTGAATTTGTGCCGGCGCCATCGCTTAAATTAAGCATATAAGTTCCAGGCCAATTGGAAACTCTGTTTCCTGCCGGATCCTTAAGCCACCAAGCATCACTAATTTGGGAACGCAAACTTCGTCTTAGTGTTGCGCCGGTATTACCGGCCGCTAAATCAATATCATCAATAATTTCTTGAGAAGTAAGATAAGCCAAAATAATAACATCGGGATTCAGTTCCCGAATTAAACGCAATGAAGCCGGGCTATTTTCCTGAACTTCCATATCAAGTACCAGTAAATCCCATTTAGAAAGCTGGCGCGCCTCTTCTGTGCTTAATTCCCAACGCAAATAATAATTAGCTAAGCGCGGATAAGATGCCTTAATCGTGGCCGCCTTAACCACTAACGGAGTAAAACAAAATAGACAAAATAAAATACTGAGATAAGAGCGCAGCCTCATTGCTTCTTTTAATTAGTGTTCATCTTAATAACCTTCATCCGTTTAGGTAAATACTGGCGCAAAACTTTAGGGATAACTACCGACCCATCCGCTTGCTGATTCTGCTCTAAAATAGCTGGCAATAAACGACTAGTAGCCAAGCCGGAGCCATTAAGAGTGTGAAGAAATTCATTTTTACCGCTAGAAGTATTTTTATATCTAATTTGACCGCGGCGCGCCTGATATTCTAAGGCATTAGAAACGCTACTCACTTCTTTATAGATTTTCATGCTAGGAATGAAAACCTCTAAATCATAGGTTTTAGCCATAGCCGAACTACAATCACCGGCTGCTAATTTAGAAATTTGGAAATGTAAACCTAGACCTTCAATTAATTTTTGAGCATTGTTTACCATCTCGGCAAACATTTTCCAGCTTTCTTCCGGACGAGAAAAAATAAACATTTCTACCTTATTAAACTGATGACCACGAATCATGCCCCGTTCTTCTTGGCGATAACTGCCAGCTTCGCGACGGAAACAAGCTGAATAAGCAAAGTATTTTTTAGGTAAGTCTTCTTCACTCAATATTTCATCACGATAATAATTTCCCAACATCATTTCACTAGTTGCATTCAAACAAAGCCCATCTTGATTCCAAAATAAATCATCTCGGAATTTAGGCAAATGACCAGAAGTATAAGCTGACTTTTCAGTAAGCAAATATGGCGGCATCATAAATTCATAGCCATTACGAGAATGGAAATCAATAAAATATGATAACAACGCCCATTCTAATAAAGCACCCATGCCTGTATAGCACCAGAACCCTGAACCAGACATTTTAGCAGCTCGTTCGTAGTCAATTAAACCTAAAGAAGTAGCTAACTCAACATGATCTTTTGGTTCGAAAGAAAATTCAGGCTTTTTACCATAAGTATAAATGACTTCATTGTTCTCTTTGCCGCCAGCAATTACATCTGGCGCCGGGATGTTTGGTAATTCAGACATTTGTTCAGAGAATTCTTTCTCAGTAGCAGTTAACTCTTCATCTAGTTGTTTAATGCGCTCACCCAAATCTTTCATAGCAGCAATAATTTCTGGAGTTGGTTTTATTTTAGAATTTTTATTGCGTTCCGCTTTTAGTTCTTCGGTTTTAGCAATTAATTCGCGGCGTTTATCATCAAGCGCTAAAACTTGTTCTAAGTTCAATTTTTCCGGATCAAGGCGTTTAAGCAAGCCTCTTTTTACCTCCTCTAAATTTTCCCGGATGAATTTTATGTCTAACATAATTTTTGATATTAGCTCAGGATTATTTTTATTTTAACCTATTACTTCCCCGCCAAAGGCGGCCAAAAGATTGTCCATCATTGCACCGCCAGCCTTAGATTCATTAACTACTGGGGCTGATATAAGCGGCGCCGAATTTTCTTCGGTTGCCTGACTGATTAAATGTTTTTTTAGTTCTAAGTTTTCATCAAGCTTAGATTCAATACTAACTCCGGAACCAAACACTTCGGCGAGAGTTGCTTCAATCAAGCTACGAATATTAGGATCATTAACCCTATCTTGATGAAATTTATATTTAAAAACCAGATATAATTTACCGGCTTGTAGTGCTTGTGGTTCACAATTCTGCAAGACAAAGGATAAGGAGTGATTATGTTTTTTAATTTTAACTAAAAATTCAGGCCATTTTTCCGCTACTTCATTATCTTGTAAATCAATGGCTTGATGAAGTGGCGCTGACTTTACAACTGATGAATTTGACGCTGAAGTTGGAGTTGAGGCGGCCGCTGACTTAATTGGAGTTGACTTAATTGGCGCTGGTGCCACGGGTTTTATTGGTGCTTTATAGACTGATGGTTGCTCATCGCTTAGACCGGCACAAATTTCTATAACAGCTAGCTCTAAAGGCAGTTGAGCAATTAATAAGTTCTTTTCATTATAAGCATCTAATAGGCGACGAGTATAAGCAATCAGCAAAGGCACGGAAGAATTAGCGGCAATACTATTAAGTCTTAATTCTAAATTATCTCCTAAATTTAAACCTAAGCTACTGGATAATTCTGGACTGACTTTAAAAATAATTAACTTACGCAACAGCGCAACCAGTTCACTATTAAAATTACGCAAGTTAGCGCCACTATCCGCTAGTTGATTAATTAGAGACACTGCTTTAGCCGCATCTTTCTTACTTAAATATTCTAATAAATCCACCGCTTCACTGCTATTGTAATGAGGAATAACTAATTCAGCCTGCTCCAAACTGATATGTTTTTCCCCTAAAGAGAATATTTGCCCCAACAAGCTTTCAGCATCACGCAAATGTCCACCGCTGCGGCGTGCGATCGCTTCTAAAACATCTTCGTCAATCTCTACATTTTCTTGAGTAGAAATACGACGTAATTTTCCTACAACATCAGTTACGCTAATTCGTTTAAAATCAAAGCGTTCACAGCGCGAAATAATAGTCGCCGGAACTTTATGAATCTCTGTTGTACAAAGAATGAAAATAACATAAGTCGGCGGTTCTTCAATAATTTTTAATAAAGCATTAAAAGCCGAAGGCGAAAGCATGTGGACCTCATCAATAATAAATACCTTATACTTTGTTTGGCTAGGCGCTAAACGGGAAAAAGAAATAATATTTTCTCTAACGTTATCAACGCCGGTATTAGAAGCAGCATCAATTTCAATTACATCTAAATTACTGCCTTCAGTAATTGACTGGCAACTAGAGCATTTTCCGCATGGTTCATACTCTCCTGGTTTTAATTCTAAACAATTAACTGCTTTAGCTAAAACACGTGCCATAGTTGTTTTACCAACTGCCCGTGGTCCACAAAATAAAAAAGCTTGCGCAGTTTTACCAGCGCTAATTTCATTCTGTAAAGTTATTTTAATATGTTTCTGCCCCAAAATGTCAATAAAATTTTGGGGACGATAATCTCGGTAAAGCGTTCTCATAGGTTTATTTTTTTATTTCTGTGCGGCGAGCAATCTCCGC
>CAZZBQ010000012.1:0-17626 GCA_964652745.1 uncultured Gammaproteobacteria bacterium
TCTATTAAAGCAAAGGAAGATTTCATTACCAAGTATTTAAATCGCATGACGGATAATAGTTTGGATATTGAAACCTTAGAAGGGAAGCAAGAATTTGTCCGTAATTTGATTGCTTATAATATCGTCATGGAGGGTATTTGGTTTTATTCTGGTTTTATGGTTGCTCTTAGTTTTCGTCAGAAGCAGAAGCTTAAAAATTTCGGTTCAATGATTGATTGGGTCGTGCGTGACGAGAGTTTGCATCTTAAGTTTGGCATTAATTTAGTTTTAACTATTTTAGAAGAGAATCCGGAGGTGGCCACTCCTGAGTTTGCTGCCGAAATCCGTCAGTTGATAATTGACGGCGTTAATTTGGAAACTGCGTATAATCGCGATTTATTTCCACGTGGTATTTTAGGTATTAACGCGGATTATGTTAATCAGTATGTGGAGTATGTGGCGGATCGACGCTTAGAGGAGTTAGGCTTTGAAACTCATTTCAAGACGCCTAATCCAGCACAGTGGATGGCAACCGAAATTGATACCTTGGAACTTGTAAATTTCTTTGAAGCTCAGAACACTAAATACGAGGTTGATAATCGGGCACATAAATAGGGAAATTTTGTCAATATTTATTTTATTAACTATCCGTATTATACTGAAACTGGAGGAAAAACCGTTTTAAGCGGTTATTTTTGCTTAGTAATACAATAATATGAGTATATTCAGTAAACTGTTTCCCGATGCTAATGAAAAGGTAATACAGGCTATGCAGCCGATCATTGACCGCATCAATAGCTTAGAAAATGAGTATCAGGCCTTAGATGACGCTAACCTTAAAGAAAAAACGGCTGATTTTAAGACCCGTTTAAGTGAGGGCGCTTCTTTAGATGACCTTTTGCCGGAGGCTTTTGCGGCTATTCGCGAAGCTTCGCGCCGTATTTTAGGTCAGAGACATTATGATGTGCAGCTAGTTGGTGGTATCGTTCTTCATCGTGGCCAAATTGCGGAAATGAGAACTGGTGAAGGTAAAACCTTGGTTGCTACCTTGCCTTTATATTTAAATGCTTTGGAAGGTAAAGGCGTTCACTTGATTACCGTTAATGATTATTTGGCCCGCGTTGGTGCTGGCTGGATGGCTCCGGTTTATTATGCCCTTGGTCTTTCTACTGGCGTTATCGTTCATGATACTGCTTATATTTACGATCCGACCTATACAGACGAAAGTCAGTTTGATCCGCGCTTACAAAACTTCCGCCGCATTCCGCGCCGTGAAGCTTATTATTGCGACATTACTTACGGTACTAATAATGAATTTGGTTTTGATTACTTGCGCGATAATATGGTTTATACGTTAGCGCAAACTGTTCAACGCCCACTTCATTACGCCATCGTTGATGAAATTGATTCTATTTTAATTGATGAAGCTCGCACCCCGCTTATTATTAGTGCTCCCGCCGAAGAATCGGGTGATCGCTATGCTAAATTTTCAGCTTTGGTTCAAAAGTTAGATGAGAATGAAGATTATAATGTTGATGAGAAGATGAAGGCGGCCACTTTAACCGAAGTTGGTATTGCTAAAGTTGAGAAGTTGCTTGGCTTGGGTAATATTTACGTTGAAGGCGGCGTTAAGGAAGTTCATCATTTAGAGCAGGCTCTAAAGGCGCGCGTTTTATTTAAGCGCGATCGCGATTATGTTGTTAAAGATGGTGAAATTATTATTGTTGATGAATTTACTGGACGCATGATGCCGGGTCGCCGCTATAGCGAAGGTTTGCATCAAGCGATTGAAGCTAAAGAAGGCGTGAAGGTTCAGAAAGAATCGCAGACGATGGCAACCATTACTTTCCAGAATCTATTTCGTATGTATACGAAGTTGTCTGGTATGACTGGTACCGCTGCTACTGAAGCTGAGGAATTTCATAAAATTTATAACCTTGATACGATCGTTATTCCGACCAATAAACCAAATATCAGAAAAGATTTAAATGATTTAATTTATAGGACCGAAGAAGATAAATTTCGTGCAGTTATTCGCGAAGTTAAGGAGCGCAGCGAAAAAGGGCAGCCGATTTTAATCGGTACAATATCTATTGAAAAAAATGAGGTTTTAACCGAGATGATGCATCTTGAAGGCTTGCGCCCGCAGATGTTAAATGCCAAGAACCACCAAAAAGAAGCAGAAATTATTGCCCAGGCTGGTCGTAAAGGGTCAATTACTCTAGCAACTAACATGGCTGGTCGCGGTGTTGATATTATTTTAGGCGGTAATCCGCCAACCAAAGAAGAACAAGAAGAAGTGCGCTCTTTAGGCGGTCTGCACGTTATTGGCACCGAACGTCATGAATCACGTCGTATTGATAACCAGTTGCGTGGCCGCGCTGGTCGCCAAGGTGATCCCGGTTCTTCACAATTTTATGTTTCTACTGATGATGACTTGATGCGCATTTTTGGCGGTGATCGCATGAAGGGTTTGATGAAGACTCTAAACGTGCCAGCTGATATGCCAATTGAAAATAAGATGATTTCTAAATCAATTGAAAGCGCGCAGAAGAAAGTTGAAGGCAATAACTTTGATATTAGAAAACATTTAGTTGAATACGATGATGTTATTAATAAACATCGCATGGCTATTTATCGCCGCCGCCGCGAGATCATTAATATTAGCGAGGGTATTTTTGAAGAAGATGCGAACGCTAAATCTTTAAGTGAAATTATTATTCCGATGGTTAAAGAAGAAGTGACTGGCGTTGTTTCTTTTCATACTGCTTCCGAAAATACCACCGAATGGAATATTCAGGAAATTTTTGAAAATCTTAAGACGATTTTTACCGCTGATGATAGCATCAAGACTAAGCTTGGTGAATTAGCTGCCGGGACTAATCAGACCGGCGCGAAGCGTGAAGCAATGGTTGCTTACTTGGAGCAAGAAATTGATAATCGTTATAAGCTCATGAATGAAAAATTTGTGGCGGCGGGCGTTGATTTTCAGGAAGTAGAGAAGGGAATTTTAGTTAGAACAATTGATAATCTCTGGGTTGAACATTTAGAAACAGTTGACTATTTACGACGTGGCATTGGTTTACGCGGTTATGGCCAGCGCGATCCTTTAGTTGAATATAAAAAAGAAGCCTATCGCTTGTACCAAGAATTAACTGGGCTTATTAATCGCAACGTCGCTTTTTCTATTTTTAAGGCAGGCGAAGCTTTTGTTTCTTCCATTGAAAGACAAATGGAAGGCGCCGCTCTTAAGGTTTTTGCTGATAAGCCATTGGAGGCCAAATTAGAGTTTTCTGGCGCACAAAAGGAAATGCACAAGCAGGCCGAGGGGCGCAATACAATTGATTTAGTTCATGAAAAGGTTAAAGACGAGAGTGGTAAGATTGTCGGACGTAATGACCCTTGCCCTTGTGGTAGTGGGAAGAAATATAAGAAGTGCCATGGACAATAAAATTTTTTATGAAAATAACCATCTGCGGCAGCATTGCCTTTTTTGAAGACATGCTAATTGCAAAAAAAGAATTAGAAGCCTTGGGCCATGAAGTGGATTTGCCGCCGACTAAGATTTTAAATGGGCAGGGAGAATATATTACCGTTTCTGAATATTATGAGATTAGAAAATCCAACAGCCCAGAGTCTTGGGTTTGGGATGCTAAAAAAACAGCAATATTGACCCATTTTAATAAAGAAGTTTGGGCTGACGCTATCTTGGTTATGAACATGGATAAGAAGGGAATTAAGGGTTATGTTGGTGCTAATACTTTAATAGAAATGGGGCTTGCTTTATTTCTTAAGAAACCGATTTATCTTTTTAACCCTTTACCGGAAATGGATTACAGTGAAGAAATAAAAGGCATGCAGCCGATAGTGATAAATCAAGATTTAAAGAATATAGTTTGATTGATATGAGAAAGACGCTAACCCTTTGTATCATTCAGGAATCAAATCGAATTCTATTGGGCCTGAAAAAACGAGGTTTTGGTGTTGGACGTTGGAATGGTTTTGGCGGAAAGGTTAATTTCAATGAAGCTATTGAGGAGGCTGCTCTTAGAGAGTTGGAAGAGGAGGCGGGAATAAAGGCACTTGACCTTGAAGAATATGGAGTTATAGATTTTGAGTTTAAAGGTAAGCAAGATATTTTAGAAGTACATATTTTTAAAGTCAGTAGATTTATCGGAGAAATCACTGAGAGTGAGGAGATGAGGCCGAAATGGTTTGAGTTTAAAGAGATTCCATATAACGAAATGTGGTCTGATGATATATATTGGTTGCCACTATTTTTAGAGGGGCAGAAGTTTAGAGGACGCTTCTTGTTTGATGAAAATGACCAAGTTTTAGAGAAGGAGTTAGAAAAAATATAAAAATATGGGCATTGAATTTAAAATTGTTGGCCAAATACCACTTGACCAGCTAGAAAGAGGGCGCAAGAAAAAAAGTCCAGAATCGTTTGCGTCTCAAGTTAGAAACGATCTTAAATCCTTAGCCGAAAATATTAATGAGCGTTATGGTGAAATTTTAGAAAGCAATGGTCGTATTAAAATTACTGATGAAGCGGATTTTAAGTTTATTGAGATTAAAGAAAAGGCCTGGGCGCAGGAAAGTGGTTTGAGCCTTGAAGATTATCGTAATAAAAAAGAAGCTTCATCAAATTCTTTAGCTGAGCAGGCAATAACCCTATCTTTAGCCAAGGTGCTCGGACCTCGGTTTTTATCGGTTAGATCTTCTGCGTGGGATGATTATGAAAATGGTGTTGATAATCTCTTGCTTGATTTAGAGACCGGTAGCGTCGTTTGTGGTTTTGATGAAATAGTTGAAGGTTATGGCCAAGATGGCGGTGCTAAGAAGGAGAAGAAGATTATGGATAAGTTTGTTCGTGGTGGTAGTTTTGTGCAATATGGTATTAAGTCGGTCGGTGAATCGGGGAAAGAAGTGGTTATTTCTAAACAAACAAATTTACCGACTTTCTTTGTTTCTCTTACTAAAGATGAATTGTCTGATTTATTAGAAAATATTAATAAGCCAGAAATATCAGAATCCGAGAAGAAGGTGATTGGTGAAATGCTTTCCTCTTTGGAATATCAAGTTGGATTAATGAATGATAAATCTGCTTCGGTTGATAATAATCGCTTAGCGGAAAACTTAGGAAGAGCTAATGATTTAATTATGGTTTTGAAAGAGAAGATTGGTTAGCTTTTTATACATTTTTTACTTTGTTATGGAACAACATATTTTAGATAAAGACTTTTTTAATTCACTGCCCAAGAAAAGAGTAGCGGCTGCAGTTTTATTCCGTAATAGCGAAGGGAAAATTCTTGTTCTTCATAAAGACTATGGTGATAAGTCTTGGAATCTTCCCGGTGGCGTGGTCGAGGCTGGAGAGGGAGTTATTGCTGGAGCTATTAGGGAAATAAAAGAAGAAATAGGGATAGACAAAACAGAATTATTCTTTATGGCTGTAGATTATAAGTCGTCACCTGTTGAAACTTTTTATGAATCTATTCAGTTTTTATTTTCCGGCGGAGTTATGACTGAAGAAGATATTGAAAAAATAAAATTGAGCGATGAACATTCTGAATTTAGGTTTCTACCGGATAATGAAGCTTTTGGATTATTGAGTCAACGTTTAGCATTACGACTAAAGAATGCAATTAAATATGGAAGTCCGGTTTATATGGAGGATGGAATTATTATGAATAATATAAAATAATCAATATGACTAACGCGGAAAGACAAAAAGCTGCCGCTAAAATTTTAGAACGGGGCATTATCAAGCATGTTCTGCCTACTGAAAAAGAATTTGCCGAGCGTTTAGCGGGCGAGAAGCCGATGCGCTTTTATATTGGTGCTGATCCGACTTCAACCTCTTTACATTTGAGCCATGCGAAGAATTATATGTTACTTGAAGAATTTCGCCAGCTTGGTCATGAAGTTATTGTTTTAATTGGTGATTTTACCGCTCGTATTGGCGACCCGACTGACAAGACGGCAACTCGGGCGCAGTTATCACGCGAAGATGTGGTTGTTAATGTTAAAAACTGGTTAGAACAAATTAAACCGTTGATGGATTTTGATGTTAAGAAAAATCCACCACGTATTATGTATAATCACGATTGGCTTTCAAAATTAACCATGGAAGATGTCGTTAATCTTGCCGCCAACGTTACCGTTCAGCAAATGCTAGAGCGTGATATGTTTCAAAAGCGTTTAGCCGAGGAAAAGCCAATCCATCTTCATGAATTTTTATATCCATTAATGCAAGGTTACGATAGTGTTGCCATGGATGTTGATGTTGAGCTTTGTGGCACGGACCAAATTTTTAATGCGCTAGTTGGTCGAACTTTGCTTAAGAAATTTAAGAATAAAGATAAATTTGTTGTCGCGGTTAATTTGATGGAAAATCCGATTACCGGTGAATTGATGTCTAAGAGCAGGGGTACAGGAATATTTTTAAATTACTCAGCGGTTGATATGTATGGTGCCATTATGGCTCAGCCAGACGAGATGACAAAAATATTTTTGATTAATAATACGCGGATTGCTTTAGATGAAATTGAAAAAATGATTTCTGAGCTTGGACCGCGTGATGCGAAAATGAAAACTGCTTGGGAAATTACCAAGATTTTTCATGGTGAGGAAGCGGCTAATTCTGCTCAGGAAGATTTTGTTAAAAAATTTCAAAAGAAAGAAGTACCCGATGAGATGATTGAAGTTTCTTTGGGGACAGATAAATTAGATTTATTATCAATTTTGAAAAAATGTCAGCCGGAATCAAGTGTGAGCGACTTGCGTCGTTTAGTTGATCAGGGCGGAATTAAATTGCGTGGCGAGGAAATTAAAAAAGATGTTCATGAACAGATTGAGATTCCTGCTGATGGTTTAGTGCTAAAAGCGGGGAAGAGAAATTGGTTTATGCTTAAGAGATAAAAGATATAAGAATATGGCAGAGAATAAAATAAATAAAAATCCCATCACACAGACCGAAGGAGAAGTTCTTTCTTTTTGGGAGAAGTCAGAAACTTTTCAGAAGTCGGTAGAAAAAGATGCGCCTCAGGGTGACTATGTCTTTTATGATGGACCCCCGTTTGCTACTGGCACGCCGCATTACGGACACTTAGTTTCCAGTATCATGAAGGACGTGGTGCCGCGCTATTATACAATGAATGGCTATCGTGTTGAACGTCGCTGGGGCTGGGACTGCCATGGGTTGCCGATTGAAAATATTGTTGAAAAAGAACTCGGCACTAAGCAGAAGAAAGATATTGAAGAAATGGGAGTTGGTAAATTTAATGAACTCTGCCGTTCTAAAGTTTTTACTTATGCCGATGAATGGGAAAAGGTTATTTCCCGGCTTGGCCGCTGGGTAGATATGAAGAATCCTTACCGAACCATGGATTTAAATTTCATGGAATCTATTTGGTGGGTCTTTAAAATACTTTGGGATAAAGATTTAATTTATAAAGATTACCGCTCAATGCATATCTGTCCGCGTTGCGAGACAACTTTGTCGCAGTCGGAAGTAACTGAAGGGTATCGTGATATTAAAGATTTAAGCGTAACTGCTAAGTTTGAATTAATTGATGAGCCGGGAACATATATTTTAGCTTGGACGACTACCCCTTGGACTTTAATTGGCAATGTCGCTTTAGCAGTAGGAGCTGATATTGAATACGTTAAGGTTGTTAGCGATGATACAAATTATATTCTTGCCAAAGAAAGATTGGCTGATGTTTTTAAAGATAAGAAATACGAAATTATTTCTAGCGTTAAAGGTTCAGAGCTGGCTGGTCGCGCTTATCGTCCCTTGTTTGATTATTATGCCAGCGATGAAAAATTAGAGAACCATAATAATGGTTGGAAAGTTTATGTGGCTGATTTCGTGACAACTGAAGAAGGCACTGGCGTTGTTCATATTGCTCCTGCTTTTGGTGAGGACGATATGAAGCTTGGTCGTGATAATAAGTTGCCATTTATTCAACATGTTGGACTTGATGGCCATTTTGCGCCGGAAGTAAAAGATTTTCCCGGTCTTCATGTTAAGCCGTTAGGCGACCATACTTCAACCGATATTGAAATTATTAAATATTTAGCGAGTAAGGGGTTGTTATTCCATAAAGAAAAATATGAGCATAGCTACCCGCATTGCTGGCGCTGTGATACGCCGTTAATCAACTACGCAACCTCTTCTTGGTTTGTGAGCGTAACTAAAATTAAAGAGCAGTTGCTCGAGAGTGCTAAAAATATTCATTGGTTTCCGGAGCACATGAAAGAAGGAAGATTTGGTAACTGGTTGGAGGGTGCTCGTGATTGGTCAATTTCTCGCCAGCGTTTTTGGGCGAGCGCTATTCCAATTTGGGAATGTAATTGTGGCGAACGTAAAGTTGTTGGCAGTGTGGCTGAACTAGAAAAATTAAGCGGAGTTATCGGTATTTCTGATATTCATAAAGATAAAGTTGATATTATTACTTTTTCTTGTGAAAAATGTCAGGGAACAATGAAGCGTGTTCCTGACGTTTTAGATTGTTGGTTTGAGTCTGGCTCAATGCCGTATGCGCAAGTTCATTATCCTTTTGAAAATAAAGAGAAGCTAGAAAACTCTTTTCCGGCTCAGTTTATTGCTGAAGGCGTCGATCAGACTCGTGCTTGGTTTTATTATCTCCATGTTATTTCTGGCGGCGTGCGTGCAAGTCACGCTTTTGAAAATGTTATTGCTAATGGAATTGTTTTAGCGGAAGATGGCAAGAAGATGTCTAAGCGTTTAAAAAATTATCCCGACCCTTCATTAGTTATGGAAAAGCACGGTGCTGACGCTTTGCGTATGCAACTATTATCTTCTCCAGTCATGTCAGCTGAAAATCTTAATTTTTCTGAAAAGGGAACAGAAGAATCGTTGCGCAAGAATGTGATGCTTTTAATGAACGTTTATAAGTTCTATGAACTTTATGCCGCTGATAACCCAGTAGTTGCTGTCTCAGGTGAGAAATTAAAAAAAGCAGTGTTAGCAAGCGAAAATGTTTTAGATAAATGGATACTAGCTAAATTTGATTTATTGCTCGGAAACATTGTGTCTGGAATGTCTGCTTATAATCTAACGAAGGCTGTGCGTCCTATTACTGAATTTATTGATGAATTTTCAACTTGGTATTTGCGCCGCAGCCGCGACCGATTTAAGTCGGAAGATGAAGCCGATAAGGAGAAAGCGCTTTTAACAACTAAGTTTATTTTATTGGAACTATCAAAAGCAATCGCTCCTTTTATGCCTTTTGTTGCGGAAAACCTATGGCAGAAGTTGAGTGCTTACGATTTTAAGGATAAAAATGCTTCTGTTCATTTAGAAACTTGGCCGCAGGCACTAGGTATCCAGGGTAATGAAGTTTTAGAAAATATGTCATTAGCGCGCCGGATTGTTGAAGTTGGTTTAGCAAAACGAGATGAAGCAGGTATTAAGATTAGACAGATGCTGGCGAAGGCGACCGTTAAAGTAGTAACAGATTTGACTGAAGATTATCAGTCATTAATTAAAGATGAGCTTAATATTCAATTCTTGGAGTTTGCCGGAAAAGCAGAAAACTTAGAAGTTGAGCTTGATACTGAAATAACGTCAGAATTAAAAATGGAAGGCCTAAAACGTGAGCTCATTAGATCAATCAATATGTTGCGCAAAGAAGCTGGTCTGAGCCTTGGAGATATGGTGGTAGTTAATATTGTATCTCAATCAGCTGAAATTTCCGAAACAATTAAGAAGTTAGGTGCTGATATTTCCAAAGAGACGCTCAGTAAATCGCTAACGTTAGTTGATAGTCTGTCAGAAGCTAATCATGCCAAGGAAATTAAGATTGATGGAGAAATTGTAATTATTAGTTTAGACTTGAAAAAATAAGGGTTTTCTGTTATAATTTAAGAAAGTTCTTATAAATAATTAAACAATTAATTAAAAATCTATGACTATCCTTTATATTATCTTGGGAGTAGTCGCGGTCGCTGTTTTAGCAGTTATTGCTTTATACAACGGCCTCATCCGTTTAAAAAATCGGGTTGACGAAGCTTGGAGCGATATTGATGTTCAGCTCAAGCGTCGTTATGACTTGATTCCTAATTTAGTAGAAACCGTCAAAGGTTATGCTGCCCATGAGCAGGCAACTTTTGAAAAGGTTATCGCTGCTAGAAATAGTGCGATGTCGGCCCAAGCTAAAGGCGATGCTGAAGCTCAGGGGCAAGCGGAAAATGCCTTATCAAGCACTTTAAAGTCAATCTTTGCTTTAGCGGAAAATTACCCTGATTTAAAAGCGAATCAAAACTTCTTGGAATTACAGCGTGAATTATCTGATACAGAAAATAAGATTCAAGCTTCTCGTCGCTTCTATAATACTAATGTCCGCGACTTCAATACTAAGATTCAAGTTTTCCCAAATAATATTATTGCTGGCTGGTTGAAGTTTACTAGCCGTAAATTTTTTGAAGTTGAGAACGAAGCCGAGAAAGAGCCGGTGGCAGTCAAGTTTTAATTAAAAACTTAATTTTAAAAATATGGGTTTTGTTTATTTTATAATCATTGTCGGGATTTTCTTTCTCAGTGGTTTAAAGCAGATTAATCAATATGAGCGCGGTGTCCAGTTTACTATGGGACGCTATACCGGAATCATGAATCCGGGCTGGCGCTTCCTTTGGCCGATATTTCAAACTTTTAAGAAAGTTGATATGCGCGTTAAAGCAGTTGATGTTCCGGACCAGAAGGCAATTACTCGCGATAACGTTTCGGTTATGGTTAATGCCGTTATTTATTATCGGGTTGAGTTTGCTGATAAAGCAGTAATTGAGGTTGAGAACTTTTATTATGCTATTTCTCAATATGCGCAAACCACCATGCGTAATATCGTTGGCGAAGTTACCTTAGATGAACTATTGTCACAACGCGATAAGATCGCTGATCGTATTCGGGAAATTGTTGATAAAGAAACTGATGCTTGGGGCTTAAAAGTTAATAATGTTGAACTTAAAGATGTTTCTTTGCCAGAATCAATGGAAAGAACTATTGCTAAACAAGCAGAAGCGGAGCGTGAAAAGAGAGCAGTTATTATCAATTCAGAAGGTGAATTGGCTGCTTCTGAAAATATTGCGAAAGCTGCTAGCATGCTAGCTAGTTCTAATGGAGCTTTGCATCTTAGAACTTTGCAGGCGATTAATGATATTTCTTCGGACCAATCAAACACCGTCGTCTTTATGACCCCGATTGAAGTATTAAGAGCTTTTGAAGGTTTTAGCAAAAAAATGATGGATGATAAAAAAGAATAATTAGATCCAAAATTTAGTTATGTCTACCATTTATACACATAGCGATTCTAATAAGCGGAAAACCTGGTTTTTATTGACCGGGTTTTTTGCCTTTGTTATGGTTGTCGGTTATATTTTTAGCCAAGCCATGGCTGAACCAGCAATTATCTATATTGCGGTTATGTTTAGTGTTATCTCCAGTTTTGTGAGCTACTGGTATAGCGATAAGATTGTTTTAGCAATGAGTAAAGCTAAAGAAGTTGATCACGATAGTAATCGGGAGCTTTATCATTTGGTAGAAAATCTTTGCATTACTGCCGGATTGCCGGTGCCGAAAATTTATATTATTGATGACAGCGCCCCTAACGCTTTTGCTACCGGTCGTAATCCTGAACATGCTGTCGTCGCCGTGACTTCCGGTTTGTTGCAGAAGCTAGATAAGTCCGAGCTTGAAGGCGTAATTGCTCATGAATTATCTCATATTGGTAATCGTGATATTTTACTTGCGACTCTTGTCACGGTTTTAGTTGGCATGATAGTTCTTCTGGCCGACTGGTTTACGCGCATGGCTTTTTTTGGTAAGCGTGATAGCGATAGTAAGGGACAGATGCAGGGAATTATCATGATAGTTGCTGTTATTTTGGCAATTTTAGCGCCTTTGTTTGCGCAGTTAATGCAGATGGCTATTTCTCGTAAGCGTGAATTTGCGGCTGATGCTGATGGGGCATTATTAACCCGCTATCCAGAAGGTTTAGCACGAGCTCTAGAGAAAATTTCGGCTGATCAAGAGCCGCTAGAAGTAGCTAATCGTGCGACTGCTCATCTATATATCGCTTCACCTTTTAAGGCTGGTGGTCGCCGCCCCGGGTTATTTGCCCGTGCGTTTTCTACTCATCCTCCAGTTCAAGATAGGATTAATAAATTAAGGGGTTTAGCTTAAACTAGTTTAAAGTTAAATTTAGTGATGAAAAAAAATATAAAAACAAAAAAATTTCCGCTTGAACTTTTAGCTCCAGCGGGTAATTTATTAAAAATGAAAACAGCCCTCGCCTATGGCGCGGATGCTGTTTATTTAGGCATCCCTGATTTTTCTTTGCGTGTCCGGATTAATGATTTTGATTTGAGGGGAATTAAGGAGGCGGTAGTTTATGCGCATGCACAAAAAAAGAAAGTCTATGTGACGGCTAATATTTTTGCGCATGACGCGCATCTTAAACCTTTAGCAGCTTATTTAAATAAATTAAAAGACATCAAACCGGATGCGGTAATTGTTTCTGACCCAGGAGTGTTGAGTATTATTAAAAAAGTCTGGCCGAAGGTAGAAATTCATTTATCAACTCAAGCTAACTGTACAAATGCGGCTGCCGCTAGATTTTGGTTTGAACAGGGAGTAAGCAGAATTGTTTTAGGCAGAGAAGTTGCCCTACAGGGTATTAAAGAAATTAGAAAAGCCTTGCCGAAGCTAGAGTTAGAATATTTTATCCATGGCGCGATGTGCATGGCTTATTCGGGGCGCTGTTTTTTATCAAAATTATTTGTTGATAGAAGTGGAAATCTTGGTGACTGTGCTCAGCCATGTCGCTGGCAGTATGATGTTGAGCGCTATGCGCTTAAAGCGCACGGACATAAAGAAGAATTAGAATTAGTTGAAGAAAAACACGGCGCTTATCTTTTGAACTCTCAAGACCTTTGTCTTATTAAGCGTTTGCCGGAATTAATTAAGGCAGGTGTTACTAGTTTTAAAATTGAAGGGCGGGCTAAGAGCGTTTATTATCAAGCGGTTGTTTGTTCGGCTTATCGCCGCGCTTTAGATTTATCAACGAAGCGTCTGTCCTCAACTGAGCTTAATAAGGAGTTAGCTAAACTTTATCATGAACTTGAAACTAAATTAATTCATCGCGGTTATACGGAAGGATTTTTGTTTGATAAGAAGGCAGATCAAAATGTTCTAGATTCTCATAATAAGAGCGCTTGGGAATTTTGCGGCCAAGCTATCAAAAGTGAGGCTAATAAGACTTGTGATGTAAAGTTAATTTTTAAAGTTCATAATACTGTTAAAGTTGGTGATGAACTAGATATTCTATTGCCAGAGCAAGAAACAATTAAATTTAAATTACGTCATTTGTTTAATGCTAAAACCGGGGAAGAAATCAACGAGGCGCACGGTGGCGGCGGCGGTGCTGAAGCTTTAATTGATTTGCCAAAAGGTAGTCCGCTTGTTCCAGAATTTTCTGTTTTGCGCCGTAAACTTATCAAGAAGTTATAATAAAATATATGATTGCGTATCTTAAAGGAAGAATAATTTCTAAACGTAACGGCAGTATTATTATTAATGTCAAGGATGTTGGCTATCAAGTTGCGCTAGGAGATAATTTATTTAATGAACTTTTACTTGGTGCCGAAACCGAGCTATATACTTATCATCATGTGCGTGAAGAAGCCTCTGATTTATATGGTTTTAAATCGGTGCTGGATTTGGAAATATTTGAAATGCTTTTAAGTGTTTCTGGAGTTGGACCAAAATCAGCCTTAGGAGTTTTAAGCGTAGCGAGTTATGAAGATGTTGTTCAGGCAATTTTGCGCGGCGATGCTAATCTTTTAATTAAAGTTTCTGGCATTGGCAAGAAGACGGCGGAACGTGTTGTGCTGGAGCTTAAGACTAAGATAATGAAGGTTGTCGGCAGCGGTGCGACTGGCGGTCTTGAGCCTAATTCTTATGGCAGTGACGAGATTGATGCTCTCATGTCTTTAGGTTATTCGCTCAGTGAAGCGCGTGCTGCTCTAAGCGTTATTCCTAATGATTTAACAGATAGCGGCGCCAGGGTTAAAGCTGCCTTAAAAATGATGAAAAAAAGCTAATTTTTATAGCTTTTTATAGCTTTACAAGAATGACTTTTTTAGATAGGATAAAAGAAAAGAACTATATGGCTATAAGCGAAAAAAGAACAATTACTAAGCAGTCGGCTGATTTTCCGGCCTGGTATCAGGATGTTGTCCGTGAGGCTGAGCTGGCTGAATCTTCTGAGGTTAGGGGCTGCGGTATTGTCCGTCCTTATGGTTTGAAAATATGGGAGTTGATTAAAGCAGAGCTTAGCCGCCGCTTTGAGGAAGATGGGGTTGAGAATGTTTATTTTCCAATTTTTGTCCCTTTGGAGAATTTGGAAGCAGAAAAAGATCATGTTGAAGGTTTTTCTCCTGAACTAGCGGTTGTTACTCATGCTGGTGGGGAGGAGCTGATTAATAAGTTAGCGATTAGACCGACGAGTGAAGCCGCTATGTATAAAACTTATGCTAAGTGGATACAAAGTTATAAAGATTTACCGCTACGTTTAAACCAATGGGCTAATGTTGTGCGCTGGGAGAAGCGCCCTAGGGCTTTTTTGCGTTGGAGTGAATTTTTATGGCAAGAAGGCCATACCGCTTTTGCGACCGAAGAAGAAGCCAGAGCTGAGGTATGGAAGATGCTTGGTATTTATCGTGATCTTTATGAATTTTTAGCTATCCCGACCTTTTCTGGACGTAAATCAGAGAGTGAAAAATTTGCTGGCGCTGTTATGACGAGTACGGTTGAAGTTATGTCTAAGGACGGCAAGGCTATTCAGGGTGGCACGAGTCATTATTTGGGTACAAATTTTGCCAAAGTTTTTGGTGTTAGTTATCTTGGCGCCGATGGTAATTCTCATTTTGCCCATCAAAATAGTTGGGGTTTATCTTGGCGTTCAGTTGGTGCCCTAATTATGGTTCATGGTGATGATAATGGCTTGCGTCTGCCGCCAAATATCGCCCCTATTCAAATTGTAATGGTGCCAATATATAAGGACAATGATGCCCGCCGTCAGGTTTTAGATTTTTGCAATATAATCAAAAATAGTCTTAAGGGAACTTATCGTATAAAAATAGACGAACGTGATGGCCAAACACCTGGTTTTAAATTTAATTATTGGGAAGTTAGGGGCGTTCCGGTTCGTTTGGAAATAGGTCTTAAGGAAGTAGTTGAAGGCAAGGTTACTTTATTTCGCCGCGATAATGGCAGTAAGGATGTTTTATCGGCTGATGATTTATCTAAAGTTATTCCTGGAATCATGTCTGATATTCATAACAATCTTTATCAGCAGGCAGTTGATTTTTCTCGGAGCCATATTAATCGTATAGAAAGTTGGGATGAAATTGGCGAGCAGGTTGGCTGGTTTGAAGCGAGCTGGAGTGAGGACGCAGACACGGAAAAGCAATTAAAAGAACGCTTTGGTATGGTGTCACGAGTACTACTGACAGAAAAAGAAAGCGATGCTCCTAAAAATAAGAAGTGTTTTATTAGCGGTAAACCAGCTAAACACGATTGGTTATTTGCTAAATGTTATTAAAGCTGTTTTATAACTATGTTCAATAAATTTCTAGGAAAATTCAGTCACGATTTAGGTATTGATCTGGGGACCAGAAATACCCTTGTTTATCTTGGCGATAAAGGTTTAGTTATTAATGAGCCGAGCGTAGTAGCAATTAATAAACGCACCAATGAAATTCTAGAGGTTGGCGATGCTGCTAAAAAGATGGTGGGTAAAACCCCGGGACACATTGAAGCAATTAAGCCTTTAGTTGATGGTGTAATTTCTGATTTTGAAGTAACGGAAAAAATGTTGAAATATTTTATTGGTAAGGTTCAAGGGGAAAATTTTTCTCTTTTATCTCGCCCTCGTGTTGTTATTGGCATTCCGCTTGATTTAACAGAAGTAGAAAAGAAGGCGGTGGAAGATGCCGCTAAGTCAGCCGGCGCCCGCAAGGTCTATCTAATCGAAGAAGCGATGGCGGCCGCGATTGGTGCCCGCTTGCCAGTAATTGATGCGACTGCAACTATGATTGTTGATATTGGCGGCGGCACTACCGAAATTGCAGTTATTTCTTTAGGAGGAGTTGTTACTTGGAAATCTCTAAAAGCGGCTGGCAACGAATTTGATAATAATATCATTGAATATATTCGTGAGGAATTTAATATTTTGATTGGCGAACAGCTAGCTGAAAGTATTAAGATTGGTATTGGCTCGGCTGTGCCTCAGAGTGAGCCTCAAGAAATGGAAGTACGCGGTCGTGATTTATTAACTGGTTTACCGAAGGCGATCATGATTAATGATAAACAGATTAGAGAAGCGATAAGCCGAACGATTGCTAAAATTATTGAGAATATAAAAACTATTTTAGAAACAACTCCACCTGAGCTAGTATCTGATATTTATGAACGCGGGCTTTATTTATCTGGTGGTGGCGCGCTTCTGCGCGGCTTAGATCAGGCAATTTCGGCTGCGGCGAAAATTCCTGTTAAGATTGTTGATGACCCGCTAACTTGCGTAGCGCGAGGCACGGGCATGCTTTTAGGTAACAAGGAATTGTTTGAGAAGGTTGTTTTACCAACCAGCTATGATTAAAATTAGTAGAAAAAATCCTATTTTGATTGCAGCAGTAGTTTTCGGACTACTGATTTTTTTACATCTGCTTGGTGTTTTAAAGCCTTTAGAGCGCGGTTTATCGGTTATTACTAAACCGATTGGTGCCCGTCTTCATTCTTGGGGAACTGGTTTAGGAATTTCTTATGACGAGAAAAGAGAAAAGGAAGGATTACTTTCCGAAATTGCTAGGTTAGAATCTGAGGCGGCAAAACTAGCGATTGATAGTGCTCGCTGTTTGATGATCGAAGAAGAGAATAATAAGTTGCGTAATCAATTAGATTTTGCTGCTAGTAATGATTTTCAAACTATTATGGCTAATATCATTGCCAAAGAAGGTTCTTTACCAGCTGAAGAAAATAGCCGCGATATTATTATTGATAAGGGAAGCCGTGACGGCTTGAAATTTGATATGGGAGTTCTGAGTGAAGAGGGAATTATTATTGGTAAAGTTGTTGAACTTAAAGATAATAGTGCCCGTGTTTGCTTGACGACTAGTCCGGGTTGTCAGTTAGCGGCTTCTTTGCAGAATTCTGATAAAACTCAAGGATTGACCGACGGCCGCTTAGGTTTAACAATTGTTATGGATTATATCCCACAGTTAGAAAAAATAAATGTTGGCGACACTGTTATTACCTCTGGTCTCAGTAGTACAATTCCGCGCGGTCTTGTTGTTGGCCGCGTGACTGATGTTAAGAGTGAGAGCAATGAAGTTTGGCAGAGCGCAACGATTGAGCCGTTGATTAATTTGAATAATTTAACGGTTGTTTCCGTTATTATTCCTTAAGGTTATGATTCAAAAAATAAGCAAGATAATATTTTTAGTGTTTACTTGTTTATTTTTAGTTGTACTTCAGGCTTATCTTATAAATTCTTTGCCCGGCAGCTTTAGACATTTAAATTTAGGCTTGCTAGCGGCTATTTTTTCACTTTTTTTGTTTGGC
>CAZZBQ010000013.1:0-16612 GCA_964652745.1 uncultured Gammaproteobacteria bacterium
GACGCCTTATCTTTCCTTATTATACTTAAATCCAAAATTAAATCAAGATAACGCGGACTACTCGGTTCAAACTCTAAAGCCTCTTGGACATTATCAAAAGCGGCCGCAAAATTACCCGCATCTTTCTCTAGCCAAGCTAAAGCAAAATAAATTTCCTGAGGACTTAATCCAACCTCATCACTGTCGCCAGAACGCGCTTGTTGTTTAGAAAGTTTTAAAGCGTACTCGTAAGTCTGCCGCGCTTCTGGATATTTTTTTAACTCTTCATAAACACCGCCAAGCTCAAAGAAGGCCCAAGTATTTTTTTGATCAAGACTGATTGCCTCAAGCAATTTTTCTTCAGCCTGCTCAAATTCTTCAGCTTTTGATAATTCTTCAGAGCTCCGTAATAATTCTTTAATTCTTTTTTCTTTTTCTGTAACTGGCAGCTTTTCACTCGCCTTATAACTCATCTTTAATTTTTTCAAATTATTCTGAGAAGACTGAAGAACCTTGGACAACCAACTGCCAATTTTCAAAAAAATCCGACCGAAAAGACCGCTCCATTTCGCTAAATCCCTATCAACTCTCGCTTTCATAATTGTTGATTTAAACTTTGCCTCCTTCTCAATTGTCATATTATTAACATCAAGAATCGCCAAAGCGGGAAACTTTTTGATAATAATAGCAACAACTATAAGAATAGCAATGGCAACGAGGATGAGAGAAATGATAGTAAGCATGGTTTTATATTTAACTACAGATCTTAACAAACTTATTAGCGTCTAGACTGGCGCCACCAACAAGCAAACCGTCAACATTTTCCTGTTTTAAAAAAGCAGACGCATTTTCAGCGTTAACACTGCCTCCGTAAATAACGCGCGGTATTTGTCCAATAATTTTAGCTGCTTGCGCTTTTAGAAAACGATGGATACTTTCTGCTTCAACTGGAATTATTGGCTCACCGGTGCCAATCGCCCAAATTGGTTCATAAGCAATAATAATATCACTAGCTTTTTTTAATTTTAGTCCTTTAATTGCTGATTTAAGTTGAGCCGATAAAACCTCCTTAGCCTTGCCCGCTTCTTTATCGGGTAAACTTTCACCCACACAAATTATTGGTATTAATCTTTCTTTCAAAGCCGCCTCAATTTTTAAACGAATTAAATCATTACTCTCAGCCATTACTAATCTTCTTTCGCTATGACCAAGAATAATGTAACGTGCGCCTAGACCAATTAAATCAGCCGCCGAAACTTCCCCAGTCAAAGCACCGCGACTAGCCGGAGCACAATCCTGAGCCCCTAAAGAAATTTTGGTTTTAGGAAAAATTTTAGCAACACTTGATAATGCTAAAAAATCAGGGCAAGCTACCACTTCATTTTTAACATTCTTTAAAACCCTTTTATACTCTTTAGCTAAAACTAATCCCTGTTCAGGACCAATCTGCATTTTCCAGTTAGCAACAATAATTTTCTTCATAATTTTATATTCACCTATCTTTTTACAAATTTTCTTTTGCCCAGGTAATTGTTTTTTTAATTCCCTCCTCCAAATCAACAGCCGGCTCCCAATCTAAAACATCTTTAGCGCGTTGCCTGCTTAAACAGCTTCGTCTCTGTTCGCCCGCTTTGGCCAGTTCTTCTTTAATCTTAACCGACTCGCCAAGCGCGAGCTCAATTTTTTCTCGGACGTCTAACAAACTTATTTCTTTACCTAAGCTAATATTTATTTCTCCGCGATAATCAATACTCTTAGCTTTATGTAAAGCAGCTACCACATCATCAACAAAAACAAAATCACGCGTTTGCTTGCCATCACCAAACTGCTTACTCTCTAATCCTTTAACGGCATTATCAACAAAAATCGCAATTACGCCCGCCTCACCGCCCTTAAACTGACGCGGTCCATAAACATTAGCAAAACGCAAAATAGTATAATTTAAGCCATGAACCTGATAATAGTAGTTGAGATATTTTTCAAAGGCTAACTTATTTATGCCATATGGAGATAAAGGAAAAGCAGGGGCATATTCGGTTGTCGGAATTTCTTCCGATTCGCCATAGATTGCGCCACCGGTTGAAGAAAAAATAATTTTTTTAACCTGATGCAGGCGGCAATTTTCTAAAATATTAAGCCCGCCAGCCACATTAATATCATTATCTAGCCAGGGGTCCGATACAGAAACACGTACATCAATTTGAGCAGCTAGATGATAAACAAAATCAAATTTTTCACGCTCAAATATTTCTGAAATTTTTTTAGAGCGAATATCTTCCTGATAAAGCTTAGCTTTGGTATTTATATAATCCTGGCGACCAGAAGAAAGATTGTCTAAAACAACAACCTCGTCCCCGCTAGCGATTAACTTATCTACCAAGGTAGAACCAATAAAGCCGGCTCCGCCGGTTACTAATATTTTTGCCATATATAAGATAATAACATTATTTTTCTATAAAAAAAAGCCCGGGAACGTTTGTTCTCCGGGCAGCTTAATTTTTTTTAATCTCGTTTTATGTATACGCAAACACCCTGCTTCCAGGGAACCATTGCGTTTTATCCTCTGTGGCGCGTACTTCTAGGCACCAGCCCCTTAACCAATAAGCAATCGCGGCACAAATGTCTTTACCATCTGGCAAATAAAAAACATTTGCCATAGCATTGGTAAGCAACTCACCCGTTTCGCCATTAGGCTGGCGGGAAAGCATTTCCCAAAAATCAGCCAGATTGGTTATCGGCTGAGGGATAATACTCATAATCCTAAAATCGTCTTCAGGACTATTTATGTCATATCCACAAATTAATCTATCCGGCAAAGAACACTCTCTTAATCCGTTTAAAAAACGACGACGAAAACCTTCGTCAATAAAAGAAAAATTAATGTGAGCCATTCTTAAAAAACGACCCTCGTAAATACGGCTAGGCAGCTTAATTTCGCCACTAAGCACAATACTTGCATTTTTTTTCATAGAAATTATTTTAAGGTACAATTTTTCAAAACTTAACAAAGTCTAACACCTTAGGAAACTTATGTCAATAGTAGCTGATAATTCACACATATCTATAATGGTTTTCGTGCCTTAAAAAGCCCTTGCTTTCCCTTTGTTTTACTGCTAAAATAAAGGTAGGAGTTAAGTAAATGACTCCATAGTATATTATGCTAAGATAATTATAAAAATTACCCTGAACATCAGGAATTTTGTTTTTTTATGAGTAAAGATGAACAGAAAAAGGCCAGTAGCTATGGCGCTGACCAAATAACCGTCCTTGAAGGCTTAGATCCAGTCAGAAAAAGACCGGGCATGTATATCGGCTCAACCTCAGCCGCTGGTTTACACCATTTAATCTGGGAAGTAGTTGATAACTCCATTGATGAAGCCATGGCTGGTTATGCTAATGATATTTCCGTCTATTTATTAAAAGATGGCATGGTTAGTGTGGCAGATAATGGTCGTGGCATCCCCGTAGGAAAACACAAAGTAACTGGCGTTTCTGCTCTAGAAACAGTTTTGACAAAATTACATGCAGGCGGAAAATTCGGTGGCGGCGGCTATAAAGTATCGGGCGGCTTACATGGTGTTGGCGTTTCTGTGGTTAATGCTTTAAGTGAATACTTAAAAGCGGAAATACACGTTGATGGTAAAATCTGGGAACAAGAATACAAAATCGGTAAACCTCTAAAACCAGCTAAAGCAGTCGGGACTACAAAAAAAACCGGAACAACTATTACCTTTAAACCAGACCCGACAATTTTTACCGAACTAGAATTCAGCTGGGGCAAAATTCTCGATCGTTTGCGCCAGCAGTCCTATCTTACTAAAGGAATAACTCTTAGCGTCTTTGATCAGCGCCCTGGACACCGCGAGAAAAAATATAAATTCCATTTTGAAGGCGGCGTTAAGTCATATATCAAGTCTCTACACCGTAATAAAACTGTAAAAAATGACACCATTTTTTATATTGATAAAGAAATAAATGGTTCTCGCGTAGAAGTTGCTTTACAATATAATGACGAATACAACGAAACAGCTCTCTGCTTTGCCAATAATATCCATAACCCAGAAGGCGGAACACATTTAGTGGGCTTTAAAACAGCTTTAACTAGAACCTTAAATAACTATGCGCGCAATAAGAATATTCTTAAAGAGAAGCAGGAGAATCTTACCGGTGAAGATGTTCGCGAAGGCTTGACGGCTATTATAAGCGTTAAATTACCAGATCCACAATTTGAAGGTCAGACTAAAGGAAAACTTGGCAACGCTGAAATGAAAGGTTATGTAGAAAGTATTTTTGGAGAAGCTTTCAATACCTTCTTAGAAGAACATCCTAAAGAGGCAGAAGGAATTGTAGGAAAATGCATTCTCTCCTCACAGGCTCGCTTAGCTGCCAGAACTGCACGGGCTACTATTTTAAGAAAAGGCGCGCTTGAAGGCATGACTCTGCCTGGAAAATTAGCTGACTGCTCCAGCCGTCATCCCGAAGAATGTGAAATCTATATCGTTGAGGGGGACTCCGCTGGCGGCAGCGCTAAACAAGGACGCAACCGCAAATTTCAAGCCATACTTCCTTTACGCGGCAAAATCCTTAACGTTGAAAGAGCACGTCTAGATAAAATGCTTGCCAATAATGAAATCAAAAATTTAGTTATTGCACTAGGCACTAATATTGATGAACAATTTGATTTAAGCAGACTAAGATACCACCGCATTATTATCATGACAGATGCTGATGTTGACGGTGCTCATATCAGGACCCTGCTGTTAACTCTATTCTTCCGCCATTTTACAAGCCTGGTCACCGGTGGGCATGTTTACATTGCTCAACCGCCGCTTTATCAGCTTAAAAAAGGTGCGACTGTTAAATATGCTTATTCTGATGAAGAAAAAGAACAAATTATAACTGAATTTGGCGGACACACCGAAGAGGCGATGGAGATTAGCGAGGAAACCGAGGAAGGAGAAAACACAGAAATTGAGATTACGGAAAATGAAGATGATAAAAAATCTACTGACACTAAAAAGAATTTTAAAATTAGCGTTCAGCGCTATAAAGGTTTAGGAGAAATGAACCCTGAACAACTTTGGGAAACTACCATGAACCCAGCAACCCGTATTGTCAAACAAGTAACAATTGAAGATGCGGCTAAAGCGGATCAAATTTTTGACATGTTAATGGGAGACAACGTCGCCCCGCGTAAGAATTTCATCCAAACCCACGCTAAAAAAGTTACTAATCTTGATATCTAAGTTAAAAAAGCCAGGTATTAAATAAATATATGTACATCTTTATTATTACTCCAATTATTGCTTTTGCCCTAGCCCAAGGAATGAAAGTGATCCTGCGCTCTTTCAGGCGTAAAATAACCTGGCACGATATTTTTGCTTATTCCGATATGCCAAGCGGGCACACATCTGTTGTTGTGTCTGTCACCGCCATTATTGGATTAAGACAGGGATTAGATTCTCCTATCTTTGCCGCCGCCTTCGTCTTTGCCGCAATTGTTATTGTTGACGCCATCGGCTTACGTAATTACCTCGGCCAGCACGGCAAAACAATTAACGTTTTAGTTAAAGACTTAAAAGAAGATGATTTCCTAGATAATAATTATCCTAAACAACTAGAAAAGATTGGTCACACACCACTACAAGTAATCATCGGTGCAACCATAGGTATCTTGACTAGCGTACTGGGTCATTTAATATTTTAAAACCTGTTTATAATAAAACACCCCCAGCACTTTTAAGCTGAGGGTTTTTTATTTTTACCGTTGTTTTTTTATTCAAAAGAAAAAAATACGTCCTGGTTTTGCGGATGCCATTGTGACACGAAGCCATGTAGACCTAGTTTTGATAACATCAAGGCAACTTTAAACCTGCCTATTCCTAGGTCGTGTAATACTTCCAAGGGCGTATCCCAAGCCGTTATCAATATTTCATAAATACCTTCGGTGGTGTCTTGGCTCTTAGCCGTTACACCAAGATTCAAACAGCTGTTAACCAGGGAAAGAATTTCTCTTTCTCGCTGGCTGAGTTCAAACTTTTTCATACTGTATAGTTTTAAATTGTTAATGTTCTACGCTGACCAAGCTAGCTAAAAAATATCTAGTTAGCCAAGCTTTTTCCTTGAAATATATTTTCATTACTTTCAATTTCTAATAAATCCAAAACTGTCGGCGCAACATCAGCCAGGCTACCAGAGATTTCCGAAAGACTTAAATCGCCGTCAGGAGCATCCTTAAGACCAATAGTTCTACCCTTAAACTCATGGCCAAAAATTGCAAACGGCACAGGGTTGTTTGTTGCTTTATTATCTGGAAAATCTATCGCTAAGTCACGCATCTTTTCAGCATTACCCTGGACAGAGGCAATTAGCAATATTCCGCCATTATTCAAAACGCTAACCACTAATCGCTTAATTGCCTTATCTAAAGACTCCATGGCTTTTATTGTCTCAGATAAGTCACCAGTAGAAGCCACACTATCTAAAATAGAACAACTAGCAACAATAAAATCATATTGACCACTCTTAGCTGCTTTTAAACTTTCGCGAATAATTCTTTGCAAACCGAGATGGCTATCAAAAGCTTTTCCTGGCCTGGCTGCTGAAATAGCCAACCAGTCTTCTCCGGCTACCCGCTCTTCGCGTCGGCCATTAAAAAAATATGTTAAGGCAGCTAATCGCTCGCTATCAAAAATCTTTAATTGCTGCAAACCAGCAGCTGAAATAGACGCAGTTAAATCAGAAGCTAAAACTCCTTCAACCGGAGCCATTCCAGCTTCATCAATAATATCCCTGCCAGCCCCTAAAGAAAAATAACGTGCATTTAAATCACCACCAACTGGAAGCAAAGCTCCGGCTGGATATTCTCTAAATAATTTTAAAAAGTTCGGAGCTTTTGCCAAGCTAATAGCATTGGCCTCACTTTTAGCTGCCACTCCCCAACCATCCAATAAAAATAAAAACACCGGTTTTGGTCGGCTGGAAATAGCTATACTATCTTCTTCACTATTATTTTCCATTTTTCTTGATTATATCTTCTATTTCTAATAGACGATTATACTTGGCCAGTCTTTCACCGCGCGACAACGAGCCAGCTTTTAAATACTGGGCGCCAATAGCGACCGCTAGGTCAACAATGAAGTCGTCATTAGTTTCGCCGCTGCGATGAGAAACAATAATTTGATAATTATGTTTATCGGCTAATTTTACACAATCTATAGTTTCTGTCAAGGTTCCAATCTGATTAGGCTTAATAATAATGGAATTAGCTGCCCTTTCTTTAATTCCCTGACTTAAACGCTTAACATTAGTAGCAAATAAATCATCCCCAACTATCATAATCTTATCACCTAGCTCAGCGGTTAAAGCTTGCCAGCCAGGCCAATCGTCCTCTGATAAACCATCCTCAATATAAGTAATTGGGTATTTTCGTAACCATGTTTCATAAAGACCTCTAAGATTATCAGCCGTAAATAAAGCATTGTCTAAAGGAAAAACATAACGCTTTGAAGTGGTTTCAAATAAAACCGAGGAGCCAACATCAATCCCTAAAGAAAAATCTTTTCCTGGGTCATAACCAGCGCGCAATCCTCCAGCCATGATAAGTTCCAAAGCTTCAATACTGGAATTAAGGTCAGGAGCATATCCTCCTTCAGCCCCCACATCAGAATCATAACCAGCACCTCTTAATTCATCGCCAAGGGCATGAAATATTTCTGCTCCTTCTCTAATCATTTCCGCAGCAGAATTTTTTTTCGGAATAACTAGAAATTCTTGAAAATCAAGATTAGTATCAGCATGCTTGCCACCATTAAAGACATTAAAAAGCGGCGTCGGTATTTTCGGTTCACCTAAAGAAAAAATCTTTTGCAAATAAACAAAAAGTTCTAACCCCTCACTCATAGCCCCAGCGCGCGCACATGCTAAAGAAACTGATAAAATTATGTTTGTCCCTAAATTACTTTTTCTTTCTGTGCCATCTAATTCTATTAATAAACGATCTATTTCTTGTTGCTGGCGCACATCTTTGCCAGCAAGCGCAGCTGAAACAACTTCTCTAATTTTAATAGCAGCCCGCAAAACTCCTTTACCGCGATATCGTTTATGATCACCGTCGCGTACTTCTTGCGCCTCATAGTTTCCAACCGATGTTCCACTAGGCACACTTGCCTTAGCCAGAGAACCGTCTTCTAAGAATACGGTTGTTTCCAAGGTAGGCCAACCACGTGAATCAAGTATTTCACGTGCGTCTATCTTTTTAATTATTGAACTGGCTTTTGGCATATTAATTAAGAAATTATTTTCGTTAATCCAGGCATCTCATCTTTTCCTAAATACGATAACATTGCGCCACCAGCAGTTGAAACCCAATCCACATACTCCATCATGCCACTCATCTTTAAAGCTTCAACCGTCTCACCACCACCGGCTAGACCAAAGGCGCGACCCGAAGAATGAGAAGCGACTACGCGCGCAATTGATAATGTTCCGCTACGAAAACGAGGTTCTTCAAACTTACCCATCGGACCATTCCAAATTATAGTTTTAGCTGACTTAATCAAACGAGCATAAAGTTCCACTGTTTTTGGTCCGATATCTAAAATCATATCTTGTTTTGCAACCTCGGAAACAAGTTTTGCCTTTACCTTGCTAGCACCAGTTTTCACAACTACGTCTAAAGGCAAAAAAATTTTTTTATCCTTTGACTTCCCAACCATCAAACGCTTAATAACTTTAAGGCTATCAGAATCATACAAAGAGCGACCAATTTCATAACCTTGATATTTTAAAAAACTATTAGCCAGCCCGCCGCCCAATAAAATTTTGTTGGCCAAAGGATATAAGCTTTTAATAATTAGCGCTTTAGTGCTAATTTTTGCCCCACCCATAACCGCCACCATCGGTTTCTTAGGCCTCAACGCTTGCTGGATAGCTTTAACTTCTTTTTCCAGAAGCAGTCCGGCATAGGCCGGAACAAAAGATTTAATCGCTGAAACTGAGGCTTGGGCACGATGAGAAACGGCAAAAGCATCATTAACATAAATATCGGCTAAACCTGCCAAGCTTTTAGCAAATTTTTTGTCATCTTTAAGTTCACCGGCTTCAAAACGCACATTCTCTAAAAAAATAATTTCTCCAGATTTAATTTTAGCGATAGATTTTAGAGCGACCGGACCGGACACATCGGCTATAAATTTAACTGGTTTTTGTAATAATTTTTTTAAGCGCACAGCTAAAGGTGCTGTTGATAAATCTTTTTTTATCTTACCTCCCGGATCTCCTAAATGCGTCAAAATAATCACACTTGCTTGTCTCTCTAATAGAAATCTGATTGTCTCTAATCCAGAAACAATTTTATAATCATCTTTAATTTTTCCACCTTCAAGAGGAACATTAAAATCAACGCGCAATAATATTTTTTTATTAGCTAAATTTTTTAACTGGCTAACGGCCTGTATTTTCATAACTTTATTTTTATAGCTCTACCTATTTACTCCCCAACTTCACGCTCGCTGTTTTTTCTTCTACATCTCTATAGTAGGTAATCGTAATAGAGTCTCCTGGATTAAAGGAAGCAATAATATCAGCTAAATCATTAGTAGCACTAAGCTCCTGATTATTTATCCAAGTAATTACATCTCCGGCTTTAAGCCCTGCTAGTTCTGCCGGGCTTCCCTTTTCAACAGCTAAACTAAGTGATGAATCTTGCAACCAGGCACCTTTCTCTAAAGATATTCCCAAAACTTTAGTTGCACTTAAATCAACATAATTAACTCCTAAAACTGGTTGCAATGGAGCCCCTTTTTTAAAGAAACTTTGCCAGTAATGACTATAGGATATTGCTGGAATAACATCTTTATCCGAGCCAACAACGGCTACTAAATTACCAGCTAAATCAAAAACAAAAGAATTCTTAAACTCATCACTTATTGGACTTCCTAAAGAGAATCTAGCATTAAGGGAGTCGCTACTAGAAATAGCCTCAGATTTTCTGAGAGATGATAAAGAAGTAAGTAAAACATTGTTAAAATCATTTATTACAATAACTGATTGTCCCAATGATAATTCTTTTCTCGTGGCAATGCTTTTCACTGGTAAATTTGAAGCCCCTGCTAGATGAAAAAATATTAAGTTACCAGGCAAACCATTGAAATCAGAAATTTGATCAATTTTATAAATTTTACGATCACTAGTAATAACAACATGATCTTCCAATTCAAAATCTTTCTCTAGGGCTAACGGCAAAGAAGCGGCAATCCAACCGTCAGCAGTGACGGCCATGCCAACCATTACCGGGTTATCTAACTGATAGTAACTAGAATTTACTGATGATAAATCAGTGACTTGCGTACTAGTCGCAGTTACCACCTGGGAATCAGTGCCAATGTTCTTAAAAATTCCCACCAGGGCCGGCCGGAGAGACGAGATTGTTTCATCAATTTTTACATCCTGACTAACAACCACTTTTTTAGCATCTCTAATAATCAAACTAGCTCTATTATAATCAAGATCAGCCAACTCTACCTCATTATTAAAATAAGGCACGGAGAAGTCCTTCAAAATATAAACTCTAGTAATTATTTCTCCAGTGATTCCGGCGGCTAGACCGCAAATTATTGCTAAAAAAATTACTGGCAAGAGACGATTTTTCTGATTTTCCATATTTAAAAATTTAAAATTATTTTAAAACCAACGTGCAGTAAACAGAACAATAATAACTATTATTAATCCGGAAATAAGGGGAAAACGTAAAGATCGACTGGAAAAATTACCACGTAAAACGGAACGGGATGCTATTAGTGACATATAAAAAGCAAAGGCGGCTAATAGCCCCAAGACATTAAAACGTAAAGGCAAAAGATATAAAGATCCCATCACCTCTAGTAAAATAATATTAATTGTTAAAAAAATTGGCCAATTATCCCGAATGTTACCAGGGCTAATAACTGATGGGTGAAGAGCAAGTAGCCAGATGAAAGCCGCGCAACCTGCTAACAGCGGCCAAAAAGACCAGCCCAAAAAAGTTGGCAAACCGTAAATGGAAGCAGATAAAAAGAAAAATGACAAAACGCTGCCCGCTAAAAAAATTGAATCTATTTTATCGGCTCTTTCTGGTGCTCCATAGCGCATGTAATAGTACAAATTTTTTAAATACGAGAAGATTAATCCAGAAACTAAAAGAAAAATTACTTGAATCCAATAGTGATTAGGGAGCAAAGTTTCATACAAAGAGGCGGAAGCAAACAATAAAGCTGGCGGGTAAAAAAATATTGGCCAATCAAACTTTTTCTTACCCGAAGATAAGTTCTTAACTGATACGGCAATAATTAAGACACCGACTGCTACGGAAACAAAAAACAAATTAGGACGAAATAAAAATGCCTGGCCACAAAGCCAAAGAATTATTGGAACGATAAAGATGGATATTCTGTTCTTAAAAATATTCATATTCTTATGCCACTAATTAGAACTAGCCTCGGTTGAAGTGCCTGTTTCTGTGGGAATTTCAACTGGAGTTTCAGTTGCCGACACGCCATCAACTGGCAACCCCGTCTCGTCAATAATCATATCAACTATACCTTCTGAGATAGATTCATCTTCAACTGATGTTTCGGCCGACAAAATAACCGCCGACTCTACTTGTTTTTCATCAGGTGTTAAAGTCAAACTACTTACTTCAGAAAAATCAGACAAGCGATTTATTTTTAAATACTTATTAGAAAAAGTTACCAAATTATCACCAACAACCAAGCTGCGCTTAACTGAATTGTCATAATACTGAACATCTCGCCAATAATCAAGTTGGTTAAATTTACCCTCAGCTGAATGATCCAGCTTAACCGCTGTACCTAAAACACCATTTTTATCAATATTAAACGCTAAAGCACCAGCAAAAGTTACCACGCCAGCGTTACGTAAAGATGCGGGAATTAGCATTTTTCCCTGTTTTAAATAAGTCAAAACTGATTTATAATCCCGAAAAGCAACCGAATCACCATCACCGGTTGCCACTGCATAACTACTAATTTCTTTAGGATTTTTTAAATCAGAAAAATCAAAAACTGATACCTTAAAACCAGGAAAATCGCTCTGCGCAGATGTGATATCTAGGCGATGGCTGAATCCCAATACAATCTCACCCTTATCATCAAGCTGATAGATAGGTGAATTACCAGTCATAATAACGGCTCCTAGAACAACCGGCTTACTTGGCTCTGATAAATCAAGAACATAAACAGGGGCATCTGATTTAGCCATAAACATATAAACTCTATCACCAAAAAAAGATAAAAAAGAAAGAACTGATTCGGCGGCAATGTTTTCTAGGGAACCTAATACCCTCAAACCAGAATCAAGCACATAAACATTGCTATAATGCTTACTAGTGTCACCAAGCATAGTAGACCAGAGATCGTTGCGCGATGTTACTACTCGCAAACTGCCGTCTTTTTCATTCCAAGCCGAAGGGCCGACAATTCTTCCTAACACTTCTCCGCGCGCCTGATAATCTATTTTTCCCGATTTCAAAGAAAACTTATAAACAGCCGATTTTTCTAAATCCTTAGATCTTTTTTTTATCTGGGCATCAAACAAAGTAGAAACTTCTTTTTTTAAATTCTCTTTATCCTCATCATTTAATAATAAAATCTGTTTTTCAATAATAACTGCACTCTTCGCTCTCTTCTCAGAGGAATTTAATAAAGATTCTGGAGATTGCTTAATTTCATTAATAGCAGACTGGTCCGCCTGACTTAAGCGGTCAAACAACAAATCCAATTTAATTTCCTGTTCTAAATCATAAGCGCTCAATGCTTGATAGCGCGCTAAATAAAAATTTCCTGCGACAGATAAATGAAAAGAATAAGTAGGATCAATTAAATATATCTGGCTATTTATCGCTTCATCACGACTCGCTATATTAATAACATTCATCGATAAAAATGTATAATTGTTATATGGGGCATCAAAATAATAAACAGCCGAAGTGGCACAGTTTTTTTCTGAGCCACAAAAACTACTAATTACTTTTTCGTTCTCAATTATACGAGGAATAATAGGCTCACCAGAACGGTAAGCAGCCGCCTGAGCTGTTAAAAAATATGCATAATTTCCAGATAGAAACACGCCAGCATAACCACCCTCAAAAGAAAGGCTTCTCACTTCTCTTGGCTGAGTCGCGTCTGAAATATCAAATACCTTAAAAAAAGAATAATCACCGCGACTACTAAAAGTTTTATAAATACTAGAGGATTTAATATCTTGATCATTTCCAAAAACTGCCAACCGGCTTCCGGCTACTATCATCTCTAACGGTCTAGAAGAAAATTTAATACGACTCTCAATCTTAGCCTCGGCAGCTGATACGGCATTTATAATAATAATTTCATTTCTAACAATGGCGTAAATATAACCTTCACTTGCTTTCAAAATATCCGCCCCGCTGACTCCTGCAGAAGCTGCCACCTCTGTCAAACCAATATCGGCTTGACCGTAATCTTTATCCGCTAAAAGCCAGCTAGCCGATAAACCACCTGATGACGCATTGGCTAAAAAATTTTTCAAAGAGTCCTCACTAGCAAATTTTCTCAAATCACCAGAAGATTTTGTTTCCTGAATTTCTACTTCTATTTCTTCTTGATTCTGCTCTTGTTCTAAAGATACTGAATGATCTTTTTCCCAAGGAAATGAAAAAGAACAGCCGCTTAGCAAAAAAACGGCGGCCAGAGTCAATAGTCCTATCTTAAAAATACTTTTTTTCATATATTCTTATTTTATCTGCTCTAAAGATTATATCATATGCACCTGATATTTTCACGCGCCAACTACCTAATTTAATCTTTAATATAAACAGTTGTGCCAACATCTATTCTTTCGTACAAATACTTCGCTGGGCCAACCCCTAGACGAATGCAGCCATGAGAAACTGGCTTTCCAAGATGATCTTCGCCTTCACGATATCCGCTTGGCCAAACTGGCAACTCGTGAATACCAATTCTTCCTCTATCAAGTCCCAACCAAAAAGGCATCCACAAACCATATGTCTTAGACCAAGCTTTGCTAATTTTATTAACAACCTTAAATTCACCTTTAGGCGTTGCCATTCCAGGGCGACCAGTAGAAGTAGCAAATTCTCGCCACTTAATACCATTAATAAATAAAGCAAGTTTCTGAGATTTAAGATAAATTTCTATCCGACGAGCAAACAACTGTGTTGAGGTAGACAAAGGATCGTGAGCGCTATCAATTTCAGAAAAATCACTGAAACCATCGCTATCGGTATCGCTGGCAAAAGGATTAGTTTTAAACAAATACTCAAAGTAATCATTAACCCCATCACCATCAACATCGCTTTCTCCAATCTTAATGCGTTCCGAATTGTATGGTGACCAACCAGAAATAATCTCAGAAGAATCGCTATACCCGTCGCCATCAGTATCTACTTCTGCTCCCATATCCTGGGCGCTAGTAAAATTAACATTAAAGATAAATAGGGCGGCAAAAATTAAACCGAGACTAATTGTCTTCTTTTTTATAGATGACGTCTTTGTATTGTCCGCCTCTTGCTGAAAATAAAATTCACAACCACAAAATTTCTGGCGATAAATATTTAATTCTTTAGCTAAGTCTTGAGAGCGGCGATAAACATCAGCTGATAAAAATTCAGCTGATAAAAATTGAACACCATAAGATGAAGCTAAATCACTAGACTGATGCATAATCGCTTCTTTGTCTTTATAAGGACTGGTCAGCAAGGTTGTACTAAAAAAATCAAATCCTTTTTTAGCTGCCAGTTCAACCGTTTCACGCAAACGATCAAGATAGCAAATCAAACACCGGCCACCTCTTTCCGGGTCACTCTCTCGACCCTTAATTTTCTTCAACCAAGCCGAGTGTTCATATGGAGAAACTATTAAATTAATTCCCCATTCCTTAGCTAGGCGCTTCACTGGCACTAAACGTTTATCATATTCATTCTTAGAAGCTAAGTTAGGATTATAAAAAAACCAAGTAACCCGATATTTTGGCAAAAGTAACTCTTTAGTGACATAAGCGCCACAAGGAGCGCAGCAGATATGAAGAAGCAATGATGGCTTATCCGACTCTTTGCGCCTATCGAGATAGCGCAACCACAAAACTAACATCAACATGATTGCCAAAAGCAGTGCCAAAGCAAAAAATTTACCCCGACTTTGTAAAAATAAACCACTTGCTCCAAAAATAAATGAAGTAATATAAAATACTGAAACAGTTTGACGCTGACTTAAGCCTAAATTTAAAAGACGATGATGTAAATGTTTTTTATCAGCAAATTTAAAAGGATTTTTTCCTTGCCATAAGCGGCGAATAATCGTCCAAGCAACATCTAAAATTGGAATACCCATTATTAAAAGTGCAATAGCAATTTTCCCGCCCGAAATTATAGCTAAAACTCCAAGCGCATATCCAAAAAACAAAGAGCCGCCTTCGCCTAAAAATATTTTTGCCGGATTAAAATTAAAAATTAAAAACCCGCCCGCCGCTCCCGCTAAGGCAGCTGCTGCTAAAGCGATATCTGGCTGGTAATACTTAGTGGTAAGCGTAAATAAAAAAATAATTAAACTGCCGATTAAACCAATGCCGCTAACTAGGCCATCAACACCGTCTAATAATTTTGTGGTATACATCATTCCCAAAAGCCAAGCAGCAATAAGTAGTGGACCCACAATAACTAAATCGCCCAACACTATGTAGCCGCCAAAAGGATTAGTTATTTTATCAATTTCCACACCACCAATAACAACTGCTAATACGGCCAATATGGGAAATAATAATTGTTGGCGCGCCGGTAAATTACACTTATCATCTACGATGCCGCCAATAATTATAATTAATCCACCTGCAAAAAATCCTAACAAATGATGTAGTTCAAGATTGCCCGCTAAAAAACTATCGGAAAATAAAAATAGTGCAATAAAAAATGCTAGAAAAACTGCCGCGCCTCCCAAAAGCGGTATTGGCACTTGATGAATTTTGCGGCCGTTAGGCTTATCAACAATATTAAAAAATAAAGCAACCTTCTTGATGGCTACTGTAAAAAATACCGATAAAATTAAGCTAATGGTAAATATTATAAAAAAATCCATAGACGAAATTACGAGATTAAGTAATATACTTGATTTATCTAATTATAAATGATATTTTAAAAAAATCGTGTTAAAATAACTAACTTTAACAACAAAATAAAAAAGGAGGCAATAATTATGAACAGCGATTTCGGCAAAGCACAGGACACCATCGTCAGTATTATGACTAACATCTCCGCCTTAAAGAATAAGATATCCCAAGAGGAGGCGAAAGAAAACCCGAAAACGGAAAGGTTGGCAGTCTGGAGACAAGAGCTCGCTAGAGCAGAAAAAGCTCTGGACAAAAGAAGGGTGATGGCTTAGCCATCAAAAAGAACCAACCTTAAAAACATTTAGGAGCGCATCAAATAAGATGCGCTTTTTTTAAACTGCAAATTTAAAAACTACAAGACCTCTGCCTTTTCAACAGAAATTTGCGCCTGACTATCAATGACAACTTGGTCGCGACGCTTAAGTTCGCCAGCTAAAATTTTATTAGCAATAATATCCTCTACCCTTTCTTGTAGTAA
>CAZZBQ010000014.1:0-6030 GCA_964652745.1 uncultured Gammaproteobacteria bacterium
AATTTGTTTTATAAGAATAAAAAGGTTGCTACTGAACAGGGTCCGATTATTTTTACCGCCTCTGGTCTAAGCGGTCCGGCTACTTTAAATATTAGTCGGCACATTGATTATAAATCAGCTCAGAACTATAGTTTAGAGCTTGATTTACAACCAGGAAAAACTTTAGAGGAATTAGACAGGGAGCTACTGGCACTTGTTTCTGGAAATAATAAATATTTAAGAAATAGTTTAGAAGGAATTTTGCCAGAAAGAATGGTTGGTGCTATTTTAAATATTTCCAAAATCAGTCCTGAGAAGTTGGCTAATAATCTTAGCAAGTTAGAAAGACAAGCTTTAGCCAGGACAATGAAGGTTCTGCATTTAGAAGTTAAGTCAGTTGAGGGTTTTGAGCGGGCAATGGTGACTCGGGGCGGATTGGAGTTAAAAGAAATAGACCCTAAAACCATGCACTCTAAGTTAATTTCTAATTTATACGTCGCCGGCGAAATCCTTGATTTAGTTGGTCCAACGGGCGGTTTTAATCTCCAGCTTTGCTGGAGTACAGGCTTTGTGGTTGGGGAAAGTGTGTAGATATAAAATATTTGATAAAAGGCCCTGACCTAATAAGGTCAGGTTTTTTTATTTTTCTCTTGCCATTCGGTTTTGTTTCGGGTATAATATTAGTATAGGTATTAACTTATAAAAATATGACCACGCTTACTAAAAAACAAGTCCAAATCAAGGACTTTATTGAGCGCTATAGCCGCGAACATGGCTATTCGCCATCGTTATCAGAAATCCGCGATGAGTTCGGGATTTCGACAATTTCTACTGTGCATGAGCATCTCTCCAACCTCGTGGAGAAGGGCGTCATTAAGCGCCTCAAAGGGGTCGCTAGGAGCTTAGAACTAGTTAATCTCAAGAGTATGGCGGAAACTATGTCCGTGCCTCTGGTGGGTGTTATAACGGCCGGTAAACCAATTGAAGCAATTGAGGTTCCGGATGAAGTAATTGAGATTGCTAAAGACCGCCGTTTTCAAGAGGGTGAACTATATGCTCTGCGTGTTCGCGGTAACTCGATGATTGGCGATGGAATCTTTGATGGTGACTTTGCGATTATTAAAAAGCAGGCCTGGGCCGATAATGGTGATACGGCGGTCGCGATTGTTGATGATAATGAGGCGACTCTTAAGAAGTATTATAAAGAAAAGGGAAGAATCAGGTTGCAGCCTGCTAACCCGACTTTCTCACCTATTTTTCGCAAGGAGGTTGAGATTAGGGGGATTGTTGTGAAGATTATTCGAGATTTTCAGCGGGTTTAATTGCTTTTGTTTGCTATCAGAGTTTCTTGTGCTACAATTAGCTTATAAATAGCTGATAAAATATGTCTAAAAAAGAAAATAAACCAAAGTTGCCGACTAGCGTTATGACTGGCTTCGTTGAGCTGCTTCCGGCTGAACAGCTGCTTTTTAATCGGATGAAGGCAACTATTCAGTCTACTTACGAAAGCTTTGGCTTTGTACCGCTTGATACCCCAACTATTGAACGTTCGGAAGTCTTGTTGGCAAAAGCGGGCGGAGAAACGGAAAAGCAAATCTATCGTTTTACAAAAGGTGACAATGATTTGTCTTTGCGTTTTGATTTAACCGTTCCTTTGGCGCGCTATGTCAGTAATCATCTTAATGAACTAACTTTTCCTAGTCGCTTCTATCATATTGGCAAAGTTTATCGTGGGGAACGTCCGCAAAAGGGTCGCTTCCGAGAATTTTATCAATGCGATATTGATATTATTGGTCGGGAAACTTTGAGTTTAGCGAGTGATGCGGAAGTTATTGCCATTATTTTTGAAGTTTTTAGCCGTCTTAAGTTACCTGAATTTATTGTTAGAATAAATAACCGGAAATTAATTATTGGCCTACTTGAGGAACTAGGAATTAGTGCCGGGGAACAGGCGGTTGAGATAATGCGAATAATTGATAAGATTGAAAAAATTCCGCTTGAGGAAACTAAAGCTTTGTTACTTGATTTAAAGTTAGACGCTAAAGTGGTGCAACAGATTTTAGATTTTGTTAGTATTAAAGGCGAAGCGGCTGATATTTTAAGTGCGCTTGGTAAGTTAAGAGTCAAGAATGAAAATTTTGTTCTTGGTTTAAGCGAACTTCAGGAAGTAATTAATCATCTAACTGCCTTCGGTTTGCCGACTGATTCTTACGGCATTGATTTATCTATTGTCCGCGGCTTAGATTATTATACCGGCACGGTTTATGAAACTAAGTTACAAGATTATCCTAGTCTCGGTTCGATTTGTTCGGGTGGTCGTTATGAAAATTTAGCGCAAAATTATACAACTCAAAAATTACCCGGTGTAGGCATCTCAATTGGCTTAACCAGATTATTTTCTCAGCTTAAAGAATTAGGCCTAATTAAAACTAGCGAGGCCAGTCCGTCGCGCGCTTTAATTATTCCGTTTGATGATAGGATGGCACCGCAAGCAATTGAGGTTAGCCGCTACTTACGTCAGCAGGGGATTGCTAATGAGGTTTATTTTGAAGAAGATAAGTTTAAGAATAAGCTTTCCTATGCTAATAAGCTTGGAGTTAAAAAAGTAATAATTATTGGGGAGGATGAAATTGAGGCTAAATCCTTTACAGTTAAAGATATGGAAAGCGGAAAACAGGAAACTTTAGAGCTTGATGAGTTGGCACGTGTATTTGACTAAATTTTTAAAAAGTGTTTAAATTGCTAGATAAATCGTAAATTAACAACTTAAAATAATAACAATGAAACAGAATCATCCTCTCTTGTCGCGCCTGGCTTGCTTAATCGGGTTGGGTGTAATTCTTGTGGCTATTTTAGCGTTGCCGGAGCAATTGCTTTGGCTGGAATCCTCTCTGCTCATGTTTTGGGCAACAATCTCACTGATATTCGTGGTAAGGGCATTTTTGTTTGAATGCGAATATTTTGTGGGGATATCTCTTGGTGTTTTTTTTATCGGAGCCTGGCTACTAGCAGGTTTTATTATCTGGCTGGGTAACATGTTTCTAAAGCTTTTATTAAATCCAATTTTTAGTTTAGCGAACTGGCAGTTCCAGATAGGCAACCTTTTTTCCTATGCTTGGAATTACGCGCTTTCTCTTCCAGCTCTAATTTGCGGAGCCTCTCTGTTTTTTATAGGCATTCTTTGGAATGAGGATAATAAATACCACATTTTAAAGGCAGCCATTATGTTTTTGGGATCAAATAAAACAATTAAAACAACCATTGATCATGAAGAAGCCAGTGAACTTGCCTAAGAGATTGCTCTGGTTCGTGCTAACCATTGGGTTATTCGTTCTTATTTCCTTAATCTCTGATTCACGTCTTTGGATTAAGGGTACTCTGTATGCATTTTGGGCAACCTATGCGTTAATTGGTTTCTTAAAAATAATTTTTTACGGAACCAAATACTCCGTCAGTGGGGCATATCTCCTCTTTTACTTGGGCTGTCTAATGATTGCTATGTTTATAGTTTGGCTAGGGAATGCTTTCTTGCTGGGGGTAAATTTGTTACTTGAAATTTTTGAATTACAGTTTAAATTTGGCCTCCTCTTTAAAGACGTATATCATTACATCTTTTCGTTGCCAAGCTTAATATCTGGTTTAGTAATGATGCTAGTGTCAGTTCTTTGGGAAAACGATGCCCAGTATAAAGAGTGGCATCAGAAGCTTTTCCATTCACAGCAAAAAAAATTTAGGAGGGAATTTGATGGAAAAATGGAAAAATATTATTAAAAGTTATAGTTATTGGTTTTTGCCCCCGGTCAATTTGGTCGGGGGTTTTTATTTTAGGCGGAATTTACTTAAAAATGGCAGGTTCTTCAGTCTAGTCATTTTTTAATATTTCTGTTATAATTCTTTTACAATTTATTCATATCCGCCAACGGAACTAGTTTCCGGCATTTTTCAGATGTGCTGGTTATTTCCATATATGTCAGGGATTTTTAAGTTAAAATCAGATTTTTTGCCCGCCGGTGATCAGCCGGCAGCGATTGCCAAGCTTAGGGCTGGTTTAGCGTCTGGAGATAGATATCAGACGCTTTTAGGCGTGACTGGTAGTGGTAAGACTTTTACGATTGCAAATATTATCGCTAGTCAGAACCAGCCGACCCTCGTTATCGCGCCTAATAAAGCCCTAGCTGCTCAGTTATATCGCGAGTATAAAAATTTTTTTCCTGATAATGCGGTTCATTATTTTGTTTCTTATTACGACTATTATCAGCCAGAAGCTTATTTACCGATTACTGATACCTATATTGATAAGGAGGCGATGATTAATCAGGAAATTGATCGCTTGCGCCATGCCGCGACTTCAGCTTTAGTTTCGCGTCGCGATGTTATTATAGTTGCATCGGTTTCTTGTATTTATAATCTTGGCGTGCCGTCTTCTTATATTGAATCTTCCTTAGTTTTAGAAAAAGGGAAGCCGCTTACTAGAAATGACTTAATTAAACAGTTAATCAAGATTCAATTTGAAAGAACTACCGGCAATGTTAATCGTGGACAGTTTCGTGTTCGTGGTGATGTATTTGAAATTAGGCCGATGTCAGAAAATATTATTTATCGTTTAGAGCTAGCCGGTCAAGAAATATCTAGTATTTCAGTAATTGATAATGTTACCAAAAATATTCTAGAAAATTTAGAAGAGATTGCAATTTTTCCGCCCAAACATTTTGTTTCAACTCAGCCACAAATTGCCGCGGCAATTAAAAATATTCAGGCGGAATTAAAAGACCGCTTAGCGTATTTTAAGAAGGAGGGATTATTACTTGAGGCTGAACGTATAGAGCGACGCACTAAATATGATATTGAAATGTTGCGCAGTCTTGGTTATTGTCATGGCATTGAAAATTATTCTCGTCATTTAACGGGCAAGTTAGCTGGTGAGGCGCCTGATTCTTTATTAGCATATTTTCCTTGGAAAGATGGTAAGCCAGATTTTTTATTAGTTATTGATGAATCCCATATTGCTATTCCTCAAATTAGGGGGATGTATAACGGCGACCAGGCGCGCAAGAAAACCTTAGCCCAGTATGGTTGGCGTCTGCCTTCAGCCCTTGATAACCGCCCTTTAAAGTTTAACGAATTTGAAGCGCGTATTAGTCAGGCAATTTTTACGACGGCTACGCCGGCTGAATTTGAATTAGAAAAATCTAGCCAGATTGTTGAACAGGTTATTAGGCCAACCGGCTTAGTGGATCCGGAAATTGAAATTAGACCGGTATTTAATAAGGAGACTAACTATAGCCAGATTAATGATGTTATGGAAGAAATTAGAAAAATCGCTGCTTTAGGAGAGCGAGCGATTATTAATACTTTAACTAAAAAGCAAGCAGAGGATTTAAATACCTATTTGAAAAGTCAAGGTTTTAAATCTAATTATTTGCATAGTGATATTAAGACTTTAGAGCGTACTGAAATTTTAAAGCAGTTCCGAGAAGGAAAATTTGATGTGTTAATTGGCGTTAATTTGTTACGCGAAGGTTTGGATTTACCGGAAGTAACTTTGGTTGCAATTTTAGATGCGGATAGAGAAGGATTTTTGCGCAGCCAAACTTCGCTCATGCAAACTATGGGTCGGGCAGCGCGTAATGTTAAAGGTAAAATTATTTTGTATGCTGATACTAAAACGGAATCAATTAAGCGCGCCATTAATGAAGCTAATCGTCGTCGGACTAAACAGTTAAAATATAATAAGGAGCACAACATTACACCAACCAATATTTCTAAAAAGATTGAAGAATTTTTAGATATGGTTGAGGAATAAAGAGTATGGCAAATAATAATAAGCTTATTGTCCGTGGGGCAAAAATGCATAATTTGAAGAATATTAGCCTAGAAATACCACATAATAAATTGACGGTTATTTCTGGTGTTTCCGGTAGCGGCAAGTCGTCGCTGGCTTTTGATACGATTTTTGCCGAAGGACAAAGGCAATACGTTGAGTCTTTGTCGCCCTATATGCGTCAATTTTTGGGCCAGAAAAAACCAGCTGATGTTGATGAAATAATTGGT
>CAZZBQ010000014.1:6130-15541 GCA_964652745.1 uncultured Gammaproteobacteria bacterium
AGAGTTGATGGGAAGATACATTCGCTGCGCGATAAAATCAAGCTGGCGCCGAAAGCTAAACATGATATTGATATCGTGATTGATAAAGTAATGCTTGATGATACTTCGCGTTTAGCGGAGGCAGTGGAAAATGCTTTGGAGTATAGCAAAGGTTTGGTTGTCGCTCAGTATCCTGAAGGAACTAGCGGCGAAGCACGAGAATTTCTTTTGTCGTCTAATTGGACTTGTCCGAATGATAACTTTTCTTTTCCAGAAGTTGAGCCGCGTTTATTTTCTTTTAACTCACCACAAGGAGCTTGTCCTGAGTGTAATGGTTTAGGTAAGAAGAACTTTTTTGGCGCGGAGCATTGCGAAGTATGTAAGGGGGCAAGGCTTCGTCCTGAGGCATTATCCGTAAGATTGGGCGGAAAAAATATCGCCCAAGCTTCGTTCTTGTCTTTAGATAAGGCCTTGGAGTTTTTTAATGGCTATTATGAAAAAATGACTAAGCGTGAATTAACAATCGCGGAGAATGTGATTGTTCAGGTTATTAGTCGTTTAGAGTTTTTACTTAAAGTCGGTTTAAATTACCTTTCGCTTGATAGGGAATCTCATACTTTGTCTGGTGGCGAAGCTCAGCGCATTCGCCTATCTTCACAAATTGGTTCACATCTTTCCAGGACGATGTATGTACTTGATGAACCAACAATTGGTTTACATGAACGCGACACAGAAAAATTAATTGATACTTTGAAGAAATTAAGAGATAAAGATAATACTGTTATTATTGTTGAGCATGATGAAAGAACTATTTTAGAGTCTGATTATTTAGTTGACCTAGGGCCTTTAGCCGGTGTTCATGGCGGTGAAGTCACCGCGAGCGGCGAAACTAAATTTTTGCTTTCTGGGAAAGATAAGGAGGCGGCTAAGAAGTCTTTAACTTTGCAGTATTTAACTGGTCAGAGAGAAATAAATATTCCTAGTAAGCGTCGCGAGCAGAATCATGGCTCTTTAAAGATTGTTGGTGCTAAGGCTAATAATTTAAAAAATGTAAATGTAGAAATTCCACTTGGTCGCCTAGTTGGTATTAGTGGTGTTTCTGGTAGCGGAAAATCATCGTTCTTATATGATGTGCTTTATAAAAATGTCGCCAGAATTAAAAATCGACCTGGTGGTCGCGCTCGTTTAGAGGATGTTGCAGATATTAAGGGAACTGATTATATTAATAAAGTTATTGTGATTGATCAGTCACCGATTGGTCGTACGCCACGGTCTAACCCGGCGACTTATACGGGAATCTTTACGCCGATTCGTGATTTCTTTGCGAGTTTACCAGAGGCTAAAGAAAGAGGTTATAACATTGGTCGTTTTTCTTTTAATCGTCCTGGTGGGCGTTGTGAGTCTTGCCAGGGGGCAGGCGCAAATCTAATTGAGATGCATTTCTTGCCGCCGGTTTTAGTTGAATGTGAAGTTTGTCGGGGCAAACGTTTTAATCGCGAAACTTTGCAGGTAAAATATAAGGGGAAGAATATTGCTGATATTTTAGACATGACGATTGATGAGGCGGTTGAACATTTTGAAGGTAATTATTATATTACCGATAAGTTACGTGTCTTACAGTCTGTTGGTTTAGGTTATGTAAAAATTGGTCAGAGTGCTACTACTTTATCTGGCGGCGAAGCGCAGCGGGTTAAGATTGGCAAAGAGTTAACCCATACCCTTGGTAAACGAACTCTTTATCTTTTAGACGAGCCGACGACTGGTTTGCATTATCATGATATTGATATGCTTTTGGCTGTTTTAAATAAACTGGTTGAAAAAGGAAATTCAGTATTAGTTATTGAGCATAACATGCATATGCTTAAATCAATGGATTATATTATTGACTTAGGTCCTGATGGCGGCGAAAGAGGCGGCCGCTTAGTAGCAGCCGGGGCACCGGAAGATATTGTTCGCGCCAAAGATAGTTTAACGGGCGAGTATCTTAAGGCGTACTTAAAAAAGAAAAAGTAAAAGAAAAACCTCCGAATCGGAATTCAGAGGTTTGACTACTTTTTGGTTTGTTTGCTGCGATGCTGTTGTTTTTTTTGCGCGAGAGGCGATCTGGAGTCTAAGACTCGAGAGGATATGCTCTCCTGGTAGCGGTGCAGCAGTTTTTCCGGTTTTATCCGGGCTTTGTGCTTTTTATAAGAACTTACCTTGTAAGGACTTCTTATATGTTATTATTTTGCCCTATATTTGTCAATTAAGTTATCCACAAGCTAAAATTAAACTAAAAATTAGCTAATAATGAATAAAAGATTGGATAAAATTAAAGAAATAATAAAGGAGGCACCTAAGAAGCCGGGTGTTTATTTTTGGCTAGATAAAAATAAAAAAGTTTTATACGTTGGTCGGGCGACAAGCTTGCGTTCGCGTTTAGGTCAGTATTTACAAAAGGGAATACAGCCCAGGATTGCCGAGATGGTTGCTTTAGCGAATAGCGTTCGCTATGAAGAAACAGAAACTTTATTAGAAGCGATTATTTTAGAGGCGGCGAACATAAAAAAATATTGGCCGAAATATAATATTGTTGATCGCGATGATCGTTCATTTATTTATGTTGTTATTCCCAAGAAAGATTTTACTCGGCCGCTAATTATTCGCGGGCATGAACTGAAAAAATTTCCTTCTGGTACGGCACAAGTATATGGTCCCTATCAATCATTTTATCTTCTGCAAAACGCTTTGCGTTTAATTCGTCGTGTTTTTCCTTATGGAACTTGCCAAACAAATAGTGGTCGCGCTTGTTTTGATTATCAGATTGGACTTTGTCCCGGGGCTTGTGTTGGTAAAATAAGCGCGCGTGAATATAAAAAAAATATTGATAACATTAGTTTGCTTTTAAAAGGAGAAAGAAAAAGATTAATGATAAAACTTAAAAAAGATAATCCAGAACAAGCGAAAGCGCTTCAGCATCTGCAAGATGTCTCGCTTTTAACTAGAGATGATGATTTAAAAGAAAAAAAAGTTAGTCGTTTAGAAGGCTATGATATTTCTCATCATGCCGGCAAAGAAAGTTACGGCTCTATGGTTGTTTTTGAAAATGGTGAGCCAAATACATCTGAGTATCGTTTGTTTAAAATTAAAGATGCGCCGGCTGGCGATGACGAGAGGGCTTTACTTGAAGTTCTTGTGCGTCGTTTTAGGCATATTGAGTGGACACTCCCAGATTTAATTATGATAGATGGCGGTTCGCCGCAAATCAGTTTTTTAGCGCGTGAATTATCCAAGCTTAATATTAGCGTTCATTTAGTCGGTATTTCAAAATTTGGTGGTGATAAATTGGTTTTTGCAGCTAAGACTAAAAAAGAACAGCGCGAGCTGGCGGAAAATATTAAATCAACTCTGCTCAAGTTGCGCGAAGAGGCGCATCGTTTTGCTAATCGTGGACGGAAAGCGGGGCTGAAGGCGAAAATGAAGCCTAGAGTAGGTAAAAAAATTTTTCAAAATAAAAACCGCTCTTGAAAAAGGCGGTTTTTTAAGTTCAGTTTTGTTTTTTAAGCTTCAACCAGATTTTTTATTGAATCGTGAATGAAGCCCGGTAAATTTTCAAATGTCGTGATTTGGCAAGCAGGCAAGCCAGTTGTTAAGAATTCTTCATGGGTGTTTATTCCGGAAACAACACCAACAAAATTTAACGGCGGGTCCGAATTCTGAGTAGCGGCATAATCATAAGCGATGGTATCACCGAAATACACAATATCTTCAGGGGATAAGGCCTTGCTCCTTGCCCAATTAAAGACTGGCCCAAAGACTCGCCCATTTGGTTTATGGTAGGGGAAATGGGTAATTGTTTGCACGTAATCAAATAATTTTAAGTCTAGGCCAGTTTGTTTCGCTAGAGAAAATAAACTTTGCCCGGTTCTGCTTGTTAAGATGCCAGTAAAGATGTTAAAACTTTTTAACATTTCTATTGCTCCCATTAAATTTGGAGAGAGTTCATAATTGGTTTCTCTGGAAAAATGTTCATCATTATCAAGAAACATTTTTTTCTGTTCCGGTGCTGCGCCTGCTAGGTCACACATTTTTTCAAATAGATCGGCAGCTTTCATCCCCCAGTGTTGTCGTATAACATCTGTTGGTAGGGGATTTAGCCCAACTGAGACTAAGTTTCTATTTATCTTGGAAAAACCCAGGTTGGTGTTATCGTACAAAGTGCCGTCAACATCAAAAATCATAAATTTTTTTGCTTTCATTTTTTACTGATTTTATTGTTAATTTACTATTTTCTTTTAAGTTTCTTATTTTAACTTAAAAAGACAAAAAATGTCAAATATTTATTTAGCACTCTTTGAGCTAGCTCTTGACAAATCCTGAGGCTTTGCTAATATATATGCATAACAAAAGATACCACAGACAGCAAGCAGCCGGTTTTTCGGTTATAAGACTCGCCGAGGTAACATCCGCAAATTTTGCGTTTTTTACATCTGTGGTAGCACAGATTTTTTATTTATATGCCAAAAAGTAAGATTCAAAAACAAGATATTTTGACTAGCTTAACAGAAAAAGTTAAGAAATCAAAATCAGTTGTCTTTGCTGGTTTTAACGCTTTCGGCGTCAAGGATAACGAAGCTTTAAGAGCTAAGTTAAGAGCAGAAAATAGCGAATATTATGTCGCTAAGAAGACGCTTTTAAACCGTGCTTTTAAGGATAGCAACATTGAGGGTTTAAATACTCGTGGCTTTGACGGTAAGATTGCAACCATTTTCTCTTATGAAGATGAAGTAGCTCCAGCTAAGATTTTAGGAGAGTTCCGCAAGGACAAAGAAAAGGCTGATAAGATTTTCTTTATCGGCGGCATTTTAGAAAATAAATTAATTTCTAAGGAACAGGTTGAGGCTTTAGCTAAACTACCAAGCAAGCAAGAGCTTTATGCCAAGTTAGTTGGCTCTATGAATGCTCCGGTTTCTGGATTTGTTAATGCTTTAGCTGGAAACCTACGTAATATCGTTGGTGTTCTAAAAGCTATTAGTGAAAAGAAATAAGTAATTAAAATAAATAAATTTAATTTTAAAACTATGAGTGAAGAAAAAAAGGACGTTATTGTCCCGGAGAAATTCCAAAAGTTAGTTAGCGAAATTGAGAAGATGAGTGTTTTAGACTTAGCTGAATTAGTTAAGATTCTAGAAGAGAAGTTTGGTGTTTCTGCATCTGCTCCTGCTATGATGATGGCTCCAGCTGCTGGCGCAGCCGCTGCCGTTGAAGAGAAGGATGCTTTTGATGTTGAATTAACTGAAAGCGGTGCTAATAAGATTGCTGTGATCAAAGTTGTTCGCGAATTAACTGAGATGGGTCTTAAGGAAGCCAAGGATTTAGTTGATGGCGCTCCTAAGGTTATCAAGGAAGGCGTTAAGAAGGAAGAAGCTGAAGCCATGAAGAAGAAGCTTGAAGAAGCTGGTGGCAAAGTAACTTTGAAATAAGATTTTACATCTTTAGATAAGAAAAAAAGGACTGCCCGAGAGGATGGTCCTTTTTGAAATATTACTAAGGATTACTATTCATAGTCCTTAAGGTTCTCAACTGATTCTTTAATCAGTTTGCGCAGTTCAACACTTTTCTTGGTTGCGCTTTCCCAGCTGTATTCTTCTTTATAAAATTTATCCAGTTTTATCGGTTTGCCTATAATCATTCGTCCTTTATGTCCCATATGTATTCTCAAATTTATTTTTGAGCCGTGTTTTATGGGCATGATTGGTTGTATTCCTTCAAGTAAAATAGGGACGACATAGCGCGGTCGCTTTTTAATTATCGTTAAGGCTGGACCAATTCGACAATCATTAATCAGCCCCGTTCTTGTTCTGGTACCCTCAAAAAATATTACCAAATTATCATTCTTAAGAAGGCGGCCAAATAAGTTAACCTGTCTTTCTATTTTTCGTTTACTTGTGCCAGTTCTGGAAACCGGAACAGTTTTTAACGCTCTAAAGAAAACTTTTAAGAAGCCGTTGTAATAAAAATTGCTTATTTCTGGAAGATTATAAGCAAGTTTTTTTTGCCTAAAAATAGCCTCCCAAGGAGTAACGGTTCCTAGGGCAAGCAAGAAAGAATCAATCAGTGTTTGGTGATTAGATAGAAATAGTATCCCAGGACTTTTAGGGATATTTTTACGTCCGATAATTTTTATTTTGTTGCCAACACGAAAGATTAGAAAAGCTGCTAGATACATTATAAGACGCAAGAGATAAATAGAGATGGCGCTATGAAATAAAAAAATCGTTAGCACGATAGCGACAATAACTGGTGAAAAAATCAGGATAATTATATAGATGAAAATATACAGCAAAACAACAAACAACTTTTTCATCTTTTAATTTTATTTTATTGTTAAAAAACTAAGAGAATCTTAGTATGTAATTGGCGTAAAGTCAAACTATGCTATAATAATGGTATAATATTAGGTAAGATTATCTGATATGTTTAAAGAGACAGGCATTCCAATTAAAGAGAAGGCTCCTTTTCAAAAAGAGGGGTTGGATTTTGTTTATGAAAGGGAGCTTTTACCTTTAATTAAGATTTTCTCGCCTTCCAGCGAAGAGCTTGATGATTTTGTTGAAGAAATATCTACTGAATTAAGGCAGCAGGCAGAAAAAATACAAGATATAGAAAATAGAGCACTTATTTCTCAAGAAGAATCTGTTGAGGATATGAAAGCCATCTTGCTTGAAAAGGCAAAAACAATTATTGCGGATTTTGATAATCAAGATTGGAACATTAGGGAATCTGGGCAGGGAATGGACAAAAATTTTTATAAAAAAGCTAAGATTTGTTTGCTTAGAGCCGGTAATTTTTCTGATTGGAATAAATATTATTCAAATAAAGAGCCGATTAGCGGAGCTAAGGATGAGCTTGAGGATATTTCTTATGATAGCTTAGGCTATTATTTAAATCTCAATACATCTTGGAGTAATTACATTGATAAAAATACCTCGCGTTTAAATTCTTTAGAGACCGAAGCCTTATTGGATATTGGCTTTGATAAACAATTAATGGAGCTAGTTTCTAGTTATTCCAGTAATTGCTTTTCTGAGATTAATGATGTTTTAATGCAGAAAATGATAAAGGCAAGGGCTGAAAATAAAATTAGAAACATAGATTTTGAAACTTGCTTAAAACGTATTCCTCCTCCTGGCGGCTATTCCTCTAGAACAATGGAAGATATGGTAAAATATGGTCAAGGACGTTACGCTTTTTCTTATCCTCATGCTTTTAAAGAAAATGATAAGCCGGAATTTTGGGAAGAATTAAATAAGCTACAGAACCTTGATTACCCTTATCACCTAAAAGATGCTTTATCAGGGGTCACAAAATCTAAGCTTAGTCCAGAAGATAAAAAATTAGCGATTGATAGTGCCTTTAGACATAATTTGGCTGATTTTTATAATTTTGACGATTATATTGAAGATGAAGATTTACGCAATAAATATACTGAATTAGCTAAGGCCGATTTTTTAAACAAACCAGGGAAATACGAGGCCATGAAGCCGGAAGAATTGGACGAGACCGGATGGCAAAAGCTTAGAAAGATGATAGAAGATGGTTATCTTGGCATGTTTTGCCATCATCAGAGGCGTGAGTACTTATACTATTTAGCCAAGACTGATTATGAGTGGCTTAAGGAAATTGCTCAAAAATATAATCAGGAAAACCTGCTTTTAGTTGGCAGTGATAAGATTTTACAACCTGAGGATCAAATTATTTACGCCGAAAAATTGCTTGCTGAAGGCAATAAGGAGATTTTGAGCCGGATGATAAATAAGAGTAGAGGTTTATTTTCCTGGGGGGCTTTATCTAAGGAGATTTTTTGGGACTTGGCCAAGGATGGTCATTTTGCTGATCCTTGTTATTTTTCGGGACTAGATAGCGATTGCTTAAAATTATTTTTATCCAAATTTGACTCAGAAGAGTCTACTAATATTTTTGGTCGCGATGAGTCAATTCGTAAAAATATTAAATTTTTTGGTTTGCAAAATGGACATATAGAGAATAATGATAAATTTTTAGCTTATCAGGAGTTATTAAATTCAATTAATTTAACTTTTGGAGAAAATACGCCATCAGATGATTTGTATCGTCTACTTAATATAGGTTTCAGCTCTTTTAAATCAGCTGAAGAAATTAAACAACGACAAGATGACATGGTTTCTAAGTTATCAATTATTAAAGAAGCTATTGGTCACAGAAATTTAAGCTCAGTTTTCAGTAATGGTCTTGATATTAAAATCCTTGATCAAGATATTGATGGTTTGCACGAAGACGCTGACGGTTTGCAATATTTATTTACATATCATGCCCAAGCTAATCTTAATAATCTGCAAATTTTAAAAGGTTGCTCTCCGGCAGAAAAAGAAGCGGTTAGTCATTTGTTGGGGCTCAACTCTTTGCCCCTAAATAAGCTTATTGTGCAAATAAAACAGAACGATTCTTTGGAGGGTGAATTAGATCAAACTTTGTTAAAAGATTTTGCAATAGATACTACTAATCTTGAAAATCAAAATAAATTAGATTTCCATACTTTATTAAAATTAATATCGCAATCTTGGAGCGAAAACTATGCCAAGTATACTAATTATAACAATAACATCAAATCCGTGCGTGACCGCGCTTTATTAGGAGAAGCTTATCCAAAAGATAATGATAGGTTTGTAAGAATCGCTAGGGATTATAGTTATGGGAAAGCCAATTTTTCCAATGCTTTACATGAATTTGATTTTGAAGCATTTACTAATGAGTTAGTAGACCCAGAATTTGATAAAAATAATTGGGCGGGAATTTTAACGGCCTATGTTTTAGCAATGGAAGAAGATGAGTGGAAAATAGCAACTGACAAAAAAGAAATTATTGAGAACTACCTTTCTGGACCGTATAAAGACTCATGTCTAAAATCAATGTCTACTGAGTGGCGCGATTTTTTAAATAATAAGCAAGCAGAAGAGTTACCTTTAAAGTTATTAAGTATATCAGAAACGATAAATCATTTTGGTGGAGCCGGCAATCTTTCTCGCATTGAGTCTTTGTCTGGATTAATACATTCTTTTTCCACTGCCTTAGAAAATGAGAAAGTTGCCCCTAGAACTTTAGAAGAAATAAAAGTCTTATTATCAAAACAAGAAGATCGTTTTGAAAAAGAAAATTGGTCTCAAGACGATAAAGCGGAGTTTCACAATTTGGCTAAAGAAATGATGGAGGCAGCACCTAGTTTGTTTTCTGCTTTTACTCCGATTTTTGAAAAGATGTCGCCAAAAGAAACGAAAACATTTCTTAAGGAAATGATGCCGCTTTATCATATTAATCTAATAACTATTCAATCATCTCCAAATGAAAATGGTGAAGTATCTTATGATGCTAGAGATTTGGTAGCAGTTCGGTCCAGTGTTAAAAGGTTGGCCATGG
>CAZZBQ010000015.1:0-15358 GCA_964652745.1 uncultured Gammaproteobacteria bacterium
GGACAGGAATTTATTGCGATTGTCGATTATTCTTTTGAGCCAAAAGCTTTAGAGAAACTTTATAATACTATTTCAGTCTTACCGCATCGGCGCTTAATTCATGTTTTGGGTTCAACTGGAGGTGGTCGTGATAAGGCACGGCGGCCGATTATGGGTCGTTTGGCGGCAGAAAATGCTGATATTGTTATTGTTACTAATGAAGACCCTTATGATGAGGATCCGGCCATGATTATTAATCAAGTAGCGGCTGGAGCTGAGATGTCTGGTAAGGTTAATGGTGAAGATTTGTTTAAAATTTTAGACCGTACTGAAGCTATTAAAAAAGCTGTATCTTTAGCTAAAAAGAATGATTTGGTCTTACTAACAGGCAAGGGGGCGGAGCAATATATTTGTTTAGCAAATGGTGTTCAGGCGCCATGGGATGATCGTGAAACCTTAAAACAGGCAATTGGGGACAAGTTGTGTATTGACAAATAAAGGTGCTTATCATATTATAAGAGTACGCTTACACTTTTTTATCAAAAAAAAGTGAATTATCAAACTAAGAGCTAACTAAATAAACGTTAAAACTCAAGCCAAATTGGGATTGGGGGTTTTTTTGTTAAAAACCGGCAATCCTAATAAAAGGCTATATTTTTTTGACCTTTATTTTTATTTTATTTAAAAAATACTCTATATACGCATTATGTCCAAGCGCAAATCATTTTTCGAGGAGAAAGCCGTCCTGCCGATGCCGGATTTAATAGAAATCCAAAAGGATTCCTATAACTGGTTTTTGAGAGAGGGTTTGGCCGAACTCTTTGATGAGATAAATCCCGTGGCTGATTTTATCGGTCGCGATTTAGAACTGTATTTGGAGGATTATTATTTGGATGAGCCCAAATTCTCGGAAGTTGAGAGCCGAGAAAAAAATATTACCTATGAGGCCCCTTTACGCGTTAAAACAAGGCTACTCAATAAAAAAACTAATCATGCTATTAATCAAGAAGTTTTCCTTGGTGATTTTCCATTGATGACTGATAAGGGAACCTTCATTATTAATGGCATTGAACGTGTAGTCGTTTCCCAGCTTATCAGATCTGCTGGTGTTATGTTCACCGCGGAATTTATTAAGGGTAAGAAATGTTATGGCGCCAAGATTATTCCTAATCGTGGTGCTTGGTTGGAAATTGAAACTGATCCAAGTAAGGTGTTGTGGGTAAGAATTGATAGAAAACGTAAAGTTGCCGTAACTTCTTTGTTGCGTGCTTTTGGTTATGAAACCGATGAAGAAATTATTAAAACTTTTCAGGATGTAGATTTGGTAAAAAGTGATGATGAAAAATCTTTCATGGAAGCAACTATTGAAAAAGATGCTGCTAAAAATGAAGCTGAAGGTTTGCAAGAAGTTTATCGTCGTATCCGCCCGGGAGATTTAGCCTCAGTTGATAATGCGCGCCAACTTATTCACTCCATGTTCTTCCGCTTTGACCGTTATGATTTTGGTCGCGTTGGACGCTATAAATTAAATCGTCGTTTTGACCTTGATTTGCCTTCTAATAAAAAAGAATTCCGTATTTTACGTAAAGAAGATTTAGTTTTAATTATTAAGGAAGTTATCCGTTTAAATATTACTAAAGAACCAGAAGATGATATTGATCATCTCGGTAATCGTCGTGTTCGCGCGATTGGCGGTTTAATTCAGAATCGTTTCCGCGTTGGTTTAGCACGCATGGAAAGAATTATTAAGGATAGAATGTCAACTTCTGATATCGTAAGCTTAACGCCATCCAAGTTGATTAACGCTCGTCCAGTTATTGGTGTTGTGAGAGAATTCTTTATGTCTTCTCAGTTATCACAGTTCATGGATCAAACTAATCCTTTAGCTGAGCTTGAGCATAAGCGCCGCTTATCAGCGATGGGTCCGGGTGGATTAACTCGTGAGCGCGCTGGTTTTGATGTTCGTGATGTTCATGCTACCCACTATGGTCGTATTTGTCCGATTGCTACTCCTGAAGGTCCAAACATTGGTTTAGTTGGCCACTTGGCTAGTTATGCTCGCCTTAATAGCTATGGTTTCTTAGAAACCCCGTATCGCAAGGTTGTAAAAGATAAGAAGGGGCCGCGTGTAACAGATGAGATTGTTTATCTTGATGCTTTTGAAGAAGAAAAATATGTAACGATTGCCTCAACCGTTCCAACTGATAATGATGGTTATTTTCTTGTATCAAGATACGAAGCTCGTAAATATGGTCAGCCAGGCATGGAAGATATTGATAAGGTTGACTTCGTCGGTGTCGCCGCTAATCAAATTATTTCTGTCGCTACATCCTTAATTCCTTTTATGGAACATAATGACGGTCAGAGATCTTTGATGGGAACAAATATGCAACGTCAGGCTGTCCCGCTTGTTAAGAGCGAGGCGCCGATTGTTGGCACTGGCATGGAAGAAAGAGCGGCCCGTGACAGCGGACACGTTGTTGTCGCTGATGAAGATGGTGTTATTACTCGCGCTGATGCGGGCGTGATTGAAATTGGAACCAAGAGAGGGCAGACTATTACCTATAATTTAAATAAATTTTTACGTTCCAACTCTTCAACTTGTATTAATCAGCATCCAACAATTGAAGTTGGCGAGAAGGTTAAGAAAGGTCAGATTTTATCTGATGGTCCGGCGATTGATAATGGTGAGTTATCTTTAGGCCGCAATGTGCTAGTTGCTTTTATGACCTGGGAAGGATTCAATTATGAGGACGCGATTATTATTTCTGAAAATTTAGTGAAGAAGGATGTTTATTCTTCTATCCATATTGAAAACTATACAATTGATGTTCGCGATACTAAGCTTGGTCCAGAGATAGTTACTAATGATATTCCTAATATCAGTGAAGAGAAATTAAAAAATCTTGACGATGAAGGCATTATTCGTATTGGCGCTGAAGTTTCTTCTGGTGATATTTTAGTCGGTAAGATTACTCCTAAGGGAGAAACTACTTTATCGGCTGAAGAAAAATTATTACGCGCTATTTTTGGTGAAAAGGCTAAGGACGTTCGCGACTCGTCTTTATACTTAGAGCACGGTGAACATGGTAAGGTGGTTGATATTAAAATTTTCTCTCGTGAAGAAGGTGATAAGCTTTCTGCTGGTGTTCTAAAATCAATTCAAGTTTCTGTTGCCAATCTTCGTAAGATTCAAGTTGGCGATAAGATGTCTGGTCGTCATGGAAATAAGGGTGTTATTTCTCGCATTGTTCCGGTTGAAGATATGCCTTACATGGCAGATGGTACCCCAGTTGATATTATTTTGTCTCCTCTTGGTATTATTTCTCGTATGAACCTCGGACAGCTGCTTGAAACTCATCTTGGTTTTGCCGCCAAGAAATTAGGCTATCGTGTTATGTCTCCAGCTTTAAACGGTATCAACGAAGATCAGATTAAGGCCGAGCTTAAGAAGGCTGACTTACCGGAAGATGGAAAGATTTTATTATATGACGGTAAGACTGGTCAGCCTTATGATCATAAGATTACAGTTGGCTATAAGTACATGCTTAAACTTAACCACATGGTTGAAGATAAGATTCACCAGCGCTCTATTGGTCCGTACTCCTTGATTACCCAGCAGCCTCTAGGAGGTAAGGCTCAATTCGGTGGACAGAGATTTGGAGAAATGGAAGTTTGGGCGCTTGAAGGCTATGGCGCCTCCCATACTTTACAGGAAATTTTGACTATTAAGTCTGATGATATTCCAGGGCGCAGTAAAGCTTACGAATCAATTATCAAGGGTGAGGAAATTGAGAAGTTGAATGTGCCTGAATCTTTCAATGTTCTTATACGCGAACTTAAAGGTCTAGGTCTTAATGTGGATTTACTTGGTGGCGAAAATGAAGTTCCTGCCTCAGAAGTAATTACCGGCCTTGACGAGGAGCCGATTAAGGATGAAAAATTTGACTACGAAAAGCCAGAAATTATTGCCACGATATCGGAAGAGGGCAGTAAGAGCGAAGAATAAACTGCTGCTAGCGTCCATTGGGCGCACAGCTTGAATCAATTTAAAAAGCATCTATATATCCTTATGTTGAATCCAATAAAAACCAGCGATTTCGACGCTATCCGTCTGAAACTTGCCAGTCCGGATCAGATTTCTGCTTGGTCTAACGGCGAAGTAATTCGTCCGGAAACGATCAACTATCGTACGCAGAAGCCGGAAAAAGACGGTCTTTTCTGTGAAAAGATTTTCGGTCCTACTAAGGACTGGGAATGTGCTTGCGGAAAGTATAAAAAAATTCGCTACAAAGGCATTGTTTGCGATAAGTGTGGTGTTGAGGTAACCAGAAGCATCGTTAGACGTGAGCGCTTCGGTCATATTACTTTGCAGGTTCCGGCGACCCATATTTGGTTTTTGCGCGGTTTATCTTCCAAGATTGGTTTATTACTTAATCTTGGCATCCAGTCTTTAGAAAAAGTAATTTATTATGCGAGTTTTATTGTTACTGAAGTTGACGAAGATTTGAAAGAGGCGGCTATTATCCAGATTAAGACTGAGTATAAGAGCAAACTAAAAGGATATGAAAATGAATATAATAACCAAGTTAAAAGATCTAAAGAACAGGGTGGAGAAGAAATTGATTTAAAGGAGGCCTTACAGTCCAAAGAAGATAAGATCGCTCGTTTAGATGAGGATTTTTCTTCTACTCAAAAAGAACTTAAGGAACTTAGGCCTTTGCTTATTTTATCCGAGCAGCAGTATCAATCTTTGAGCTTGAAGTTTGGACATATTTTTGAAGCTTCTATTGGCGCTGAGGCTGTTAGAAAGTTATTGGAAAAAATTGATTTAGAGAAGAGCATTATTAATTTAGAAGAAAAGTTATCTGATGCTGTTGAATCTAAGAAAGAAAAATTAGTTAAGCGTCTTAAACTGCTGAAGAATTTTAAGAATAACGACTTGCGCCCAGAATGGATGATTATGACAATTTTGCCAGTTGTCCCGCCAGATTTGCGCCCGATGGTTGCTCTTGATGGCGGCCGTTTTGCTGCTTCTGATTTAAATGATTTATATCGTCGCGTTATTAATCGTAATAATCGTTTAAAGCAATTATTAGATTTAAATGCTCCAGAAGTTATTTGCCGCAATGAAAAAAGAATGCTTCAGGAAGCGGTTGATGCCTTGATTGATAATTCAGCTCGCCACACTAAAACCGTTACCGCCTCTACTGGCCAGAAAAGACAATTAAAATCTTTAGCTGATACTCTTAAAGGAAAGCAGGGACGTTTTCGTCAGAACTTACTCGGCAAGCGCGTTGACTACTCTGGTCGTTCCGTTATTGTTGTTAATCCTAAGCTTAATCTTGACCAGTGTGGTTTACCGAAGATTATGGCTTTAGAATTATTTAAGCCCTTTATTATTTCTCAACTTATTAAGAGAGAAATAGTTCATAATGTTCGCAGCGCTTCTCGTTATATCGAAGCGGGTCATGATGAGGTTTGGGATATTTTAGAAGAAATTGTTAAGGGTGCCTTTGTGTTGCTTAACCGTGCTCCAACTTTGCATCGTCTTGGTATTCAAGCTTTCCGTCCGATTTTAATTGAAGGTAAAGCGATTCAGATTCATCCGCTTGTTTGTACGGCTTTTAACGCCGACTTTGATGGCGACCAAATGGCTGTTCACGTTCCTTTAACTAAGGAAGCAAAGCACGAGGCTGAACATTTGATGTTATCTACCCATAATCTACTTAAGCCAGCGACTGGCGATCCGATTATCGCTCCTGGACAAGATATTGTTTGGGGTACTTATTATATTACTTTAGTTAATAAGGATTACGCTGATAAGCCAAAAGAAGAAACTCGTCATTTTTATAATGAAGACGAGGCTTACTTGGCTTACGATAACAACTTTATTGATTTGCACGAACCGATTTATGTTAAGCGTGAAGATGGCATGCTTAAGACTACGGTTGGTCGTTTAATCTTTAATTCTATTCTTCCTGATAAACTTCGTTTTGTTAATGATGTTGTCGGTAAAGGCAAGCTTAAAGACATGATTCGCGAATGCCTACATATTTATGGCGAAGAAGAAACTGTACGTTTTATTGACAATTTAAAGAATCGCAGCTTTGCCTTTATTACTAAATCAGGTTTGTCTTGGGGTTTTGGCGACTTGCCATCTTTGCCAGAAAAGGATCGCTTAATTGAGGCTGCTAATGAAAAGATTGATGTTATTCAAGAGCAGTATGAAGAGGGCCTACTTACTGAGAGCGAGCGTTATGCTAAAGTTATTGAAGAGTGGACAAATACTAAAGATAAAGTTGCCGAAATTTGTAAGAAAGGCTTGAATGATATTTTACCGGTTTATTCTATGATTGATTCTGGTGCTCGTGGTTCTTGGGCGCAGCCGGTTCAGATTTTAGGTATGAAAGGTTTGGTAACTTCTCCATCCGGTGCCATTTTGGAACTGCCTGTTAAAGGTAACTTTAAAAAAGGTTTTGGTGTTTTAGAGTATTTTATCTCCACTCATGGTGTGCGTAAAGGTTTATCCGATACCGCGCTTAGAACCGCTAACGCTGGTTATTTAACTAGACGTTTAGTTGATGTTTCTCAAGATGTGATTGTTACTGAAGATGATTGTGGCGATACTACTGGCGTTATTATAAATAAGGCTGATGCTGAGCAAGCTGGTGAAGATTTTTATAAGAAAATTATTGGACGTTATTTAGCGCAAGATGCGGTTGATGCTGATGGAAAGGTAATTATGAAAGCAGGAGATATTATGGATGAAGAAAATCTTAAAGCTATTAAAGCATCTTCTGTAAGTTCAATGCAGATTCGGTCAGTTCTTAGCTGCCATATACATAAGGGGATTTGTGCCAAGTGTTATGGTTGGGATCTAGCTTTTAATAAGCCTGTTAAGATTGGTTCAACTGTCGGCATTATCGCTGCTCAGTCTATTGGCGAACCGGGAACGCAGCTTACTATGAGAACCTTCCATTCCGGAGGCGTTGCTGGCCAAGAAGATATTACTCAAGGCTTACCTCGTGTTGAAGAAATTTTTGAAGCTAGAAGCCCTAAGAGAAAAGCTTTGATTTCTGATGTAGCTGGTCGCGTTAAAATAGAATTCGCTCAAAAGACTATTCGCGATAAGGATGGCAAGGAAATTATGGTTGATAACCCCCAAGCAAAGATCTTAAGCGTTTATTATAAGGGCGAAGACAGTGATAAATATTATTTTTCAGAAAAGGTTAATGAAATTAAATTAGCCGAAGGTTTAACTGCCAAAGATAAGAAGAAATTGGAAGTTAAGGTTATTACTAAAGATGGTGAGCAAGTTGATAAGAATTCTGATCTGTTTTCGGTTGGCGGCAATTTAGTTAAAGCCAAGACCGCCGGCATTGCTCATGTAACAGAAAAGTATGTTAGCGTTGTTAAAGAGGTGGAGAAGGTTAAAGAACACTCTATTCTTAAGGGCACGATGATGTTGGTTAAAGATGGCGATGTTATCGAACTTGGCACTCAGTTAACCGAAGGTAGTCTTGATTTGCGTGAGCTTTATAAACTTAAAGGTCAATTGGCAACTCAGAAGTATATTATTAGAGAAATCCAATACGTTTATTCTTCTCAAGGCCAACCTTTAAATGATAAGCACGTGGAAATCATTGCCCGTCAGATGTTCTCTCGCTTCTTTGTCACTGATGCTGGAGATACAAATCTATTGCCAGGTGAAACTATTGAAGAAGAGGTCTTTTTCCAAGCTAATAAAGATGTCAAAAAACATTCACAAGCAGAAAGATTGTTGCTTGGTATTACTAAAGCCTCGCTTACTACTGATAGTTTCTTATCTGCGGCTTCTTTTCAGGAAACTTCTCGCGTCCTCATTGATGCGGCCGTTGCCGGCAAGATTGACTATCTTGAGGGCTTGAAGGAAAACGTTATTATCGGTTGCCTAATTCCAGCCGGCACCGGCTATAAGGGTAAAAAACAGCGTTTTGAGTACAGCAAGTAGTTAGTTTTTCTAGAATATTTAGTTGATTAGCGCCCTCGGTCTGCAAAGGCTGGGGGCGCTTTGTTTTTTTGGCTTTTTAGCGTAAAATATAAGATATGTGGAAAATACGCTTATTTTTTGGAGGGCTAATTTTACTTATCTGCGCTCTTTTTTTGTGGTTAAAGATCGTGCCTGGAGGAGAGGCGGTTTATAATAAAAATTATGGCCAGCGGCTACATTCTGGCAAAGGTTTTATTTATAATTTTACCCCGGTAGAAAGAGTAAATGAAACTGTTGGGCGCTATCCCAGGTTAATTGGCGACCCGGTTTATTTCTCCGTATTTACTCCCCGCACCTTTTCTCGGGCCAAATTAACCATTCGTTACCGCTCAAAACTTGAAAGCACTACGCCAATTATTGAGGCGGGCGTTCTGGCTGATAATTTAGTTTGGCGTTATGACCTCCAGCCTTTAGAAAATTCAACTTTATCAAACTTAGTGCATATTTGGCCAAAGGTTGAAAACGATGGCATTATTTTATTGCAGAAAAAAAATAATTATCAAAGTATTTCTGATTTTTTAGAGGATGCTAATTCTAACCGCCTAGCTAATTGTCTAGGAAAAGCGTCTGAATGTGTGGCGACTTATAATTATTTTTTAGCCCCAAACTTTACTTGGTCTAAAGAGGCGGCTCCTACTGTTCAAGAAGTAGATATTCCTTTGCGCGGTAGCCATAGTCTTTTTATTTATCTTGATGGTTCGGAGTTTAATTTGCTAGCTGATTTTGTAGATTTGAATCAGGATAAAGCGGCCGACCCGGCTCGGTTTATTTTAACTGATGCAAACGGCATTGTTGCTGAAGCTGGTTTTGAAGATGAGAATTCCAGTCCTACTAGTGGTAAAGAGGAGGAGAAAAGTCTTTCTTTAAAAAAGGACAACTTATTGCCAGGAGTTTATCGTTTAGAGTTTAAGATTGGCAATGACATGGTTATTAAGAATTTTAAAATCTCTACCAATCGTTTTGTATTTATTAATAAGTTTTGGCCAGTTTCTTATGGCAAGGAAATAGAAATTTTTACTGATGCTAATTATCTGCAAGTTAAAGCGATGGGTCCAGCCAGTTTGCACACTCTTAACTTTGCTGATAAGCAATTCTCACTTAATCGTCCTTATGAACAGTTTGATTTTATGGCCGGTAAGCGTGGGCAGGCTAATAAAATTAATTTAAAGAAAGATGATATTGTTATTGAAAACAATGGCGTTTTTGCTTTGTCAGCCGATAATTTATTTAACCCCCAGTTTGCTAAAGTTGATCGTTATTTTGAACTTGATGATAATATTCAATATATAATTGCCGCTTACCAAGCGCCGATAGACGTTGATGGTGTTAAAGAGGCAACGGCAACCTTCAAACTTAAAGGTGTTTATCGTGAAAAAGGAAAATATAATTTTATGATTTCCGTTCCCGGGCTAAAAGCAGATAATGGTCAAGAAGATTATTTAGAAATTGAATCAGTAAGGCTAGAATTTTCTGGTCGGACATTGTGGCAGAAAATTTGGCAGCTTGATGATGGTTTTTAGAGGTTGTATTTATGATTAGTAAATTATTTTCTAAAATTACTAAGCTGAAACAGTTTAATGAGTTTAGGCGATTGTCTCGCAATATTTTAGCACGCGAATTTTTTTATTTTTTTGCCTGCCTTTTTGTTGCTTTGGCAATTTTAGAAATAATTTTCCCAAATATCGTGTTAGCTTATTTTAATTTGAATTATTTGGTATTCTTAATTATTATTTCCGGTTTGGTAGCGCTTATTAAAGATTGAAGATAAATATATGAATTTGAAAAATTTTTTCCAACCCGCCGCTGTGGCTGTTATCGGCGCCTCGCGTGATAAAACTAAGATTGGCCGCCAGATTTTGGATAATCTAATTCTGGGTGGTTTTGCTGGCACAATTTATCCGATTAATTTAAAAGATAAAAAAATTGCTGGACTTAACGCTTATGTTAGTCTGGAAGATATTTCTACTTGTTATTACTCTCAGCTTTTGGTAGTAATTGCTATTCCGGCTGCCTTTGTTTTGGCAGAAGTGGAAAGATGCGGGCGCTTAGGAATTAAAGATATTATAATTATTAGCGCTGGTTTTGGGGAGATTGGCGGCGAAGGCAAGAAGAGGGAGTCAGATTTACGCGCTTTGGCTAAGAAATATAATTTAAATATTTTAGGACCGAATTGTTTAGGATTTATTAGCTGGTCAACGTGTTTAAATGCCAGTTTTTCTGGGCACCTATCTGTAGCTGGAGCAAGCAAGGTTAAGACAAAAAGCTCAGTGGGGCGAATTGCTCTTCTATCTCAATCCGGTGCCGTTGGCAGCGCCGCCTTGGACTGGTTAAAAGCTAAGAATTTAGAATTAGCTTGTTTTATTAGTTTAGGCAATAAAACAGTATTGGCGGAAAATGATTTTATTGAATATTTATCAACCAGAAAAGATATTGATGCTATCGTGATGTATTTAGAGGATATTCGCTTGGGTCAGAATTTTATGGATTTAGTTTCCCGGGTTTCCAAAAAGAAGGCAGTCATTGTTCTTAAGGCTGGTGCCAGTGAACGGGGGAGTGCGCTGGCCCGTTCTCACACCGGCGCCCTGACTGGTTCTAAAGACGCGGTTAAAGCGGGCTTAGCTAGAGCAGGGGCGATTATGATTGATAGTTTAGAAGACCTGTTTGGCTTATTAATTATGCTTCAAGCCCCCGCGGCTCATCAAATTATTCCAGGGAAATTTAAAATCTTAACCAATGCTGGTGGCTTAGCGGTTTTATCAGCTGATGAGGCTGAGAGATATAATTTAGAAGTGTCTACTAGTTTGGATATTTTGGGCGATGCTGATTCAAAGCGCTATGCCCAAGCTTTAAATAGGATTATTGCTAGTGGTGGCCAGGAGCCAATTTTAATTTTATTAACACCGCAAGCAGCGACCGATTCTTTAGAAACAGCGAAAGAGATTGTGGCAATTGCTAAGCGTAAACCTCGGCGGCTATTAGTTGCCAGTTTTTTAGGCGGACAAGCCGTGGCCGATGCTAAACAAGTTTTTTCTTTAGCTAATCTACCTTCATTTGATTATCCCGAACAAGCGATTACAGCTATTTCTTATTTAGCCAAGCGTAGCCGTTTGTTAAAAACCACAGCACCCTATCGTCTTAATCCTCCTATTTTTCAAAAAAAGAAATCAGCCTTAATAGATAGTGATTATTTAAAATCATTAGCGCTGCTTAATAGTTACAAAATTCCTGTTAGCAAAACTATTAAATATGAACCAGGGAGGACAAGGTTGTCAAATTCAATTTTTCCGGTAGTTCTTAAGGCGGTTGGTCCAGGATTTTTACATAAAACTGATAAGGGTGCTGTCATTATTGGCATTAAAGATGAGGCTTCTTTGCGTAAAGCAGCTGCTAGTTTATTAAAGTCACAGGCCAGGCTTTTTAGTAATCAACAAAACTATTTAGTTGTTCAACCGCAAGCGGCTGGCAAATTAGAGTTAATTGTTGGTATTAAGCGCGACCCATCTTTTGGCCCCGTTCTATTGCTTGGCTTAGGAGGAATTTATGCCGAAGTCTTTAAGCAGGCAAAATTAGTTATTGCTGATTTAAATCAGGCTAGCGCCCTTAATCTAATTAGAGAATTGCCATTTTTTTCAATTTTAGATGGTGCTAGGGGGAAGAAAAAATATGATATTAATGGTTTGGCTAAGATATTAGTATCTCTATCGCATCTTGCTAGTGATTATCTGGAGATTAAAGAGCTAGATATTAATCCATTAATTATGACAGACGCTAAGCCGCTAGCAGTTGATGTTAGAATTGTTTATGTATCAAAATAAAAAAATCATCGTTGTTTTGCCCGCTTATAATGCCGCTGCTACTTTAGAAAAGACGGTGGCTGATTTGCCTAGCTTGGTGGATGAAATAATTTTGGTAGATGATAAAAGTGGCGACGGAACGGTATTAGTTGCTAAGCGTTTAGGTATTACTGTTTTTGAACACGGGGAAAATAAAGGATACGGTGGTAATCAAAAAACTTGTTACCGTCTGGCTCTAGAACATGGGGCAGATATTGTTGCTATGATTCATCCCGATTATCAGTATGATCCTCGGTTGGTAAAATATTTTGCCGAGTTTATTGCTGATGATTATTTTGATGTGATGCTGGGAACAAGAATTAGGAGTCGGCGCGAAGCTTTAGCTAATGGCATGCCTTTATATAAGTATATTTCCAATCGCGCTTTAACTGTCTTGGAAAATTTAGCTAGTGGGCGCAATTTGTCTGAATGGCACACCGGGATGCGGGCATATAAACGCGAGGTTTTAGAAAAAATTAATTGGCAGAAAAATTCTGATGATTTTGTGTTTGATAGCCAAATGTTATTTCAGATTGTTGCTCATAATTATCGCATTGGTGAAATTCCTGTTCCAGTTCGTTATTTTAAGGAAGCCTCCTCTATTAATTTTTTGCGGAGTTGTAAATATGGTTTTAGCACTTTGCTGGTCGCAATAAAATATATTTTTGGACGAATGAAATAATTTTCTTTGTTGTTTATGTTGAAAAAGCGCTATCCCTACTTGATCATAATTTTTATTGGCGTGTTGCTTTATGCAGGCACAGCTTTTTTTGATTTTTCTTATTTTGATGACCAGGCCTTAATTGTTGATAATAGCCCTATTATTAGCGATATTTCTAATATTGGTCGCCTATTTGTTGATGATGCTTTTTTTTCAGCACAGAATTTTTATTATCGTCCGTTGTTGAATTTATCCTTCATGCTTGATATGCAAGTCTCGGGAATTTTGCCTTGGTTTTTTCATTTATCCAACTCTTTGCTTCATATTTTAGCCGTTTGTTTGTTATTTGCAGTTCTGAGAAAGTTAAATACTCCAAAAAATCGCGCTCTCTGGCTGTCACTTTTTATTCTTGTTCATCCCGCCTTAGTACAGGCAGTCGCTTGGATTCCAGGGCGTAATGATTCTATTTTAGCAATTTTTATTCTGTCTTCTTTTTGGTTCTTTTTAAGCTTTTTAGATAGACCTAGAGCTTCCGCCTTTGTTGGTAGTTTATTATTTTTTTTAGCCGCCCTGTTTACTAAAGAGGCGGCGATTGTTGTGCCAATTATTTTTACTTTTTATTATTTGTTTTTAAGTAATAAAAAAATGGCGCGCGCTGACATCGGCTTATTTATTTTAGGTAGCATTGGCGCGATAGCTCTTTGGTTTTTGTTGCGCAGCTTAGCAATTGATGGTGATTTAGGCGGGGGGCAGTCAATATTATTGGCGATTGTAGCTAATTCTCCAGCAGCGGTGATTAATTTTGGTAAATTCTTTTTTCCTTTTAACCTGGCGATTATGCCTGTTATGGCGGAGGTTACTATTTGGTATGGTCTAGCTGCTATTTTTTTCATAGCACTAGCTGCTAAGTTTAAATTGATTATTAAAGGATGGCTAGCATTTGGCTTAATTTGGTTTATTTTTTTTACTTTGCCTGGGTTTATTAATCCTAATCCGGCAGAATTTTATTATTTATTATTACTAGAGCATCGTCTTTATTTGCCGTTTTTTGGTTTAGTGTTTATTTTAAAGGACCTTAGGTGGCCAAGCTTTCCAAAAAAAATAAGACAGCGCTGCCAGGTTAAACGGTTGATAGATATATTTTCTGTCTTAGTCTTAATTTTATTTTTTATTTTATCGGCTCTTCATTTGCCAAATTTTAAAGATAAATTATCTTTTTGGGAATCCGCTGTTGAACGTTCACCTCTTTCGCCTCTTGCTCATCGTAATTTAGGAGCAATGCTGTATTTTGAAAATAGGTCTGATGAAGCCGCTATTCATTATCGCCGCGCCTTAGAGCTTAATCCATTGGAGAAAATGGCCCATAATAATTTAGGAGTAATCCACCTTGATAATTATGAGTTAGAAGAGGCTGAACAAGAATTTCGCCTAGAATTAGAAGTAAATCCCGGATATGAGTTGCCTTTAATTAACTTGCAGCGTTTGCTAATTTTAAAAAACCAGTTAAGATAGACATATGTTTAAGAGGATTTTTAACCGCTCAATTAATAGCATTACCGTGGCAGCCGCCCTCGTTGCCTTGTCGTCTTTAATTTCGCGTTTGTTAGGGGTGGTGCGTGATCGTATTCTAGCGGGACGCTTCGGAGCGGGGGAAGAATTGGATATTTATTATGCCGCTTTTAGAGTACCGGATTTAATTTTTAATTTGGTTGTTTTAGGTGCCTTATCTGCCGGCTTTATCCCCGTATTTAGCGCTTTAGTTAGGGACAAAGATAAGTCTGGCAGTGAGGGTAGGACAAAGAATAAGGAAGCTTGGTTTTTAGCGAGTAATATTTTAAATTTTTTAATTCTTGGCTTGGTTGCTCTATCAGTGCTCGGCATTATTTTTGCGCCGCAACTAGTAGCTCTTATCACTCCGGGATTTAATTCAGAAGCGCAGGCAGAAACTGTTCGCCTGACGCGAATAATGTTTCTATCGCCAGTGTTCTTAGGAATTTCCGGAATCTTAGGAGGAATTCTGCAGTCGTTTAAAAGGTTTTTAATTTATTCTTTGTCACCGATTTTTTATAATATTGGTATTATTATCGGCGCTATTTATTTTGTTGAAAAGCTTGGCATCATTGGTTTGGCTTGGGGGGTAGTCTTAGGGGCTGGTTTACATTTCTTGGTACAAATCCCTTCAGTGTTTCAACTCGGTTTTAGCTATTCATTTTTTCTTTCTTTTAAAGATAAAGCTGCTCGACAAATTGGCCGCATGATGGTTCCGCGGACAATGAGTTTGGCTATTTCTCAAATTAATTTAGTTATTGTCACCGTAATTGCTTCTGGTTTGCCTGGCGGATCGCTCACCGCTTTTAATTTTGCCAATAATCTCCAGGCCTTTCCCGTTGGCATATTTGGCATTTCTTATGCGATTGCTGCTTTTCCGGCTTTAGCAGAAAGCGCAGGCAATAAAGAAAAACTGGCTGAAAATTTTTCTAATGCTATCCGTCAGATTTTATTTTTTATCACCCCCTCAATGGTTTTAATTGTTGCCCTGCGTGCCCAGATTGTCCGCGTTGTTTTAGGAACGGGAAATTTTGATTGGCGTTCAACTTTTATGACTATGGACGCGCTTGGTTTTTTTGCTTTGAGCTTATTTGCTCAAGCAACCATTCCTCTTTTGACTAGGGTATATTATGCTAAGCATAATTCGCGTACTCCTTTTTATTTTGGTTTAGTAGCTATTATTGTAAATATTGTCCTGTCTTTTTACTTAGGTAAAAACATGGGCGTGGCCGGTTTAGCCCTAGCTTTTTCAATTGCTAATATCTTGAATCTTGTCTTGCTCTGGGCTTGGCTTTATGTTAAAGT
>CAZZBQ010000016.1:0-13025 GCA_964652745.1 uncultured Gammaproteobacteria bacterium
AGAACTACTGATGTTACCGGTGATATTACTTTACCAGCTGGAACCGAAATGGTTATGCCTGGTGATACTGTAAACCTAAACATTAAGTTAATTGCTCCGATTGCTCTTGAAGAGAAACAGAGATTTGCTATCCGCGAAGGCGGACGCACTGTCGGTGCTGGTGTCGTAACTAAGATTTTAAAGTAAGTAAGCGCTTTGGCCCGCTATCTTTGATAATGATGGCGGGCTGGTAGCGTTTATTTGAAGAACGTTTTTAAGAAATTCAACTATGTCCGAACACAAAAAAGACGAAAAAGAGTTCAAACAGCGGATTAGGATTAAGATCAAGTCTTTTGATCATAAAATAATCGATCAATCCACAAAAACTATTATTGAAACAATTGAGCGTTCAGACGCCCAGTTCTTTGGCCCAATTCCTTTGCCAATTGAGAAGAGAAAATACACCGTTAACCGGTCTACTTTCGTGCACAAGGATGCTCGTGATCAGTACGAAATGCGTATTCATAAGCGCATGATTGATATTGTTGATCCAGGAGCAAAAACCATTGAAGACCTGACAAATTTAAATTTGCCAGCAGGGGTTGACGTTGAGATAAAAATGTAGTAGAATTGAAAAATAAGATAAATTTTGTTGGATGCGACTGAGATAACTCTGCTAGTCAGAAAGTATCTTGGCTAAAATCAACAAAAATTTGGAGGTAAATCAGCAGACAAATAGAATTGACAAAAAAAGATCAGAGTATATTCCGGTTCTTTTGTTAGTTTTTGCGCTTGTCTAAGCTGGTTTATAGACCAGTTTTTTTGTGTAAAAAAGAAAAAGAAAGAAATATATGAAATTCATCATCGGGAAAAAAATGAGCATGACCCAGATCTGGAACGACGACCGGGTTTTAGCTATAACTCCTATTCAGGCTGGTCCTTGCCAAGTAACTCAAGTTAAAAACAAGGTTAAAGACGGATATGAGGCTTTACAGGTTGCTTATGGTAATAGAAAAGAAAAGAATATTAATAAGCCACAACGCGGCCATGTTAAGGCTTTAGGTTTGAAACCCATGCACGTGCGTGAGTTTAGAACTGAAGATGCCGCTAAATTTAAGACTGGTGATGTAATCAGCGTTGCTACTTTTGCTGTTGGTGATAAGGTTAAGGCAACCGCTACTTCCAAGGGAAAGGGTTTCCAGGGTGTAGTTAAGCGTCATGGCTTCCACGGTTTTAGAGCAACTCATGGTAATAAAGATCAGGAAAGAATGCCTGGTTCTATTGGTCCTAAGGGTCCGGCCCACGTTTTTAAAGGTACAAGAATGGGCGGTCGTATGGGTGGTGATAGAGTAACTGTTAGTAACTTAGAAGTTGTAAAAGTTGATGAGGAAAATAATATTATCTTCGTTAAGGGAGCAGTTCCAGGAGCAATCAATAGTTTAGTAATGCTACATAGTGAAGGAGAATTAAAAGTTAACCAGAAGCCAGCCGCTCCAGTTGTAGAAGAAGCTCCAGTTGTAGAAGAAGCTCCAGTTGTAGAAGAAGCTCCAGTTGTAGAAGAAACCAAGACTGAAGAAGTTAAAGTTGAAGAGGTTAAGACTGAAGAGGTTACCGCCTAAATAAGAGTTCGCGTCATAACATAAAATAGCGCAGAAAAGTATATGTCATTAAAGATAAAAGTTTACAACCAAGCGGCCGAACCGGTAAAGGATTTAGAGCTTGCCGAGAAAATTTTTGCCGTCGAAGCTAACCACGAGCTCTTACACCAAGCACTCGTTGCTCAAATGGCTAATGGCCGTCAGGTTTTAGCTCACACTAAAGACAGAAGTGAAGTTTCTGGAGGTGGTAAAAAACCTTGGAAACAGAAGGGTACTGGCCGCGCTCGCGTTGGCTCTAGCCGTTCTCCAATTTGGATTGGTGGCGGCGTCACCTTCGGTCCAACTAAGGATAGAAATTTCAAGCAGAAGATTAATCAGAAGATGAAGCAGAAAGCTCTATTTATGGTTTTATCTGACCGCGTCAAAAATGAAAGCTTAGTTGTTTTAGATAACATTGATTTCAATGAATATAAAACCAAGAAGTTTAATGAATTACTTGGTGGTTTAGAAAAGAAAGTTTTAAAGACTGAGCGCCGTGATATTCTAGTTTTAAATGATTCTAAGGATGATAAGCTAAAATATTCCGGACGCAATTTAACTGGCGTTAAAATCATCAATTTAGAAAATGTTAATTTGACTGATGTTCTTAACTTCCGTTATTTACTGATTACTGAGAAGGGCTTAGAAACTTTTACCAAGCGCTATAATAAATAAAAATATGGCATTATTCGGATCAAAAACCAATACCGACGACAAGAAGAAGGCTGCTCCTAAGACTGTAGTCGCTAAGAACGATAAGTCTAAGGAGGTTAAAGAGTCAGCTAGCATGAAAGATTTATACGCAGACGCTCCAGCAAAAACTGGTGCCGCTAAATCTAAAACAGCTGCTTCTAAGTACACCGTTTCTAATCGTCTCCTTGTTCGTCCGGTTATTACTGAAAAAGCAACTGATTTAGCGGCTGATAGTAAGTATGCTTTCGTTGTTGAAAAATCTGCTAACAAAATTGAAGTCGCTAAAGCAATTAAGGCTGTTTACGGAGTAGAGCCAATTGCTGTTAATATGATTAACATGCAAGGCAAGAAAGTCGCACGCGGCCGTATTCGTGGACAGCGTAAAGATTGGAAGAAGGCCATTGTTACCTTGAAAAAGGGCGACGCCATTTCAATCTACGAAGGCGTCTAATCAATTCGTAATATTAAATTTCGTCATTTAGGAATTGTATCAATATGGGAATAAAAAAAGTAAAAGCGAATACACCGGGACGTCGTGAAGCGACCTTTGATGATTTCAAGGACATCACAAAAAAAACTCCGGAGAAAAATCTCGTTGTTATCAAAAAAAGAAAAGGTGGCCGCAATGCTACTGGTAAAATTACTGTTCGCCATCGTGGCGGCGGCGCTAAGCGTTATATCCGCTTGGTAGATTTTAAGCGTGATAAATTTGATGTTGAGGCAACTGTTGCTGCTATTGAATACGATCCAAATCGTGGCGCTCGTTTAGCTCTTCTAAATTATGCTGATGGTGAAAAGAGATATATTATTGCTCCGGTTGAAGTTAAGGTTGGTGATAAGATAATGAGTTCAAAGAAATTAATTGAAATTAAGAATGGCAATGCCATGCCTTTGCAGTTTATACCTGCCGGCATGCCGGTTAGTTCGGTCGAACTAGAGCCAGGCCAGGGAGCAAAGATTGCTCGTGGTGCTGGTAATGTTGTTTTTGTTATGGGCGTTGAAAAGAAATATGCTCAAGTAAAGATGCCGTCCGGTGAAATTCGTTTGATTAAGAAAGAAGCTCTTTGCACTGTTGGCCAAGCTAGCAATCCTGATAAGCGTCACATTTCCTTAGGTAAAGCTGGCCGCAGCCGTCATTTAGGTATTAGACCAACTGTTAGAGGAACTGCCATGAATCCAGTTGATCATCCTCATGGTGGTGGTGAAGGCAAGCAGTCTATAGGTTTGAAGCATCCTAAGACTATGTGGGGAAAGCCAGCGCTTGGAGTTAAGACTAGACGCAAGCACCCAAGCGATCGCTTGATTGTTAATCGCCGCGTTAAACGTAAATAATCAAGGAAAAATCAAGATAAAGAAATATTAATTTCTAATAATTATGTCCAGAAGTCTAAAGAAGGGTCCATATATAAATATTCGCCTGGTCAACAAGATCAAAAACTTGAAAGCCGGAGAAAAACCAGTAATCAAAGTTTGGGACCGTGCTTGCACTATTACTCCAGAAATGGTCGGCTTTACGCTCGGCGTCCATAATGGCAAGACCCATGTTCCAGTTTATGTTGTTGAAAACATGGTCGGCCATCGTTTGGGCGAATTTTCGCCAACCAGGAAGTTTCAAGGACACGGCGGTAAGATAGCTAAGACCCAGGCCGCAGCTAAGAAGTAAGTCAGGGAGTAGCTAAGAAATAAAACCTAACCAATCACATATGGAAGTTAAAGCCAGTTTAAAACATTTGCGGATGTCCGCTCAAAAGGTGCGCCTAATTCTTGATATTGTACGCAAGATGCCGGTTGTCGCCGCTTTAGATCAGCTTCGCTTTATTAATAAGCGGGCGTCATTACCAGTTGCTAAACTTATTAGGTCAGCCATTGCTAATGCCGAAAATACTTATAGTTTAGAGAAATCTAATCTATTTATTAAAGAAGTTCGAGCAGATGAGGCTGTTACTATGAAACGTTGGATGCCTCGCGCTCATGGTAGAGCGACTTCTATTCGCAAGCGCGGCTGCCACATTACTTTAGTTTTGAAAGAAATTGAAGATAGCGGTAAGCACGAAAAGAAGGTTGTTCAAGTAGCTGAGCCGGTTAAACTGGAAAAATTAGCTAAGGAAGGTGAAAAGGCAGTTTCTAAGGTAAGTGCTAAGACTGACAAAAGTAAAGTTGCCGCTGCCGCACCCGAAAAGAAGGCTAAGATGTTTAGACGGAAGGCTGGTTAATAGTTAAGTAATTTGCATAAGCAACATACATATGGGTAAAAAAGTAAATCCGAAAATACTTCGCATGGGTATCACAAAAACTTGGCCATCTATTTGGTTTGAAAAAGGCGAAGCGTATATTAAGAACGTTCGTCAGGATGTTCTAGTGCGCAAACAGCTGATTAAAGAATTTAAAGAAGCTGGTATTGATAAAGTAGAAATTACCCGTGGTTTAAATAAGATTGAAATCAGTATTTTTACTGCCAAACCTGGTATTATTATTGGACGTGGCGGCAACGGTGTTGAAGAATTAAAGAAAAAATTACACGACAATTTTTTGAAGAATTTCCGCATGCAGGAAATTAACCTAAATATTAAAGAAGCCAGTCGTCCTAATTTAAGCGCCCAAATTATTGTTTCCAGCATGATTCTTGATATTGAAAAGCGCATGCCTTTCCGTAAAGTCATGAAGCAGGCAATTGGACGAGTAGAAAGAGGCGGCGCTCTAGGTGCTAAAACTGTTATCTCTGGCCGTTTAAATGGCGCAGAAATTGCTAGAACAGAGAAGTTGGTTTGGGGCAAAGTGCCACTACAAACTTTAAGAGCGGATATTGACTATGCTCGCGGAGCTGCTCACACCACCTATGGTACTATCGGCATCAAGGTTTGGGTCTATAAAGGTGAAGTCTTTGAAAAAGATAAAGCCGCTGCCGGTGAAGTCATTGAAAACTAATAATTTCAAAATCTTGTTTCAGTCTACAAAAATATGTTAATGCCAAAGAAAACCAAATGGAGGAAGGATCAGAAGCGACGCCGTGGTGGTAAAGCTAGCCGTCATTTAAATATTAGTTTCGGCAGCTACGGTCTAAAAAGTATGTCCGCTTGCTGGGTTAATTCCCGCCAAATTGAAGCTGCTCGCCGTGTTATGACAAAATATGTCAAGAAGGGCGGTAAGATTTGGATTCGTATCTTTCCAGATAAACCAGTTACTGCTCATGGCGGAGAAATCCCGATGGGTAAGGGTAAAGGCGCGGTTGATTACTACGTTGCAATCATTAAACCAGGCATGGTGATGTTTGAAATGGAAGGTATTGATAGAGAGACTGCGAAGAAGGCCATGGAATTAGCTGCTCACAAGCTACCAGTCAAGTGCCGTTTCATCAGCAAGGAAGACTAAGTATAAAATTATGGACAAGAAAGAATTAAAGACCAAGGATGCGGGCGAGCTGAAAAAGCTCTTGGAAAGCAATCGTGAAAAATTGCGCGACCTCCGCTTCAAGGATTCCAATAAGCAGCTGAAGAACGTTCGGGAAATTAGAGCGATTAGAGCGCTCATTGCTCGGATTCTAACTATAACGAATAAGCAGAAATAATATGACCGCTATAGCAGCCAACAAGGCAGAAAAAAAGGAAATGATTAGCCGTAAATTTATCGGCGTAGTCGTTAGCGATAAAAGCGCTAAAACTATTGTTGTTAAAGTTGAATCGGTTAAAATTCATCCTAAATATCAAAAAAGATACACCGTTAGCCGTAAGTATAAAGTTCATGATGAAAACAATAAGTTTAAGGTCGGTGATAAGGTTACTTTCGTTGAATGCCGTCCGCTTAGCCGCGATAAGAGATGGCGAGTAATCGGCTAAGTTAATGCCGCCGTCTAAATAAAATCACAAGCAGAAAAATATGATACAAGTGCAGACTTATTTAAAAGTAGCTGATAACTCAGGGGCCAAAGAGGTGCAATGCATCAAGGTTCTCGGAGGTACCAAGAGACGCTATGCTCACGTCGGTGATATTATAATTGCCGCTGTTAAGAGTGCAACCCCTCACGCCGCTGTTAAGAAGAGCGATGTCGTTAAGGCAGTTGTTGTTCGTACTCATAAAGAGATCAGAAGAGCTGATGGTTCTTATCTTCGCTTTGATGATAATGCTTGCGTGATTATTACTGATATTCAGAAAAAGGAGCCTAAAGGCACCCGTATCTTTGGTCCAATCGCTCGCGAGGTTAGAAAGGCTGGCTTTGCTAAGATCGCCTCATTGGCACCAGAAGTTTTATAACTACAGGCAGTTTTCACAAGAAACATATGCATATCAAAAAGAACGACAAAGTTAAGATATTGAGTGGTAAGGATAAAGGAAAGACCGGTAAGGTTCTTCAGTCTCTGCCGCGTGAAGGCAAGGTCTCAATTGAGGGCCTAAATTTACTAATTAAGCACTTGCGCCCGCAGCGCCAGGGAGAAAAAGGTCAGAGAATTGAATTTCCAGCTTTTATTCAATCATCCAACGTCTCTTTAGTTTGTCCAAAATGTGGCCAAGTAACAAGGGCTGCCCATAAGATTGTCAAGGCTGAAGGCAAGAAAGATAAGAGTTTTAGAGCTTGCAAGAAGTGCGGTGAAATAATCGAGTAATATTAAACTTATGAGACTTAGAGAAAAATATCAAAAAGAAATAGTGCCGCAGCTTAAAGAAAAATTAGGCGCCAAAAATGCAATGTTAGTTCCGCGTTTAACTAAGGTAGTTATTAATGTTGGCGTTGGTAAGCACACTAAAGAAAAAGATTTTTTAGATGCGGTCAGTAAAGGCCTAACCAAGATTAGCGGACAAAAATCAGTTTTTACGCTAGCTAAAAAATCAATTTCTTCTTTCAAAATTAGAGAAGGGATGACTGTCGGCGCTAAAGTTACTTTACGTGGTCAGAGAATGTATGATTTTGTTGAAAAATTAGTTAGTATTACTTTTCCTCGTGTTCGTGACTTTCGTGGTATTAGCGAAAAAGGTATGGATAGAACTGGAAATATGACTATTGGATTTAAAGATCAGAGTGCTTTCCCAGAGGTAAAGATTGAAGATATGGATAATTCCTTCGGTTTAGAAATTTGTTTAAATACTACCGCTAAGAATCGCGAGGAAGGTTTAGAACTATTCCGTTTATTCGGCTTTCCTTTTAAGAAAGACAGCAAATAATTTTAATAAATATGGCAAGAACAGCATTAATAGTAAAGGCAAAAAGAAAACCTAAGTTTTCTACCCGTAAAATTAACCGTTGCTGGCGCTGCGGCCGCAACCATGGCTTTATGCGGGATTTTAAGCTTTGCCGTATCTGTTTCCGAGAACTAGCCGATAACGGCGATTTGCCGGGAATTAGGAAATCGAGCTGGTAATTTAGAAATTTTAAGTTAAACCAAAAATATGATGGATCCCATCGCAGACATGTTCACAAGAATCAGGAACGCTTCGGTCGTCAAGAAAGCGGAGATTCTTTTGCCTATGAGCAAGCTGAAACTAGAGGTTGCCAAGATTTTGGAAGCTGAAGGCTGGATTAAAAAGGCAGAAGTTGTTCCGGGCGGCTTGAATGGTAAACACAACAGCTTTGATGAACTGCGCATACAGTTAAAATATCGCAAGAATGGCAAACCGCAAATCAGCTCTATTCAGCGTGTCAGCACTCCTGGCTTGAAGATCTATGTTTCTAAAGCGGAAGTTCCGACTGTTCTTAATCATTTCGGCACCGCAATTATATCTACTTCACGCGGCATGATGACTGGCAAAGAGGCTAAAAAACAGCAAATCGGCGGCGAAGTCATCGGCGAAATATTTTAATCATCTAAATTGAAACGCTATATGTCACGTCTAGGAAAATTACCCATTACTATGCCAGCCGGAGTCACTGCTTCATTTGCCGGTGAACACTTGACCGTTAAAGGTCCAAAAGGAGAGCTGAAAGTTTTGGTCAATCAGCTGATTGCTGTTACAATTGAAGGACAGGCGATTTCTGTCGCCCCTAAAGATAAGGAAGCTAAAAACGCGGCTGCGATGTGGGGTTTGGTTTGGAGTTTAACCAGAAATGCCGTGATTGGTGTCAGTGAAGGTTTTATAAAAAAATTAGAAGTTAATGGCGTTGGTTATCGTGCTAACGTAGCTGGTAATAAAATTAATTTGAATTTAGGCTATTCTCATCCGATTGAATTTCCGTTACCAGCCGGTATTACCGCTGTTGTTGAAGGCAATACTATTACTTTAAGCGGTGCTAGTAAAGAGCTGGTTGGCGAGATGGCCGCTCAGATTCGTAAACTGAGAAAACCGGAGCCTTATAAAGGAAAGGGCGTGAAATATTCTGATGAAATCATTCGCCGCAAGGCTGGTAAAGCCGCTACTAAGGGCAAATAATTCGCGAATTAAGTACGAATAAATTATATGGATAAAAATAAGGAGAAAAATCAGAAGCAAGACAGACGCCATGCTCGCGTTCGCGCTAAGGTTGCCGGTTCTGTTAATCGTCCCCGTTTAAGCGTTTTTCGCTCTAATCGCGGCATGTTTTTACAACTCATTGATGATGCAGCTGGTAAAACTATTGTTAGCGCCTCTTCTATTGAAGTTAAGGCTAAGGGTAAAAAGATTGAAATTAGCAAGGAACTTGGTAAATTAATTGCCGAAAAAGCTGTTGCTAAAAAAATTACTGCTGTTATTTTTGATCGCGGCGCTTATAAATATCATGGCCGTGTCCAAGCAGTTGCTGAAGGAGCCCGCGAAGGCGGTTTAGAATTCTAATCCTCGAAATGATATCTAAATAAAAGAATATATGTCCGAAGATAAAAAGATGAAGACAACCGAAAAGCCAAATGTTGCCGCTGGAGCGTCCGCTACTGTTGCCAAAGATATTTATGGCGACAAAAAGCGCGGACCACGCGGACCAAGAAGGGGTGATCGCGGTGGACGTGAAGAAAAGCGCGATGAATTTGAACAGCGCATTCTTGAAGTTGCTCGGGTTACTCGTGTTATGGCTGGTGGTAAAAGAATGAATTTCCGGGCTTGTGTTGCTATTGGTGATAGAAAGGGAAATGTCGGCGTTGGTTTAGGTAAGGGTGCTGATGTTACTATGGCAGTCAACAAGGCAGTCAACAAGGCCAAAAAGACCATGGTTAACGTCCCAATGATTAATGAGACTATTCCTCACGAGGTTAGTCATAAAAAAGGTGCAGCTAAAATCATGTTAAAACCAGCTAAGCAAGGTCGCGGTGTTATTTCTGGTGGTGTTACTCGCGTCATCATGGAGCTTGCCGGCGTTAAGAATGTTACTTCTAAGACCTTAGGTTCTAACAATAAAATTAATAATGCTCGTTGTACGATTGAGGCGATTTCTCAATTGCGCACGAAGGCAAAATAAATTAGTTTTCAAATTATCCATATGTTATCAATAAACACCATCAAGCAAGCCAAGGGATCTGCCAAAACCAAGAAAAGGGTTGGCCGCGGTAATGCTTCTGGGCATGGCACTTATAGTACTAGAGGCTTGAAGGGACAAAAATCTCGTTCTGGAGTTTCTGGTTTAAAGCGTTTAGGTATGAGACAGCAATTACTCCAAACTCCAAAATCTCGCGGCTTTAAATCATTACAGCCTAAAAACCAAGTTGTCAGCGTTAAGGCAATTAATTCTAATTTTAAAGATGGTGAAATTGTAAATCCAGAAAATTTGGCAGTTAAAGACTTGATTTCCTCTTCAGCTTTGCCGGTAAAAATTTTAGGCAAGGAAAAGTTGACTGTTAAAGTAACTTTTGAGGGAGTAAAGTTAAGCGAGAGTGTTAAGATGCAAGTTAAATAAGACTGGTCATAACTTGATTCTATATGTTTGATAAACTGATTCAAATCTGGAAGGCAAGGGAAGTTCGCAACAAAATTTTATACGTTTTGGGCATGTTGGCTATTTTCCGTTTGTTAGCGCACATTCCGATTCCTGGTGTTAATGAAGCCGCTCTAAAAAGTTTATTTGCCTCTAATCAAATTTTGGGATTAATGAATTTATTCTCAGGAGGCGGTATGGAAACTTTTTCTATCGTAATGATGGGGGTTGCTCCTTATATTACTTCTTCTATTATTTTCCAGCTCTTAGGAATGATAATGCCAAAAATTGAAGAAATGCAGAAAGAAGAGGCTGGCCGCCAGAAGATTAATATGTGGACCAGGCTTTTAACTGTTCCTTTAGGTATTTTACAATCCTATGGCATGATTAGCTTGCTTCGTAATTCGGCTGCCGGCTTATTAGAGGATGGCAGTGCTGTTCAGTTGGGCGTGATGTTGATTACTATCACTGCCGGCACTATTCTTTTGATGTGGATTGGCGAACTTATTTCTGAACAAAAAGTTGGTAATGGTATTTCTTTGTTAATTTTTGCCGGCATTGTCGCAGCTTTACCAACAATGCTTCAGCAAATCATTTTAACTTTTGATCAGAGTCAACTATTTATGTTAATTGGCTTTGCGGTTATTACTTTAATTACAGTTGTTGGCGTGGTTGTTATTAATGAGGGTCAGCGTAATATTCCCGTACAGTATGCTCGCCAAATCAGAGGTAGCCGCGCTTTTGGCGGCACTAGCACTCATCTGCCTTTGCGGGTTAATATGGCTGGCGTTATTCCAATTATTTTTGCTGTTTCTGTTGTTTTATTTCCATCTATGATTGCCCAGTTCTTAGTCCATGCAAAAACTGCCTGGATTGCGAATGGTGCAGAGATGGTTATTAACCTTTTTAATAATCAGCTTTTCTACGGCATTGTTTATTTCTTAATGGTTTTTGCTTTTACCTATTTCTATACCGAAGTTATTTTCCATCCGAATCAAATTGCTGAAAATTTACAGAAGCAGGGTGGATTTATTCCTGGCATTCGCCCCGGTAAGCACACTAGCGACTATTTAGCCGCTACGACTCATAAGATTGTTTTGGTCGGCGCTTTATTCTTGGGCCTTATTGCTGTTTTACCCCTTGTTATGCAATATATTACCGGCATCCAAGCTTTTGCAATCGGTGGAACTAGTTTGCTTATCGTTGTTTCGGTAGTTATTGAAACTGTTAAACAGATTGAAGCGCAGTTAACCATGCGCGAATATGATGGTCTCTAAGCTAAAAAAAATTTTTGACTTTAAAACAGCGGCTTTAAAAACCGCTGTTTTTATGTTATAATTATCTAATAATAAGCATAATGTATTAATAATATATGCCACTTAAAGAAATTGCCAAGGATTTAGGCAAACAAACCGAGTATCGCCTTGACCAACGCTTTGATGAGTTGTTGCGGCGCAATCCGCGTTATCGTCATTTAGATAGCGGCGATCAGGAAATTATTAAGAACTTATTAGATAAGTATAAGGAAAAGAAACGCAAGGGAATCAGTATTTCTGGTTTATCAGTTCGTCGGGATATGTATTCGCTTTATCACAATCGCATTAAACTTGGTTTGACGTTGAATGATTTGGATGATATCCGCGATTTGTTAACTAGCTTAAAAGATTAGTATGGTTAGAATTAAGGATTTACCAGGTGGTGATAATTTTCATGCCACGCTGGGCGCGGGTAGTTTTTCGCGTCGTTTAACTAATGCTACTAGGGCGGGCGAATTAAGTAATTTGCGCGATAATCGTGCTTCAATTATTAAAGTCTTAAAGAAAAATGAATCAGCTATCCGTCGTGGCGCTTTTGATCGCTTGTGTCAGATTAGTGCCTGGAATACGGTTAAAAAAATGGAGGGAGAAAAGTTGACCAAAAATGATGCGAAAGAAATAAAACAACTACTTCATCATTTGGGCGAGGAAAGCGAGGCTCAGGCTGAGGAAAAAAAGATTAAGATGGATTTAGCCTTAGATAAAGATGCTAGTTTTGCCAATGAACGCAATCAAGAGGCAAAGGCTAGACTGCTTGGCAAGGCTGGTCGCTTTGGTCATGAATGGACTGGCGGCGAATCTAAGATGAAGTTTTCTTCTCGTCCTGAAGGGGTTGATCAAGAAAGTATGTCGGTAACTGGTCGACTTTTGTCACGTCGTCTTAATCCCAAAGCTGATAGATTTAAAGCTAATTTGCCGCTATATCGGGTTAATTGGCGCGAAGAAAAAGAGAAGCGTTTAGAAGTAGCGGATATTGAAAGAGATTTAGAGAAAAAGATGAGCAAAAAGCCAAGCGATAAACCGAAAGCTGAGCCGGAGAAAAAACGAGGCAGCAATGCTTTTCGTCTAACTGATTTATAATTAAAGTTATGGTTTATATTAAGACAAAAGAAGAAATTAAAATAATTAAAGAAGGTGGCAAGCATTTAGCGCAGATTCTTCAAGCTTTGCTTGCTGAAGTTAAGCCGGGTGTTCATACAGCTGATTTAGAAGATTTAGCTAATCGCTTGATTGAAACAGCTGGCGGCGCACCGGCTTTTAAAGATTATCCAATGGGCGGGGGAATATTTTTCCCTTCATCTTTATGTGTTTCTATCAATGATGAGGTTGTACATGGCAGCGCTTTGCCTGATAGAGTAATTAAAGAAGGTGATATTGTTGATTTAGATATTGGTATGGAATGGCCCATTACTGAAGAGTTACATAAGAAATTTCAAGTACCAGTTAACCCGCACTCTAAACATGGCGGTTACTTTACCGATATGTGTGCCACGGTTGGTGCAGGCAAGGTTAGTGCCCAGGCTCAGGACTTGATGAATGTTGCTCAGGAATGTTTAGACGCTGGAATAGCGGCGGCTAAGCCGGGTAATACAT
>CAZZBQ010000017.1:0-9982 GCA_964652745.1 uncultured Gammaproteobacteria bacterium
TAGTCACGGTTCCCGCGGACACGATGAGGGTCACGATTGTTGTGCCGACACCTGAAGTTAATCCAGAAGCAACTAAAGACATATCTAATGTCATCTGGCTGCTTATTATGGCGACTGCCTTAATTTTAGTGGCCCTGTTCATGATTGCATTGTTCTGGAACAATCTTTTCAAACGCCCAGCTAACCCTGACAACTTTCAACCAGTCGGCGGGAATATTGACGCCATGCCGCGCGAACAAACGCTAACATCAGTAATGATGCGATACCTGCGTCCTGGTGAACGTTTAATCAACTTCCGCACCGGAACACTGGGTAACAGCTTAGGTAAACACCGCTTCTCTGTAAACATGGAATTTGGCGATAATGTTCGTCGCGATGTTTGGATGAATTCCGGAGAAAGAGTTTCAACTGCTATAATTGAAGATCGAAATGGTAATCGCCGCGTCCAACACTTGCGGAACGCTTGTTCCAATGGTTTCGGTGGCGGCTCCTTTGAACTTCCTAACGGCTGGTTCATTACCTACGACCAACGTGAAGACGCTGGCAGAGTAACAACTGAAGACAATGGACAAGGTAGTCAACGTTTGATCGTTACACCAATAACTAATTCTTCCGAACCGACTCCTGCTCCTTTACAAGGAAACCTAAACAACCTGGTACAAATAATTCAGGGCTTATCAATGGATAAGGGTTCCAATGTTGACATCTCCTTCAAGGAGAGCAAAGACGAAGTTAATCTTTCCATTAAAATCGGAAAAATGAGGCAGAACAAAACAAAGTAAGTTTATTACAAACTTATTAGAAAAAAGCAGTGAAGCTTTAAAAACACAAAAGACCATTCAGAGGAATGGTCTTTTTTCTTATCTAAAAGTATTTTTATAACTTTAGAACAAGCTGCCACCGCCGTCTTCAATCATTAAAGCCGGAGTAGTTGTTGCGACTGGCTGACAGACACGTAAAGCATTGCGATATGTTTCCCAAATAGCATTATGGGCGGTCTTAGCAGCTTCTTTAGCAATCGTGAATGATTCACGGAAAGTTTGAACACAAAGACCCATGGCAGTCTTCTGCTGATTCATTAAAACTGTTGTTGAAGCGGTACTAGAAGCATTAACTGTCGCCAATAAAGCAGCTTCCTGACAATTAGTACGTGCAGTAATAGCTGCAGTCAAGGCTACGGTTGTAGAAGAATTATTATTAACTAAAGCCGTATCCTTAGCTTTAATAGCGTTAATTACACAAGTAGCATTTTCTGGTTGAATATACATCGCTGGAGTAGAAGTTGCCTTTGGTCTATCATCATCTCCATCATCTCCGTCGTCGTCATTTTCATCACCACCATCCTTCTTTAAACCCCAAAGCGCAGTGCCAACTTTTTTAATTTGTTCATATTGATTAACTAACCAGGGGGCGGCAATTTTTTCCATTTGACGAACAGCTGCCCGAGTCTGCTCTGAAAGTTTATTTAATTTTTCTAAAATTGGAGCAGCAACTGGACAAGTGGTAGTTGTCATACTACCAATTTCTTCCTCCGTTTTTTTGACGCCATACAAATCATTTCCTTGGCGCATAATATCTTTATATAAACAAATCTGTTGTGGTGAAGAAATTTTTTCACGATTACCAACTAATTCACGATTTTTAATTTTATTAGAGGTTGTTATGATTGTATTTCCAGATACCTCATCTTGAGCAAAAGTTGGAACAACTAGGATTGTACCTAACCCCAACATAATTGCTAAAGAAAAAACGATTAATTTTCTCATATTTTTTAACTTAATTATTAACTTTTAACATCTCAATTATACCACAAAAATAGCTTTTGCGACAGTTTTAGCTACCCGTTTATCAAAAGGATCGGGCAAGATTTCCCTGGGATTAAGATTGTCTACTAAACTAGCTAAATTTTCCGCCGCTCGCACCAACATTTCATCGGTGATATCAGTAACACGATGATCAAGCGCGCCCCGAAATATTCCTGGAAAAGCTAAAACATTATTAATTTGATTAGGAAAATCGCTACGACCAGTCGCGACAACAAAAGCGCCGGCCTCCTTCGCTTCATCTGGCATAATTTCGGGCGTCGGGTTGGCAAGGGCAAAAATAATTGGTTTCTCGGCCATAGTTTTAACTATCTCCTTTGTTAAAACTCCGGGTGCGCTGACGCCGATAAAAATATGAGCATCTACTAAAACTTCAGCTAGTCCACCAACTTTTTTTTCTAAATTAGTGAACGCCGCTAATTCTTTTTTTGCCGGGCTTAAGCTTGGACGATCAATATAAATTGCTCCTTCCCTATCAACTACAATAATATTTTTAAATCCGTAACCTAATAATAATCTAGTAATAGCATCACCAGCTGCGCCGGCACCATTAATTACTAGACGTGCTTCTGATTTATTTAAACCTCTTAGTTTTAAAGCGTTGATTAAACCAGACAAAACAACCGTGGCCGTGCCATGTTGATCATCATGCATCACAGGAATATCCAACTCCTTTTTTAAACGTGCTTCAATTTCAAAACAACGCGGTGCGGAAATATCTTCAAGGTTAATACCGCCAAAATTAGGCGCTAGATATTTAACAGTTTTAATTATTTCTTCAGCATCTTGAGTCGCTAAACAAATCGGAAAAGCATCGACGCCGGCAAATTCTTTAAATAAGGCACATTTCCCTTCCATAACAGGAAGAGCAGCTTCAGGACCGAGATTTCCTAGACCCAAAATAGCGCTACCATCGCTTACCACCGCAATTGTATTACCTTTTAAAGTATGAGTATAAGCGGCGCCTTTATTCTTCGCAATCAAACGTGACACCTCGGCCACGCCAGGGCTATATGCTAAAGAAAGTTCGGAGCGGCCGGTTAAAAGCACTTTGCTCCGAACTTCTAATTTTCCTTGATGATTTTTATGTAATTCTAAGGCTTCCTGATAAATATCCATAATTGGCAAATGACTGATAAAATAATTGATTATTTAATGCCCGCCGGAGTCGCCGTATTAAGACCAGCAGTTACACCAGCCGTATCGGCGCCTAAGCAATAATTAAGAGTATAAGATGTTTCATCAGAGCCAACTGTTTGTAAAGTATAGGTATATTTAATTGAACCGCTGCAGCCATCATCTGGCAATGGTGGTTCTGGAATTGTTGCCATGTAAACCGTTCCACCATAAGACAAAATTGCTCCTGGAGTTATACTAGCGGTTGCCGGGAAAGCATTAGCATCATGCTTATATAAAGCAAGAGCACTTTGCAACTGCTTAACATCTGCCAAACGCTTAGAATCACGAGCCCTAGCTCTTGATGCTTGCAAAGCAATAACAGATACTGTGGCCAAAATACCAATAATAGCAATCACAACTAACAGTTCGATGAGGGTAAACCCTTTCTTTTTCATAGGTTTAGTTTTTTTTAAAAAAAATTAATATTTCAATAATAATACTCTAATTTTACTAAATTTAGAAAAATAGTGCAAACAGCATAACTCAAAAAAATTATCAGCGCCCGGCCAAGAAAATATTGGTTGCGACAAAAAGCACGTAGACAAAGAGTAAAATTCCGCCCTCAAGCCGACTTAAACGACGGTCACTATGGGCGAATATTATAAAAAGAATGATAATTAAGGAAATAAAAAAGACTAAGGCGTAATAAACCGGTCCAATAGTAAAAGTTATTGGATTTAGTATTGCCAAAATGCCTAACACTAAAATATTAGTAAAGGCAGAAGCAACTAGATGACTAAGGGATAGGTCGGCTGCCTTGCGCCGCCAAGAGGTAAAAGTGATTGTTATCTCCGGTAAATTAGTACCAATAGAAAAGAGCAACAATCCAATCATTAACTTGCTAATAGCCACTTTCTCTAGCAAAAGCATAGTTAATTGAATAATCCAATGCGAAGCCAGCATGACTACAATTAAACAACCTAAGGCAATCAATAATGATTTTCCTGTCTTTTTCTTGTCAATTAAAGCTATACCGCCAACCAGCGGCGAACGATTTAAATGATATAAATAAAAAATTAAAGAAACATATAACAATATCATCATAACACCATCAAAAGTTCCGAATTTGCCATCAAGACCAAAAATGAAAGGCGAAAGAATAATTAAAGAGGACGGGAGCAATGATTTTAAATTATGATCAGTTTCAATACTGCGATTAAGCATTAGGCTTGTTCCTAAGATAAGTCCGAAAACAACTACAATACCACCCATGATATTGCCGACCGACAACGTTGAGGCCTGCTCTAAAGTAGCATTAATACCAACTGAAAATTCCGGTAAAGTAGTAACTATGCCAAGAATAATACCAACGGTAAAAAGTCTCATGCGTAAAGCCAGGGCAACGCTACGAATATGTGTCACGGCTAAATCAGCGGTAAAACCTAATACCCCAAATAAGGCTAGCAATAAAACTAGATTTAATAAGATTGGCATAATAAAATTATATTAACTAGGCAATCGTTTGCGCGATAAACTGAGAAGATGCCATCAGGCTTAATTCTTTTCCCCAAGCAATTGCTCTTTCAACTTCCCCATCCCTAAACGATCCTTCTTTGCCGGTTACAATGAAACCTTGAGGCGCGGAGACTTTTTCTCCACCTTGCTTTTCTAGAGTTTTAAGCATCTTAGGGGCAGCATAGCCAATGGTTTTCATTAAGATGCGCAAAGGCAACTTCTGCTCGACTTCCAAAAAACGCGTATCAAAAGTAGCTACTTTTTTTCCAGATAAAGCATTCGTCGGGATGCGCTGTAAAAATTCCTGCATCGCTTTTTTCGGCTGTCCGCCGTGAGTTGGCGAACCAAAGATAATAAAGTCAGCCGGTATTAAGCGGTCAACTTCAATTTCGGAAACATCAAAAGTTTCCACGTTCCCCATAGGCATATCCTTAGCAATCGCCTTAGCAATCACTTTGGTATTTCCGTACAAGGAATCATAAATTATAATAGTTTTCATATTGCTTTAATTATAGCATATAAAAAAAGCCCGTAGAATAAATCCACGGGCTCGCACTTAAGATAACTCATATCCCCTCTCACCAAACTCCATTATCTTTTAGTGCTAGTAGCAACTGTATAACTGTAGCCAATTTGATGGCCATTTTCACATACGTCTTCCTCAAAAAAAGTTCCACAAATACTGCAGCGATTGCCAAACTGTTGGCACTTTACGGTTTTAACTGGTTGAGCTTTTTTTGTCTTAATTTTTTCTGCCATAATCGGTATATTTTAGTTAGACATATTTTTCAAATAACTAAAGATAGTATAGCATATTAGAAAATAATTGTCAATAGTATTACAGAAAAAGCTATAGCGTTAAAGAGGGGGGCTTTCTTCACATCTAAAAACTTGTTATAATAAGAAACTATGCATAAATATCTCATTATCTACGCTCATCCGAGCCATGAAGGACACAACGGCTATATGTTAAAGGCGGTTTCTAAGCTTTTAGAGGAAAGATCGACTGATTTTAAGGTTATTGACCTATATAAAATCAACTGGAATCCCTCCCTAAAAGATGATGAATTATATAGCTCTAATAGGCGCGCAGTTACTCCAGAAACTAAAGCAATTCAAGAAGATATAAAAAGCGCTACTCGTCTAATTTTTATCTATCCAACTTGGTGGCAAAATATGCCGGCCATTCTCAAAGGCTTTTTTGACCGTGTTTTTGTTAGCCTTTTTGGCTTTACTTACAAGAAAATAATCCCGGTCGGTCTCCTCAAAGGCAGGCGTGCCGCCGCTTTTACTACCACCAGCGGGCCCGGCCTCTTCTTTTTATTAATTGGTCGCCCCTCTTTACGCTTAGTTACTCGCCATATTCTGTTTTTTTGTGGTATAAAAAGCAAAGGTTTCTTCCTCGCTGGCGCTAAAGGCAGAAATTTAGAAAAAAATAAGCTAAAATTAGACAAAATAGCTAAAAGAATAGTTAGATATCTTGACAAAGATATTAAATAATGATATAATAGCTTACATTGAATTGAACCTTAAAAATAAATAACGGATAAATAATGGACGCAAAAATTAACAACATGATGAAAGTCCTCTATAACGAAGAGGCACTAGAAATTTTGTTATCTCTCCAAGAAGATTTAAAGGAGATAACACAACCAGAAACATTCGGGATGTGGAGAAGAAATCTTCACAAACTCGAAGAAGAGATTAAAAACAATTCCAGCCAACCAGAAGAAGACAGCGACGGCTGGTTGAAAGAATTCAAAGGGTGGCTTGCCAGAGACAAGCCAGAATGCAAAAAGATGGCGCGAATACGCCTAGAAATTGAAATTAGGGGTGTTTACGACACCCTGTTAAAGCTCCAAGAGAAGAAATCCAATGCTATTATTACTAAAATAATAGCACGTAAAAGCAACAAAAAAAATAAAGCGCTAATAAGTGCTTTAAAAAAAAATTCAAATCAATATCCGCTATTAAAAGCGGACTTATTCTCTATTCTAGCTTATTGCTACCATTAGATACATCAGAGGGCATAAAAATTGCTCTCTTTTTTTATAAAAAAGACCTGTTTTTATCAGATCTATATTTATTTTTTAGCACATTCTTAGTTCTACTATCCAAGAAGTATGTCCAAGAATTCATTCAACTCAATTACTCGCGAGGATATTTTTGGTTGATAAATCTTTTTTCCCCAGGCAGAGCGGAAATGTAATCCAGAGACAAAACTTATCTGCTGACGCAACATTTCAACCTCGGTTTTACCAAATTCTTCAGACAAGCCGAAGATAATTTGTTGCCACCAGACGTCATCTAATACCTGAGATAAATCCGCATCACGCAAAATTTTTACAGACTCAGATTCATCTCCCAAGTAATCATATGGCCATTCAGTCATATAGTAATCTTTGTCAATAACAAAAAAGAGACGACTGACCTCTTATTTGTTTGGATATTTAAGTGGAATTTTATTTCTTTTTAGTAGCTTTTTTAACTGCCTTCTTCGGAGCAGCTTTTACAGCAGCAACTTTTTTTACAGCAACCTTTTTAACTGGCGCCTTTTCTTCAACTACGACTACTGGGGCTACTGTCTGTTTTGACTCAGCAACTTTAGTAGCAGTAAGAAGATTCATCAGCTTATCAAGCTTAACACTAATTGCTTCTAATTTTTCCTCTAAGCGATGATTATGTTCTGGTTTAGCAGCTGGTGCTGGTCTATCAAATCTCTCAGAAGAACGACGCTCTGAACGATGCTCCATTGAAGATTCTTGGCGGCTACCAAAGCAAGTGCTGCAGTATACTGGTTTTTCACCGGTCGGCTTAAACGGTACTTCACAAGAATTACCACATTCAGCACAAGTAGCACGATGCATAGTTCTTACTGGCTCATCGCCAAAGCCACCTCTGCCACCGAAGCCACCGCGTCCACCGCGATCACGACCACCGCCAAATCCGCCCCTTTCTCCCCTGTCGCTTCTATCACCGAAGCCACCGCGTCCGCCTCTGTCACCGAATCCACCCCGTCCACCCGTTTTAAAATTTTTCATATTTTATATTATATTTAATTAACGATAAATTCACGCGACAAAGTCTTTGATTCGACAACATCAATTATATATTCGGAATTGCCCGCCTCATCAAACACTGAGCGCCCCTGAGTAAAATCAATGCGTACTTCCGCGCGTAAAGAACCTTTTTGATCAATAAATGTGCTAGTAAAAGCACAGCCACGATTATCAGGCATCTCCCTAAATTTACTCCCATTTAAATAAAAAGTCCAGTGACAGACATAATTAGCACCATAATCTTTGTCAAAATTTTCTACTTTAAGCTCCCACATCCTCGCTTGACCCTTAGAAAAAGTATTACCTTCAGGGCTAGAGAACGTCAAATTAACCCCACCTTCTTGAGCTGATGAGCTCACACTAGCCTCTAAAGACTCCGTTTGAGCCTCGGTTTCAACCTCGACCCCAACTTCTTTCATCTCCTCTGTGGCTTCTTCTATTCTATCAGCTACCTCTTCTTTTACCTGTTCTTTGATTTCCTCTTGTGCTAATTTTTTTGCCTGTTCTAAAACCTCCTCAAAGCTGCCATTAACACGCTTTAAGCCGAACTTAAGCAACCACTCATCAATTTCAGCCTCGCTCATCGCCGCCGCTTCAATCTCCCCTGTTTCTGCTTTTCCTGCCTCTCCTTGGTATGTCGGCAGATTAACACCGACAACTTTTCCTTCTTGAGCAGCTACTCTAAACTGATCTAGTCCAAGCATAACAGCATTAAACTTATCAAACCCCGAAGCTAAGTTACTAGGAACACTAGTAATATTTAAAATTGTCGCTGCCGGATCAGTTACGGTTCTTACATTGCCAACTAGTTCAGCCACTTTATTTTTATTACCTAAAGCAATATTAGAAGCGTCTTCGGTTACTTCTAAAGTCAAATCAACACCGCTAACAATTACGGCTGCTTTAGTAACGGTACCAGCTGCTGCTAAACCAGCGGTGCCACCACTAATAATTACACCGCCAACAAAACCGGCGACCTTGCAGCCATCTTTAACAACGACAGCAGCCGTTTCTAATTTTTGAAAAGTATCACCCGCTTCAGTCCAAGCACCCGCTTCAATTTCCGCCTGGGACTGTTTTAAAATAGCGTAAGCGTGTTTAGCGTCTACTCCCAAGTGGCCAGCTAAAGTTTTAATTTTCTTACCTGCCGGCGCCTTATCAAATACATTGGTAATTTCTTGAGCCGTTAGAGCTGAGGCAGAAGATATTAAATTTTTTAAGGAAAGTGAATTAAAAGAAATTTTCTTTTCACTAGAAAAATTTTCAGCCGCCTCACCAAGGGCGTTAGCCTTTTTTTCATACGCCTCCCAAGCAGTAGTTAACTCCGTCATCTCTTCATTCCAGGTTTCGTAATCAGGATAGGAAGAGGCGGTTGTTAAAATTAACTCGGTCTGCCAGCGCAAATCAAGATATTCTTGTGATGCACCAATTGTATCGCGCAGCAATTCTTGACTCGCTTTATCAGACACATCAGTAGACTTAGTTGCTGAGTTGTCTTGCTTTCTAAAGAAATAAAAAGACAAGACTAGAACAATAACAACTAAAATAATTAAATAAGTTTTTTTCATATTGTTTTTTTAAATCAACTTGCAACTACAACTTATCCACCGCTTCAACCTTATCCGCTTCAACCTCGCCCACACATTCTCCAAAAATTGTATTAGCGTAGGCACAGGTAATTCCAATTAGACGACCAGTTACTTTAACAATTGGTCCAAAGTCTTGAATAGATTCTTCTGGCACATGAACAAAAAATTGATTATAACCAGATTTCTCATCATACTTATCAACGCCCAAACCAGCCCCACTCATGAAACTAGCAATTATCCGACCCTCCCAAGAAACAGGAATTTCACTAGTAAAAGTTTTTTCACAATCACAACTTATAAAACCGTCTAGAACAGTTGTTTCAGTTTCCATTACCGTTGACGCTCGGCTGATGATAATTGTAGAAGTCGCCTCAGCTGCTGCTACCGATTTAATTAAAAATATTTCCCGGCTAACAGACACCAAAAAGATAACCAGCCCAACCGTCACTGTCATTGATGACCAAAAAAATATTGGCGAAATTACTTGAGAAAATTTTTTCATATGAATTTTATAGGCAAACTATATACCTATTATAGCAGTTTAGCAAATAATTGTTAAACAAGACTCTTGCTAATTCTTTAATATCTGCTAAAATAATAAACATGTTAAATTTATCAAATAAAAACTACCGTAATTTCAGCTTTAATAACTGGATGTTTATCCGGGAGGTTTTTATTGATAAAAAAACAAATTGCTAAAGAGGTAAAGAAAAAAACAATCAATAAATGCCGACCGGACCAAACTAAGTCCGGTCTTTGTTTTTTAACAACTTAATATTAACGATAATGTCTCACTTTAAAAATCATCTCATCATGAAGAAAAAAAATCAGTTTGTCAGTTCCAACGAAATTGTGGAGGTTGAAGAATTTAATGCCA
>CAZZBQ010000018.1:0-9741 GCA_964652745.1 uncultured Gammaproteobacteria bacterium
GAGCTTGAAAAATAGCACATTTGGTGCTATTTTATTGTAGTGGAATAAGAAATTAAAAATTCAAAAATAAAAGTCATGGAAATTTACAAAAAATTAGTAAGGAACAATATTCCTGACATAATACAAAAAGAGAATAAAATCCCTAAAATAAGAATTCTGAGCAATGACGAGTATAAGTATGAATTGCTTAAAAAATTGGTAGAAGAATCCAATGAGGTCTTAGGGGCTAGAGAAGATAAAAAAGACTTAATTAAAGAACTCGGAGATTTATTGGAAGTTATTGATTCTGCCATTAAAGCCTTTAATCTTAATAAAGAGGATGTTTTAGTTTTAAAGGATAAAAGGAAACAAGAAAGAGGAGGGTTTGATAAACAAATTTTTCTCGAGAGCGTTGAATAATCAGAGGTATTAATTTATTAATAAAAATTATGCAAAAAATTAGTAAAAAAGTTAAATTAATTTCTTTGATTATACTGATTGTTCTTGCTGCAACTATTATATTTCTTGTTATTAATAAAAATCCTGAGGAGATAGATAGAATGGAAAATAAAAATAATATAGAAAAGACAAACGAGGAATTATTTATTGTTGCTGGTGAATTTGTTTGTCTGCCTGTAAAAGATGAAAATGTGCCTCATAACGATTTGTGCGCCTTTGGGATAAAAAATGATAAAGATGAATATTACCGATTGCAATCAATGAACGATGATAAGTTTAATGTGATTGCTAGTCTCAGCGTTGGGCAAAAAATAGAAATCAGTGGTTTATTTATAAATGAAGATAGCGATATTTATAAAACATTAGGCACAATTGAGGTTGATAGTGTAAGAGTTTTGGAATTGAGTGATGATTCCGTTAATTCTAATTTACCTAATAGTTTTACTGCTAATTTTATTTCATTTTCTAATTATAGTTTGGAGATTTTTAAAGCTATGGAGTATCCGAAATTAGAATCTTGGGTAAATAACGGAGAAATAGGATGCGAGGTAACACCACTGGAGTCTAGCTTACCTTTGAGGATGAGTAAAAAAGAAATAAATGGCAGGCAATATTGTATTGGAGCATTTAGTGAAGGAGCGGCGGGTTCAGTGTATACGGAGTATGCGTATGCAACAGTAGTAGGGGAAGATGTCTATGTAATTAAATTTGTTGCCCGTTATCCTAACTGCAGTAATTATCCAGACAAAGAGAGGGGGGAATGCGAGATGGAAAGAGAAACTTTTAATTTAGATAATTTAGTAGATTTAGAAGTTAGGTAAATTTTTATAAACACCATAGTTTTTGCTTATTAAAATACTTTGTGTTATTGTATTCATTATTATATTTATAGTTAATAATAAAAAAATATGGCTCTTAAACCACACAGAGTTGGCAGAAGAAAAGGCAGCAAATCTCATAAAACAGCTAAACGTTTAGAAGCTAAGCGTGTCATGTTAGAAAACAAGCCTAGAAAGAAAAACAGCAGCAAATAGCTGGTAAAAAATAGTTTGTTATATTTTAATTACTACTATTAAGAGTAAAACAGGCAGTTCTGCCTGTTTTCTTTTTATTAAATTCATGCGATAATAGATAATCATTCTGCATACTTATTTCATGTTTATGATAAATAAAAAAATTTCTAGCAGTATGGTTCATAAAATGCCTTTAGATTTAAAAAAGGCCTTGGTTTCTGATATGAAAGCGCTAGCTGTCTGGGAAAGCCTAACGCCTATAGCTCGCAACGAATGGATATGCTGGGTTATTTTTGTAAAGAAAGAGGAGACCCGTAATAAGCATATCAAGAGATTAATTAGCGAGCTTAAAGAGGGCGTGCGTCGCCCGTGCTGCTGGATAGGATGCATTCATCGTACGGATAAGTCGCTAAGTCCTTCAGTTCAAGGTATAATAGAAAGGAAGTCTAAAAAAGCAAAAGAATGACATATGAAAAGAATATTTAGTTTAAAAGTTGCTTTAATTATTTTTGTTGCCTTGCTTTTAGGAGCGAGCTTTTTAATGTTTAAAAATAGAAACGTCGTGCCTCCTAACGATGTGTTACCTGAAGGGTGTAGACAAGAAAATTTGCCATACTTAGACTCTAGTTTGTCAGTTGAGACTAGAGTTGATGATTTAATAAGCAGGATGAGTAATTGGGAAAAAATTGGTCAGATGGTTTTGATTGAAAAGGATAGTATAAACGACCTTAATGATATTACCAGATATAATTTAGGGGCGTTGCTTAGCGGCGGTGGCGCCGGACCAAAAGAAGATACGCCATTAGCGTGGTTGCAGATGGTAAACAATTTTCAGGATAAGGCAAAAAATACTTGTTTAGGGATACCACTTTTATATGGCATTGATGCCGTTCATGGTCATGGCAATGTTTTAGGCGCGACGATTTTTCCTCACCCTATTGGTTTAGGGGCAACACAGGATGAGGATTTGGTAAGACGAGTGGCCGCGGCAACAGCTGATGAGATGGCGGCTACCGGGATTTACTGGAATTTTGCTCCTAATCTTGATGTTGTAAAAGATATTCGCTGGGGAAAGGCATATGAAACTTTTGGCTCTGATACCAGCAATGTAGCAAAATTAGGTTTAGCATACCTAGAGGGTCTTCAGGAATCTTCAGCTGGATATTTTAAGGTATTAGCTAACCCGAAACATTTTATTGGCGGCGGAAGCATGATATATGGCACCTCTCGCAATAAAAATTTTAAAATAGAGGAAGGGAATATTATTTTAGACGAAGAAGCTTTACGCCAAATTCATTTAGTTCCTTTTCAGGAAGCACTAGAAGGCGGTGCAAGAGTTATTATGGTTAGTACCGCTACCTGGCAAAACGTCATGAATTCAGCTAACCATAAGCTTTTAACCGAAATATTAAAAGATGAACTTGGTTTTTCTGGTTTTGTAGTTTCTGATTGGTATGGGGTATATCAAATTTCTTCTAGTAAATATGAATCTTTAGTCATCGCGATTAATGCGGGCATAGACATGGTTATGACCCCATTTGACTATAAAGATTTCATGTTTAACATGGAAAAGGCTTTGGCTAGTGGTGATATCAGTCAGGCGCGAATTGATGATGCAGTTAGAAGAATTTTAACGGTAAAATTTGAAACCGGATTATTTGATCGCCCTCAAGCGGAACAAGAGGGGCTTTCGGTTATCGGTAGCGACGAACATCATCAATTAGCCAGAGAAGCAGTTCGCAAATCACAAGTGTTATTAAAAAATAAAAATGCGGCGCTGCCAATTTCAAAATCGTCTCGCAAAATTATAGTAGCGGGTTCAGCAGCTGATAATTTAGGGCGCCAGGCAGGCGGTTGGACAACCGAGTGGCAAGGTATAGATGGTAATTATGGGATAGTTGGCACAACAATACTTCAAGCTATTAAAGATACGGTTTCTAAAAATACAGAGGTTGAATATAATAAACAAGGTGATTTTTCTAAAGATGCTAGCCTAGCTGATGTTGGCATTGTGGTTGTTGGCGAAGAACCTTATGCCGAGGGCTGGGGAGACAGAGATAATCCAAGTTTAACTTCTGAAGATTTGGCGGCCATAGAAAAAACTAGAGTACGAAGCAAAAAATTAATAGTTGTTATTGTGGCTGGTCGACCGCTAGACATTGCGCCATATGTTAAAAATTGGGACGGCGTGGTTGCCGCTTGGTTACCTGGAAGTGAAGGATCTGGTGTTGTTGACATGCTTTTTGGTTTTACTCCGTTTACTGGCGTTCTGCCAGTTGATTGGGATTATTAAAATATATTAAAAATTATAAAAATAATTTGTGCTATATTGGTTACAGCTTTTGGCATGTTCATATTTATTTATGGTGGATATGATGATAGCCCAGGAGCGCAACTTATTGGTTTAATTATTTTTATTACCAGTTTAGTTTGGTTGATAAAAAGTGAACGTTGTAAAAGATAGGTAATGCTTAAATTTTTTATAATGTGTTATAATATATTTAAATAAAATATTTTATATTATATGCCTACAAAAATTAAAAAAAATTCAACAAAACGTAAGGTGTCAGCTAAAATTATTAAGCCAGTAGTTTCCGAGATATCCAAAATCAATAAAGACATTGATGATGGTTTGGCTTATGGTGGAGCGGCAGTATTTTTTGCTTCAATCATATTTTTTTTAGTAGCCGGATTTGTTGGTTACAATTTATTTTTACTTTCACTTTAAATTGCGGTTAGAGTCACAAAAAAGCTCCTTGAAAATGGGTGCTTTTTTATTTTTTTAAACTGAATTATTTTTTAATGCAACTCTTGGCAAAAAGACAGATTATTGCTATAATGACTTAACTTTATAATTAACTTTGAAAAAATATGAATAAAAGCAACATAGCCTTAATTGTTATTGGCGTCGTAATAATCGCTGGTGCAGTTTTCTTTTTTAGTAGAAATAATCAGCCGGCTAACGATGCAATTGGTAATCCAGAAGTTCCCAATCAGGCCGAAAGTCAGGCGGCCGATAAAATTGGCAGCACGGTCGTGGCTGATGGTAGCTATGAAGTTTCGACTTCAGAGAGTATAGTTAACTGGGAGGGACGTAAGCCTCAGATTGTGGGCTATAAAGACGTTGGGACACTTCAGACTAAGTCTGGTAGCTTTCAAATTAAAAATGGCATGCTAGCTAGTGGAGAAATTGTGCTTGACATGGAAACCCTAACTACTACTAAAGTTTCTAAGGGTGGAACCGATGGCTTAACTAAACATTTAAAGAGCGAGGATTTTTTTGATGTAGCAAATTTTCCAGAAGCAACTATTAAATTATTGTCTACTCAAACAAGCCTCGCTAGTAGCGGCGCAGATGGAATGTATGATTTAGAGGCGGACATAACTATTAAAGGTATTACTAATAAGGTTATTCTTCCGGTACAAGTAATGGAAAATGATAATAAAGTAACTATTTACGGTCACGCCGAACTCGACAGAACCCTTTGGGATATTCGTTTCGGGTCTGGCAAATTTTTTGAAAATTTGGCTGATAATGTAATTGCTGATAATTTCGGTGTTGATTTTTTATTTATTGCTAATTCTAAGTAATAATGAAAAGAAGATTTAAATTGCAGTTTTTCGCTCTCTTTGTCCTGGCTGTGAGTATGGTTTTGACCGGATGCAGCCGGGAAGAGAAGGCGAATAATAACGATAAGGTTCAAGCAGCGGCAACTATTTTTCCGGTTTATGATATCTTGCGCCAAGTTGGCGGCGATAATATTGAACTGACATTAATTTTGCCAGCTGGCGCTAGCCCGCATACTTTTGACCCTACACCAGCCCAAATCAAGTCCGTTAACCAGGCGGAGATATTTTTTGTAGTTGGTGCGGGAGTTGATGATTGGGCTCTTGGCTTGTTGCCGACTGATAGTAAAGTTAGGATCGTAGATTTATCTGAAAATATTAATCTTAAGCCTTTTGAGCATGAAGATCATGAAGATGAGCTAGAGGAAGAACATGAGCATGGCGACCTTGATCCTCACTATTGGCTTGATCCAGAAAATGCTAAAATAATTGCAGATAGAATTGCTCAAGAGCTAGCTTTATTAGATTCGGTCAATACTGATGAATATACTGCTAATTCTTTTAAATTTAAAGAGGAAATTGATAAATTACTCATTGCTTGGCAAGAGCGTTTAAGCATTTTTTCAGAGCGCAGTTTAGCGGTTTTTCATGATGCTTGGGGTTATTTTGCCGAGCGTTTTGGTTTAGAAATTGTCGCAACTTTTGAACCTTTTCCTGGAAAATCTCCTAGTCCGCAGTATTTGATTGAAATGCAAGAGATAATAAAAGAAAATCAGGTCAAATCTTTATTTATCGAACCACAATTATCTTCTGAAGCAGCGGAATCACTAGCTAAGGATCTTAAAGTAGAAATTTGGCGTCTTGATCCAATTGGCGGCTTTACTGGCAAAGAGTCATATTTAGAATTGATAAATTATAATATTGAAGCCGTTTATGGCGCCTTATCTGCAAGTCAATAATTTACATTATAGTATTAATGGCCAGGAAATAATTAAAGGTTTGTCTTTTGTTGTTGAAAAAGGTGATATTTTAGTAATTCTCGGTCCCAATGGGAGCGGAAAGACGACGCTTCTTAAAAATATTATTGGTGCGCTTAAGCCCACCAAGGGAGAAGTTTTGCTTTCTGGGTTATCTCCGGAAGCGTCTTTGGGAAAGATTGGCTATGTGCCCCAGAATTTTGAGTTTGATCGTTTAACCCCGATTAATGTTCGTGAGTTTATGGGGCTAGAAAGATGCGCTAAAGAAAGTCATAGCCCAGCTCATATTTCTGATGCTTTGCAAAAAGTTGGTCTCAAGGGACGCGAAGAGGCTCGCATTGGCGTTTTGTCTGGCGGAGAGTTTCAAAGATTAATGATTGCTCGTGCTTTACTTCATGAAAAAGAATTATTAATTTTTGATGAACCGTCGGCCGGAATAGATGTAGCTGGCGAAGAAACTGTTTATAGTTTAATTTCTGATATTAATCATGAGACGGGAGCGACCTGTATTATTGTTTCTCATGAACTTAATATTGTTAATAAGTATGCTAAAAGCGTTCTTTGTTTAAATAAAGAAATGGTTTGTTTCGGTCGTCCTGAGATTGCGATTACCACCGAGGCCTTACAGGCGATGTATGGGCCAGGAGCTGGTTTATATCATCATCACAGCCATTAATTTATGTTAGAAATCTTTACTTACCCCTTCATGATGAGAGCTTTCTTAGCTGGCGCGGCCGTAGCAGCTGTTTTGGGTTGGTTAGGAACCTTTGTGGTTACTAAGAAAATTAGTTTTATTGGCGATGGCTTGGCACATGCTTCGCTAGCGGGTATTGCCTTGGCTCTATTATTAGGCTGGGCGCCGCTGCCAACCGCTATCGTCTTATCGGTAGTAATTGCTGTTATAATTTATTTTTTAGAAAAGAAAGTTGGTTTATCAGGCGACACGGCCATCGCTATTATGTTTACGACCGGCTTAGCTCTAGGTGTAATCGCTTTGCATTATTATCAAGGTTACCAGCCGGAATTAGTTAGTTATTTATTTGGCAATATTTTAGCAATTGGTAGTGCTGATTTAAGAGTAATACTTTTAGCTAGTGCACTGATGATTGCTATTTTAGCTTTTTTTAATCGTCATATTCTCTTTGCCATCCTTGATCCAATTGGCGCGAGATTGGCCGGGCACAAACCCTGGATTTATGATGTGTTATTATATATAATGTCTGCCGTTGCTATTATCTTGAGTATTAAATTAGTTGGCATTGTATTAGTGAGTGCGCTTTTAGTAACGCCGAGCGTGATCGCGCGTTTATTTGCACGCTCTTTTCAAGAGTTTATTATTTTAGCGGTTGTTATTGCTTTAGTAGTAGTTTTGGTTGGCTTAATTGCTTCTTTTTATTTTGATTGGCCATCAGGGGCAACAATTATTTTAACTGGTACACTCGCCTTTTTACTAGCTAGTTCAGTAAGTTGGTTTTTAAAACGTTAGTTATCTAAAATTCAAGCTCTATGACTTGGAAGGATTACGCTGGGCAGGAAGCCCTGGAGGTGGTTTCTAATTTACAAAGCGATTTTGATAAAGGTCTGCCTGTAAATATTGCTAAGGAGCGTTTGGTTAAAAGTGGTCATAATCGTTTAGATTTTAAGCCGTTGTCTTGGATAACGGTTTTATTACGTCAATTTGCCTCTCCATTTATTTATATGTTGATAGCGGCGGCGGCGCTATCTTTTTTCTTAGAGCAATGGCTGGAGGGGATTATGATTCTGGCCTTTTTGTTTCTTAATGCTGCTTTAGGTTTTTTTCAAGAATATAAGTCAGAAAAAACAGTGAGGCTTCTGGGTGCGCTTATTGCTTGGAAACAAAAGACCTGGCGCGCTGGCAAACTTAAAGATATTGATGCCGCCGAGTTGGTGCCTGGCGATATTATTGTTCTTGAAACTGGCGATAAAATTAGCGCCGATGCGCGTTTGCTTGAGGCCTGTGATTTAAGTATTGATGAATCCTCCTTGACCGGAGAATCAATGCCAGCCACTAAACACAGTGAACGCTTATTGCAAGCAGCAATGGGAATTTCCGAGGCAGCTAATATTGTTTTTTCCGGCACGAGCGTAGTTAGCGGTAAAGCCAAGGCAATCGTAATTGCCACTGGCAAAGATTCTATGATTGGCGGCATTGCTAAACTTAGCGCCGATACCAAGAAGATAAGCAGCTTTGCCACCAGTATTTCTAGCTTGTCGCAGTTTATCGTTAAACTTGTCATAGTTACTTTGATTTTTGTTTTAATCTTGAACGTGATGATTAAGGGCGAGCCTAATTGGGTTGAGCTTTTAATTTTTTCCATTGCACTAGCTATTGGCGTTATCCCTGAGGCCTTACCGCTGGTTATGACTTTCTCTTTTTCTAAAGGAGCGATGATTTTAGCTAAGCGTAAAGTTATTGTTAAACGCCTATCATCTATTGAGGATTTAGGAAACATTGAGATTCTTTGTTCGGATAAGACGGGAACGTTAACAGAAGGGAAATTAAAAGTTTTTGATACTTATTTTCAAGCCGAAGATGCCGATACTATTTTAGCCGAGGCACTCTTGTCTTCTGGAGAAAAGGCGGAGAGAAACGATGTCTTTGATGCCGCTTTGGAGAAGTCTGCTAACAAGAAAGTAGTCGCTAAGTTAAAAGGAGAAAAAGTATTATTTAGCACGCCCTTTGATCCAAAGTTTTTACGCAATAACGCTTTAGTGCAAAATGAGGCAGGCGAGCTTAGAATGATAGTACGCGGAGCACCGGAGGTAATTTTATCTTTAAGTAGCAGCCTAAGTAAGGAGCAGCGCTTTTCGGCTGAAGAATGGATGGCTAATCAGGGCAAGCTTGGGCGCCGCGTTTTAGCAGTTTCACATCGTCATTTCCAAAGTATTAGTTTAGAAGATTTTAAACAGGATTTAAGAAAGCAAGAGACTGATTTGGAATTTTTAGGAATGATTTCTTTTGCGGATAATGTTAAGGCAAGTACAATTGAGGCGGTCAAACAAGCTAAAGAATTGGAAGTTAAGCTTAAAATCATTACTGGCGATAGCCGTGAAGTCGCTGGTGCCGTTGCTTATCAGATTGGTTTAATCTCCGATCCAAGCCAGGTTCTCTTAGGGGACGACTTAGCCAAGATGGAACCAGAGGAGATGGAGGCGGCTATTTTAAAATATGATGTCTTTGCTCGGGTTTCCCCGGATAAGAAATATGCCATTATTGATACCTTGCAAAAAAAGTTTAGCGTTGGCTATTTGGGAGATGGGATTAATGATGCGCCCGCCCTTAAAGTCGCCAGCGTTTCTTTAGCAGTTGATAATGCGGCCGATATTGCTCGCGAAGCGGCGGATGTTATTTTACTGGAAAGCGACCTGGGAGTGATTATTGATGGCATCAAAGAGGGGCGTAAGATTTTTATCAATAGTGCAAAGTATATCAAGGCGACGCTAGCTTCTAACTTTGGTAATTTTTATGCTGTTGCGATAGCATCTCTCCTTATTCCGTTTTTGCCAATGCTGCCCTTACAGATTCTTTTGCTCAATTTATTATCAGATTTTCCGATGATTGCGATTGCGACTGATAATGTTGATAGGGATGAGCTGGCGACGCCCAAGCGTTATCAAACAAAAGACATTTTAATTGTGGCTATGGTTTTAGGAATACTTAGTACTATTTTTGATTTTGTTTTCTTCGCGCTATTTAAAAATATTTCCCCAGGGGTACTGCAGAC
>CAZZBQ010000019.1:0-7525 GCA_964652745.1 uncultured Gammaproteobacteria bacterium
AACAAACCGATATTACCTTCCTGAATCAAATCCAAAAGACTCATACCTTTAGCGCCGGCAAATTTCTTAGCAATTGAAACTACTAAACGTAAATTAGCTTCAATAATCTTACGCTCTGCTTCCTTATCACCTTTCTCTTTTCGCTTGGCGAGCTCGGTTTCCTCTGTGCCAGTTAAAAGCGGCACCTTTCCAATTTCTTTCAAATACATCTGAATAGAATCAGCGCTTAATTTCGACAAATCAACTTGCATAGCAGCGTGCTGAGCGGCCGCACGGCCAGTAAGTACTGGCTCGGCTGGCATATTTCCAGCCACATCTAAAATACGGCCAGAGTCTTCAGCAATGCGAATACCATTCTTCTGCAACTCACCTAAAAATACATCATATTCGTAGACATACTCTTCAACTTCCGGGAAAAGATAAAGCAGCTCAGTCTCAGTAATAAAACCGCGCAAGCGTCCCTTATCAATCAATCTTTTAAGTTTTTCTTCGCTCGGCTTAACAATCTCTCGCGGTGGCAGTTCTGACTTAACCTTAACTAATTTCGCCGCCGAAACAACTTTTCTGACAACCTTCTTGACCGGAGCCTTGGCTTTCGTCTTGCCTAAAGGCTTGCGATTCTTGGTCTTAGAATGAAACTTGGGTGCAGTTTTTTTAACCGAGGCTTTCGCAGCCAATTTTTTGACGGTCGCTTTAGCTTTTGCCGGGGTCTTTTTAACCGAGGCAGCCTTCGCCGTCGTCTTGTTGTTCTTTTTCGGCTGTTTTACCATATTTTTATTTTAGTTTAACTTGTTCAATTCATCAGTCACCTGCTTGAGCTCTACCATTATTCTTTCTACTTCAAGCGGGTCACCTTGGCCACCAGTAGATTTTTCTGCGGCCATTAAGGCCTTTTCTAGCTGATGGATGCGCTTCTTATAATCAGCGCGCCTGAGTTCAACGGCTATCTTTATAACCTCATTACGAGCTTGCTCCGGGGTATGACCATAGAACTCTTTTTCTCCGACTAAAACTAATTTTTCTAACTTCGGTACAAATTCTGGCGCTTCGCTTTCCAAATAAGCCCGAAACTGGTCATAGTCAAGCGAAGTCGCTTTATTATAGTAGATAATCAGGTTTTTGTAAAATCTAGAATTCTCCTCCGGTTGTGCCTGAGCTGGGTCTAATCTCTCTAAACCACAGCCAATTAATTCGGGTAGGCGAATAATAAGGGCTAGAAATAATTCTGACATTAATTCTTCCCTGGTCGCTGACTTATTTTCCATAACTGGCGCTGAATTAACCGGAGTTTCCTCTTGGCGATAATGAGATGCTTTTGATGCGTTGCTACTTTGAAATTTATTAAAATCTTCACGCAAGTCGCCTTCCGATAAATCTAATTCTTCACCGATTCGCTTCAACCAATAACCTTGTTCAGATTTATCAGGAACAAGGGCAATCATCGTAAACATTTTATCGCGAACCTGGCGCTTATTTTCTAAACTATTTAAATCTAAACCGGTGCTGGCTTTTTGAAAATAATAGGCGAGCATCGGTTGGGCATTTTCTACAGCTTGACGGAAAGCATCGGGATTACGTTTTAGACATTCATCCGGGTCTTTACCATATGGTAAAGTAATTACTTTAATATTTAAACCCTGAGCAAGCGCTTCTTTAATTCCTCTATCAGCCGCATTCTGTCCCGCCTCATCCATATCAAAAGCTAAAGCAATATTTTTAGTAAATCTTTTTATAAGTGTTACCTGTTCGGTTGTAAGCGCTGTTCCCGAAGTGGCAATGACGTTTTTTACATTATGATTATAACAAGCGATCACATCCATCTGTCCTTCAACTAAAATTGCTAAATCAGCTTTTTTAATTGCGTCTTTAGCACGATTTAAACCAAACAGAATCCGACTCTTATCATAGATTCCGGTCTGCGGACTATTAATATATTTTCCCATCTTCTCCGTCTTCTCTTTTTCTGGATTAACACGCGCGGTAAAGGCGACAAGATTATTATTAACATCCGCAATCGGAAACATAATTCTATCGCGAAAACGATCGTAATATTGACGCCCAGAATTAAGGCTGCCCTCGCGCTTGATAATTAAACCTGCGGCGGCAATTTCTTCATCCGTATACTTATGACCAATCTTAGGACGAGCTAATAAAAATTCATATAAACTACTCCAAGAATCTGGACTATAGCCCAAGCCCCAATCTTCTATCGTTGCCTCTTTTAAGCCACGGGCAAGTAGATATTCTTTGGCTTTCTGGCCAGCTGGAGATTTTAAAACATGAGCATAATACTTACCAGCTAGTTCCATAATATCTAACAAGCGGTTACGCTTAGAACGAGATTCGGGATTATCATTATTTAAAGTCACACCCGCTTTAGCCGCTAAAAGGCGCAGAGCCTCAATAAATGTTAGTCCCTCTTTTTCCATGATAAAGGAAAAAACATCGCCACCGCGACCGCAACCAAAGCAATGCCAAATCTGCTTATCCGGAGAAATTGAAAAAGACGGCGACTTCTCATTATGAAAAGGGCAAAGGGCCTGGAAATTCGCCCCAGCCGCTTTGACTGGTATATATTCTCTTATGACCTCAACAATATCCAGTTTTGCTTTGACTTCCTCGCGGTCAGACATAGCAATAAATTAATTAAACAAACAATTCTGGTAATAATAATCCTTGTAAACGCTTAGCCTCATCTTCAACTAAAGGTCCATCATACTCGGCATTGTGACGATTATAACCGGCATAGCCTGGTTTTTTCTGATCAAGATGGAGGTTAAAAACTATCAGCTCATTTCCTTGGACATCAACCTGTTCTTTATAATAGACATGAAAACGAGGATAAAAATCACGCGTTAAACGACGGGCGAAGCTGCGCTCGCCATCTTCTTTTTCCGGAATAAAAACGTAACCAGCACTTCTAAGCCAGTTCTCCGGTGCTTCCTGCAACTGTTTTTTCTTCACAATTATTTTCATAACTCGTGCTTCTGAAAACGATAAATTTATAAATAAAGAAGTTATAAACGCCGATGCCGACATTGACGATAACTTGGGACAAAATATACCAGATACCAACATTATTTACCAAAGCATGCATCAAGAAACCATTAATATTTAAGCCGATAAAAGCATTAGCGATATATAGTACGAACTGAAGGGGAATCTTCTTCGGGCACTTATTCCGGAAGGTCCAAAATTTCTGCAGAGTAAAACTAACCAGGAAAGAAAGAATAAAAGCAAAGCTAGTAGAGAAAACCAGACCCCAATGAAATACTCCGTGAAACAAAAACAAAAAGAACAAATCAACCGCTGCCGCCGAGGCGCCAGCAAAGAAAAATTTCACAACCGATTTTCGCTGGTTGCAAATCGTATATATTTTTGGCCAAGAACTATGAAGCCAAGTTCTGAATTTCTTGTATAAACTATTTATTATCGGCATAGCTAGAAAAATAATTATCTATAACCCATCTGGTAATTGTCTTGCTTTCACGAAAGCGTTCATTCTTACCGGCGCTGTTTAAAATCGCGGCAACAAACTCCTGCCCCATCGGACCACGGAAACGACCAACAAAACAATATCCGGCAGCATCAGTATAACCAGTCTTTCCTCCTAAAGCTTCAAGCTCTCCCGGTGCGGTATCAAATAATAAATGATCAGTTGATTCAATAAAAACTTCTTTTCCTTCAAGTGTCGTCAAGCGATATTCTGGCATAGTTACCGCCTCGCTAATTTCTATTCTGTCTAAAGCAGCCTTAGCGAGTAAAGCAACTTCACGCGCAGTAGAAACATTTTTTGCGCTAAGCCCAATTGGATCAGCAAACGTCGTATTTTCTAAACGTAAATCCTTAGCTTTCTCATTCATGCGCGTTACAAATTCTTCTTCACTTAGCCCAGTCGCATGAACAAGAGCAATCGTTGCACCATTATCAGAAGCCACTAGACTTGTTAAAAATAAATCACGCAAATTAACCGTATCGCCAAGAAAAAAATTCAAACGTCCGCCCTCAATACTATCAGCTCTAGTAATCTTATAGCTGCTTGACCAATCGGGTTTAGTGTCAAGAAATACCAGCGCCGTCATAAGCTTGGTAATGCTAGCAATCGGCTGCTTCTCATTAGCACCTTTGTCAAAGAATAGGAAACGACCGTCCGGTGAAAGGACGGCAGCCCGGGGAGCAGCGACAATTTCCGCCTTATCCTGTCTAGCTAACGAGTATGACTGCCAACTCTGATTAGCGACTGATGGTAAGCTGGAAAATGACGACACCAAAACTAAAACTATATTTAACAACAAATTCCAAAACATGGATTTTTTCTATTTATCACCTTCGCTAGCCTCAAGAGCCGCTTCCAAGGTTTCTGAATTATTAAGCTGAGCATAATCTGGCAATTCTTCTAGACCGCTTATTCCCAAGAAGCGGATAAAGTCCATCGTTACCGTATAATAATTCTCATTTTTACTCTTATCAAATTTTTCTTCAATTAATCCGCGCAAAAGTAGGTTGCGAATAATTAAGCTACAATTAACTCCCCGAATTCTTTCTAGTTCTAATTTACTAATCGGACCGCGGTAAGCGATAATCGTTAAGGCTTCTAAACTTGGCTGAGATAATTCTCCACTTGCTTCACTCTTTAAAAACTCCTTAACCAGAGTCGCGTTCTCGCCAGTAGTTGTTAGCTGATATTGACCGTGATTTTTAATCAAGGCTAAACCGCTATTTCTTTCCTGATAATCCTTCATTAAAGAATCAAGTGCCTCTTCGACTTCATTAACCTTAACACTAACCGCTGTTGCTAATTCTTTAGCTGATACGGCTTTAATAGAAACAAAGATTAACGATTCTAATTGTGCTTTTAAATTATTCATATCTTTATCTTTAGACTTGAGGCGCTTGTCCGCCGCTGACGATATGGATATCGTCAAACAAACCATCTTGTTCAAAAATTAATTCTTTCTGCTTAGCTAATTCTAGAACCGCCAAGAAACTAACAATGATATCGGTCTTATCACCAGCTTCTTTTAAAAGGCGAGAAAAATTAACTTTAAGTTTTTCCAGAAGCAAGCGGCGAATAGAGGCAATTTTTTCTTCAATATTTACTTTCGGCTCTAACCTCTCCTCCGGCAATTTCTTTTCTTGCTTTTTTAGAAGTTCAGCAATAATCCGCTTCATTTGTTCCGCTAAACTAGTTGGCGTTGCTTTAGACGGTGGAACAAATACTGGTTCAGAACTTTGCACGCGACGACTTTTAGTAAGCGGCGGAATAAAAAGAAAATTTTCCTTAGCAATAATATCTTTAATTTTCTGGCTCGCAGCAATAAACTCTTTATACATTTTCAACTGTCTTTCTAAATCACCGCTATCATCTTCCTCTTCTTCGGCATATAAATAAGGCAGAAGTGCTTTTGACTTAATATAAAGCAATTTAGCGGCCACTACCAAAAAATCAGCCAGTTCTTCCGGGTCTATGCCGCTTGCACTCTTAATATAAGCGACATACTCATCGGCAATCTTTGCTAAGTTGATTTGGGTTATGTCCATCTCCTCGCTTTCAATCATAGAAAGCAGGAGTCCTAAAGGACCAGAAAATTGTTCAGTTCTAAATTCAGCCATAATCCTTAAAGTGCGGCCGGTTCGGCCATAATTTCCTTTTCAAGAATGTTTTTCTTAATGTTCCAAAGTTCAGTTTCTAAACACTGATAGCCAGCTTCATGATCTTTGCTGCCAATATACGAAGGTCTGTCATATTGACCTAATTCCTGGCTGCTAGTTCTAAAAGTTGCGCAGAAGGCGAAAGAATTTTCATCAATTACTTTATATTCAATCGCTGCTTTTGTTTCTGGATCGATTAACGCTTGTTTATCTAAATATAAATTTGGTTCGCTTTCCAGGGCGGCTAAATCAACAGGTAAAGCGCCATTTCTTTCATAATAGCTATTAACCGCACTTTCTAAGCTGCTCATATTATTAACAACAATTTGATCTAAACGACGGTCGCGCGCTTCTTTAGGAGATTCTACAAAAAACCATGCAGAGATAAAAGCTGCTAAAACTAAAGCTAAGGAAGCAAAGAAGAAAATCTTTACCACTCTGTCACTCTTAACAACATCGCTACGCTTGATATCGTAGAAATAATATGAAAATACTAAACCAGCAATTACAAAGATAGTTGCTGCCTTAAGAATAAATCTAGAGGTTAGTTCGCCAGATAAAAAATTATTAATAACACCGATAAATACTCCCAGGATTATCATTGAGGAAACAAAGATAATAAAATAGGTTAACCAGCGCCTTACTCCGGAAGTGATTGGTAAATCCTCTTTCTTTAATCCGCGGGCAATCAAACGAGAAACAAGATAAAAAATCGGCGCAGCAATAAGCAGGGCCGAAATAGCAAATTTAAGCTGACCATCATGATTGTAATAACTGCCAACCATTAAAGCATCGGCCACTGTTTTATCAATAATAGCAAAAGCCACTAAACCAGCCGAGATAGACACAAAAATTAACGAAACAAGCGACAAGAGATAGTAGAAGGCGTATTTTGCATTGTTATTCTCTGTCATAAATTTATTTTTAATAAATTAGTTTATTTAAAAAACGCTACTAGAAATTATGGGGTTAGTCGCCTAACATCGCGCGGCAAGAAACAAGCTTCTTTAATATTTGGAATATCTAAAATTTTCATCACGATACGAGCTGGGCCAATTCCCGCGCCGCCATGATTCGGACAGCCATAACGGAAAAAGTTTATATAGTCCTTTAACTCTTCCAAGCTCATGCCTTTCTCTAAGGCCTGTCTTTCTAAAATATCAACCCGATGTTCTCTCTGCGCTCCAGTTGTTATCTCTATGCCTTTGTATAACAAATCAAAGCTCTTGGTTAAAGTTGGATTATCAGCGTGGCGCATATGATAGAAAGGACGAACTTCTATCGGATATTCTGTAACAAAAACAAAATCATGATTGAATTCTTTTTTTATCATAACAGATAATTCTCTTTCTTCTTCTGGAGAAAAATCATTTTCTTTCTCGCTCTTAATGCCGGCTGCTTTTAATTTTTTCTTAGCATCTTTAAGAGTAATTCTCGGGAAAGGCTTGGCTGGCACTTCAATATCTAAATGTAAATTTTCTTGCAAATTTTTAAAACCAGCAATCAGCATGTCCTCCTCTGCATCCATAATATCAGCATGGGAATCGATAAAAGACATTTCAAAATCCCAACCAGTAAACTCAGTCACATGTCTAGTTGTAAAAGATGGTTCCGCCCTAAAAACCGGACCGAAGCAAAAAATTTTTTCAAAACCAGAGGCCATCGCCATTTGCTTATAGAACTGAGGGCTTTGTGATAAATAAGCTTTGCGGTCAAAATATTTAACCTCAAAAACTTCTGAACCAGTTTCACTGGACGTACTCATAAAACAAGGGGTATATACTTGCAAAAAGTTGTTATCAGAAAAATACTTTCTAAACCCGGCTTCTAGTCCCGTCCAAACTTTAAAAATAAGTTGATGCTCCTCCTGTCT
>CAZZBQ010000019.1:7625-9440 GCA_964652745.1 uncultured Gammaproteobacteria bacterium
GCTCCGCTGATATCGCGCAAATCAACAAAAATAATATCTTTATGAATACGAAGGTTTCTAACCCAGCCGGCTACAACTGCTTGTCCGCCGCCTTGCTTTTTCGCCTCAGCGATTAAAACTCTAGACATAAATGTAAATATATGTGTTTATCACCAAAAATAAAGCGTAAATCCGCCTTTTTTATACTAAAATAGTATCTCATTTTCTAAATTTTAGCAAGGCGACAAATCATGGTTTTGTGGTGTTTTTTTAGACTAACCTTAACTTCTAAAATTTAAGAAATCTTTAGCTAAATTAGCGATTTCTTTGGCTGATTTTTTATCAATTTTTATCTTTTTACTAACTTCCAATTTATTGTCCAAAATTAAACGTAAAAGTTTGACACAATTATCAGATACTGTTAGAAATTCTTGGTTTAAGCGCGGCGTTTTAATAAAACAGTCCGCGCAGACCAGACCTCCGCTTTTTAAATCAAAATAATTCTTTCCTGGTTTAGCCGGCAAATGACATTCTAAACAACTCCCAACTTGAGGCTGATAACCAATGAGCGCGAGTAATTTAAAAGCAAAAAAAGCGAATAATAAATCACCTTCTTCTTTTAGAAGCAGCTCCGGCGCGTGACTATCAAGTAAGTCTAAATAAGAACTAAGCAGTAAAAATAATTCTGGTTCGGCTTCCCCTTCCTCGGTTAGACGGCGCAACCAATTTACTCCCAGGCCAGCATAATAGACGGCATTTAAATCTTTTTTTAAATTAGGATATTGTTCGCGCGCAATCACGCCGCCAACATAATCCCGCCCCTTGCCATTAATTACCATCAAATCAACTAAGCTAAGCGGCTCAATGTGCCCGGCTAATTTAGAGCCGGCTTTTTTAGCACCACGAGCGATTAATGCTAGCTTGCCGTAATCAAGCGAATAAAAGACAGCCAGGCTATCATTCTCACGATAATCCTGGCGGCTTAAAACTATGGCTTTAGTATTACGGCTACTTTCCATTTTATGCGGGCAAACTATCTAAATAATCCTGTAAAATTATGGCGGCAGCAATTTCATCGCGCTCAGCTTTATGCTGAATGCGCTTACCTCTTTCTCCGGGCACAGCTTTAACACCGCTACCTAAAGCATCGGCGGCCCGACTACTTAAACGTTCATCAAAAAAAACTATCGGACAATCAACTCCCTTTTCTAAGTGCGTGACAAAATCTAACCACTGCGGATTATTGGCAACTTCTCCAGCCATTTTCTTAGGAGAACCTAAAACAACAAGCTCAATCTCTTCGTCCTCAATAATCTGAATAAGCTCAGCAACATTAGCGACAGTCATAAAAGGCAGGGCAAGCTTCATCTCCCCGTCAGCCGTTGCTAAGCCGATACGCTTTTCTCCCCAGTCAACTCCTAAATATCTTTCTATCTTTGTTTCCATATAAACTAGTTAAACCGTCATTATTTCCGGACCATCCTCAGTAATCGCCACTGTGTGCTCAAAATGGGCGCTTAGTGAGCCATCATCGGTTAAGATGACATAACCATCATCAGCTACTTTAACGCGCCAATCACCGCCATTTATCATCGGCTCAATCGCAATTACCATCCCTGGTTTTAAAACTAAATTTTCCGGCGAACGGTCGCTAATTTCAAAATTAAAAACATCCGGCTCCTCATGAGCATAATAGCCAACGCCATGACCAACTAAATCACGAACAATTCCATATTTCTTTTTCTTAGCAGGTTGGGCAATCGCTCGAGCAACATCAGCTAATGTATTACCCGGCTTAGCCGCCGCTATTCCAGCGTCTAAACATTCCTGAGCAAC
>CAZZBQ010000020.1:0-6857 GCA_964652745.1 uncultured Gammaproteobacteria bacterium
CCGCTAGTTTCAATTTCAGCTTTAATTGCAGTGTGCGCCTGATAAACGGCAATACTTTTAGCAGACTTTGCTAAATAAGCAGCACAGTGCGCCAAATTAACAGCGCACTCCGGCAGACCGGTATTTTTACAGGCATCATAAGCGGCTGTTGCTAACATTAAGGCGCTATTATTAGCGAGCCCAATATCCTCAGAAGCAAAGCGTATCATCCTTCTGGCAACATAAAGCGGATCTTCTCCGGCTTCTATCATGCGCGTTAAATAATAAATTGCCGCATCAGCGTTTCCACCTCGCATTGACTTATGGAAAGCAGAAATTAGATTATAATGTTCTTCGCCATTTTTATCATAAAGCAAGTTAGGTTTATTAACGATGTCTTTAACAACCTGCTCTGATAACCCTCCCTGATGTTGAGCGGCGCTTTCTAGTATTCCTAAGGCTCGACGAGCGTCACCGCCGGACAAACGGGCAATTAATTTGGCTATATCCTTCTTTAATTTAACACTCAAGCGCTTAGCTACCGGAACCATGATTTTTTCCAAATCCTCTTCAGTTAAAGTTTCTAAAACAACTAATTTAACACGCGACAAAAGAGCGCCGTTAACAGCAAAACTAGGATTTTCAGTAGTGGCCCCAATTAAAGTAATCGTGCCATTCTCAACTTGCGGTAAAAGAGCGTCTTGCTGCGCCTTGTTCCAACGATGAATTTCATCAATAAATAAAATTGTTTTCTGCCCCAACCGCCTGCCCTCTTTTGCGCTATCAATAATTTTTTTTAAGTCTTTTACGCCGCTAGAAGTAGCGCTTAATTCAATGAACTCAGACTTAGTCTCTTTGGCAATAATAAAAGCTAGGGTGGTTTTCCCGGAACCAGGTGGTCCCCAAAAAATAATAGACGGCACACGATCTTCCTTGATGGCTTGAAAAAGCCAAGACTTAGGACCGATTGCTTTTTCCTGGCCGATAAAATTATTTAAATTATCTGGCCGAACATGAGCGGCCAAAGGAATATTTTCCATAAATTCTTATTTACCATGGTGCTTGTCAAAAATTCTTTTGCCAATTTCAAAAACCAAAATACTGAAACAACCGTACAAAATAGCGACTACCCAATCCAACGGTGCCAAAGGAACAGTGCTCAATAGCTTGTTTAAAAACGGAACATAAACTGATAAGACTATTAAGACAACTCCCAAAAAAGTAGCGTATATTAAAAACTTATTGGTAAAAATATTGGTCTTAAAAACTGAACGACGAAGCGAACGAACAGCATAAATATAAAACATCGTGCTCAAGCCTAAAGTAGCAAACATTACCGAACGAGCTAAATCTAAATTACCGACAATCTGCCAATAGTAATAGAAGATACTTAAAGCCACAACGTCCATTGTAATAGCATAAAAAGCAATCACTTTTTGCAACCCGTTAGTCAAGAATGTTTGATTTTTATGGCGAGGTTTATCTTTCATCACATCGCCATCGGATTCATCAAAAGCTAAACTAGCAGCTGGTAAGGGGTCTTCAATAAGCTTAATCCAAAGAATCTGAGCTGGCAAAATTGGCAAGGGCCAACCCATTAAAACAGCAGAGCCAATAATAATCATTTCCTGAAAACAATCTGTGAAAAGATATAAAATAACCTTCTGAATATTGCTGAATGTCACTCTTCCTTGGCGAACTGCCTCAACAATGGTTAAAAAACTATTATCAAGCAAAACCAAGTCCGCCACCTCTTTAGCAACATCTGTGCCATTCCCAACCGCAACACCAATATCTGCCTTTTTTAAGGCTGGCGAATCATTAATGCCGTCGCCAGTCATAGCCACCACTTTGCCAATTTCTTGAAAAGCGCCAACTATTCTTAATTTATGATGCGGACTAACACGAGCATAAAGACGAATGTCCATAATCCTCGCCTTTAGCTCCTCATCGGTCATTTTATCTAATTCACTGCCATTAACTACATTATGTTTATCAATTTTAAAGCCAATTTCTTTAGCAATCGCTACGGCTGTGTTTTCATGATCGCCAGTAATAATAACCACGCGCACACCGGCTTTTTGGCAAGATTTAATAGCATTTTTTACATCTGGACGAATCTGATCGCGTAAAGAAAATAGGCCAGCAAGCGATAGGCCTTTGAGCTCGGAAATATCAATCTCTCCTTGCTTGCTTTTAATTCTTATTTTGCTCGCTATCGCTAAAACACGTGCACCCGCCCCCGTTAATTCTTCAATTTTTTTCAAAATAATATCTTTGTCTGCCTTCAGTAATTTTTTTTCCGTCTTACCATCAAAGAAATAAGAAGCCAAGGCAATAATTTTTTCCGGCGCTCCTTTAACATAAATAATTTCCTCTCCAGACTCAAGACGATGCAAGGTGGCCATTAATTTTAAGTCTGAAGAAAACGGAATAACATCTAAACGCGGCTCGGCAATTTCTAATTCCTGACGATACCAGCCTAAACTAGCACCAGCTAACAACAAAGCCTTATCGGTAGGATTCCCAACAATGCGTAAATCCTCGGGCTTTTCTCCAGGATTTTCCACTAAACCATCATTACACAAAACACCTATCCGAAGCGCTTCCGACTTCTCACTGGCAACTAATTCCTGACCACCAGCTACGAGCCTATCAATCATCATTTCTCCCTGGGTTAAAGTTCCGGTTTTATCAACGCAAATCACCGATACAGATCCCAGAGTTTCAGCAGCCACTGCCCGTCGTACTAACCCCTTCTTCTTGGCTAAACGCTGCATGCCAATCGCTAAAATAATTGCCATAGCCGGAATAAGTCCTTCAGGAACAGCAGAAACAACAATCACAACCGTAACCATAAACATTTCAAAAGGATCGCGACCACTTAAAATACCAATTAAAAATAAAATAATGTTAGCGACTATTAAAAATAGACCAAGTTTTAAACCAAAGCTATTGATTTGTTGTTGCAGCGGCGTTAAACCTTCGCTCGTTTCTTTGATTAGCTTAGCAACTTTTCCAATTTCTGTTTCTTGACCGGTGGCCACTACCAAGGCACGACCAGAACCATCAACTACAATGGTTCCCTGATAAACCATGTTCTTACGATCGGCTAAAGATACTTCACCTGGCAGGACGCTTAAATCTTTAGTAACCGGCAAAGATTCGCCGGTTAGCGGCGCTTCATTAATCTTTAAATTCTTGAGTTCAAAAATTCTAGCATCAGCTGGAATAACATCACCAGAAACAAACTCAATTACATCGCCAGGTACTAATTGTTCTCTATCAATAATCATTAAGTGATTATCGCGCCAAACTTTAACTTTATAAACCACTGAACCACTCAGCTTTTTTAAAGCGTTGTTGGCTTTCCATTCCTGAAAAAAACCAACTATATTAGTTACCATGATAACCACAAAAATTATTAAGGCATCGCTTTTATGACCAGCAAAAAAACTAATAGCTAAGGCGGCCAGCAAAACAAAAACTAAAGGATTTTTAAACTGTCCTAAAAACAGAATCAATCCAGTAAGAGCTTTTTCTTCAGGCAACTTATTTAACCCCTGGACCGCTAGGCGTTTTTTTACCTCCTCCGAACTTAAGCCGGTCTTTGCAGAATCAAAAACAGCAAAAACAGCTTCTGGTGATTGCTGATAGGCGTGATTTTTTTCCATGGTAATTTAACTAAGATATTAAGCAAGATATCCTTGATTTTAACATAAAAACCCCTGATTTCCTAATCAGGGGTTCCTATTTTATGCTCAATCTTCAATTGTTTAATAATTCTTATTGATTCAATAAACGTCCGCCACCCATGCCCATTCCTAGGCCCATGCCATGACCGCGACCCTCACCCTTACCCATGCCTCCCATTCCTGGAGCGCCTTCAAGCCCTAGTTCTGCAAAAATAGCCCGAGCTTCTTCTAAATTCTGATGAGCCTCAACAAATCTGGAAAAATTTTCCGCATTAATTTTACTTACAAAAGGATGATCCTCGCCAACTGCTAGCTTCCAATCTTCGTAGCTACCACTAGCAATAGCGGCTTGAGCAGCTGTCCGCTTAGTTTCCATTTCAGCCTGACGAGTTTCTCTTTCCGCCTCCCAGGCAGTTTTTTCTTCAGTGGTTAAATTAGCCATACGACCATAGCCTTGACCAGAACCATCCTGTAGACCCTTACCGGCTAGCTTATCAGAGGCAGCATCAGCTACTACCACTCCTCCTGCCATCAGAGCCAAAGCGCCAACTACAGCCGCGGTTTTCATTAACTTGTTGTTTTTCATATTTTTTAGTCTTAATTAATTAGCGAGTTAAGATCTTAATTCTTCTCACACTAACTAATACGCAGACTAAAAACTTTTTCTTCATTTCACTTGAAACCGACAGCCGCCCTCAAAACAGCCAGGAGTCATAGTAGCATTTATCATCTCACCTCGCGGACCAGTATGCATGCCTCTAAAATATCCCTTACCTGGCATTAATGGCAAAACCATATCAGCCTCAAATTCCATTTTATCCTTAATATTTCCCAAAAGTCTTATCGGATATCCAGAAACTACTACTGCTTTACCTTCGGTCTCACTTCGCAAATATACTAACCAAACATTACCATCCCTATCAATTAAATTAAAAATATTTCCTTCTACCTCAGATGTCGCTAAACCAACTAGGCGACCCTCTTCGGGATTAGACCAAAAATCAACATGAGGATTAATCATTGTTCCATAAAGAGGCGCCCTGCGCGCTAGAGTCTCATCCAGTTTTTCATCCCAACCAAAAGAGGAAAATAGGGCGCCAAGAATGATGCTGGCAGAAAACACTACAACCGTGACTAACCAAAATGGATAACGATAACCCGTCTTGGTATGCTTAACATTATAATAAACAATAAAAATAGCAGCCGCTAAAAATATTATCCAAAAATAAGGCAGAGTCAGAAATAATATTTCCAAGGTACTTTTATTAATTTCTCTTCTAAGAGCAAAATCATTAAATTGAAATAAGTAGGTCATCACAGCTAAAGCAGCCGAGCTAGCCAGAAGAGCTAAAACGCCAATTGCCCAAACAAGATAATTCTTTAAAACAAAATACCGACGCGCTACCGGCTTAAGCTTGTCTTCTTTTATCTTGTCTAAGACCTTACGGTCAAAATCAGTTTTTTCCATATATTTAAAATCAAAGCAAAGATTTATTAACCAACTGGCGACGTAGCTGAATTTTAGCCTTATTAATACGAGAAGCAACCGTACCCATTGGTTTTTTTATGATATCAGAAATTTCTTGATAGTCTTTATCTTCAATAAATTTTAAAATCAAAACTTCACGATATTTAGAATCAAGCTGACTAATCGCCTCATTAATTTTAGCGCGTAACTCTGATTCAACAACATCAGCAAACAAATCAAAGTCACCCGCTAATTCCTTGGCCTGGCCGTCACTAATGTCTGAATCTAATAACTTGGGTCTTGCCTTGGAACGGCGATAATTATCAATCACCTCATTATGAGCAATACGATATATCCAAGAAGAAAATTTTAAGCTACTATCAAAATCATTTAAATTTAAGTATGCCTTAATAAAAATATTCTGTAGCATATCTTCAATTTCTTCCTGGCTCAAATTTGATAAACGATGAATATAACGAGATAATTTATCTTGATAACGATGAACTAAATATGAAAAATCATTCTGGTTTTCCAAAACCAAAGGCACAATCTCTTCATCCGTCTTATTAGCGAAATCATGGCTGGAAATCGTCATAGAAAAATAAGAGGCCAAAAACAGGCCTTTTACTATTAATACGTGCGCTGTGAGATTTTCTTCATTGCTCTGTCCTTAAAGCAACAATTGGATCAAGTTTAGCGGCCTGACGCGCTGGCTGAAGTCCAAATAACAAACCACAACCAACAGAAAATAAGAAAGAAATCAAAATTCCTTGCAAAGGCAAAGCAAAGTTCCAAGCAATGCCGGCATAACTAACAATAACGCTAAGCAGATACGATACGGTAATACCAAAAACGGCTCCCAACAACCAGCCCCAAAAAGTTATCAAAACCGCTTCTATTAAAAATTGAAAGGCAATATCTCGTCCGGTTGCCCCCATCGCCTTACGTAAACCAATTTCTGGAGTTCTTTCCGTAACAGTCACATACATAATATTCATAATGCCAACGCCACCAACCAACAAGGAAATCAAAACTATCGCCAGAAGCAAATAAGTAATAGCATCGGTCACTGTGCCCAAAGTAGAAATCATTTCTTCCATCGTTGAAATACGAAAATCATCCTTATCAGGATCAGTAATATCATGGCGTTCACGCAACAACAATCTAATTTCCTCAGCTGTTTCCTCTGATAAACTTACATCCTCAACTTGATGAATAAAATACATAGCATAATCAATTCCCAAAATTTTCTGATGCAAAGTTTTAATCGGAATATAGGCCATATCATTAAAATCCATAAATCCAAATGATCCGCCTTGTTCCTTTAAAACACCCACCACCCGAAATTTTTTAGAGCCAACGCTAACTGACTTGCCGACTGCTGACTGGTCACCAAATAAATCATTCTTGAGTTTATGCCCTAAAACAACGACTAAGCTTTGTGACTTATCATCTGCCTCAGAAAAAAATTCACCTTCAGCCATTTCCGTTTTACGATCAATTTCTTTGTAAGCAGCACTAACGCCAAAAATAGAAACCTTCCTGCCTTCACTGCCATAACTAACTTTTTGTTGCCCTAAGCTACCAGCATAACTTTGTTTAACATTTTTAAGCTTATCAATTGCTTCCATGTCTTCTAATTTAAGAGTGGTCACCTCGCCAACCGAAAAACTATTTTTCGTACTCGGAACCTTTATTTCTGTCTGAACTATATC
>CAZZBQ010000020.1:6957-8793 GCA_964652745.1 uncultured Gammaproteobacteria bacterium
ATAATCTCCATTGTTTCATCAATATTTTTCTCATCATCAACCTTGACCCTGATATAGGTAAGATAATCAACGCCGGCAATTTCTTTTTGTACAAAACGAAGGGGGGCAAAAACCGAATCATCAGGAGTTGAAAAACCGGAAATTCCCCGTTCTTTAAAAACACCAATTACTTGTAAGTTGCGATTCTTAACTCTAATCTGGCGACCAATCGGATTACTGTCTCCGAAGAGTTCAGTAGCGACCGATGGTCCTAAAATAGCCAAATTATCTATAGAAGCCGCCTCTTCATCTGTAAAAAAACGTCCCTCCGCTATTTCCGCTCTTTCTATTTCTAAATAATCCCCTTTAATTCCTTCCAACTTGGTGTCATAACTTGCATCACGATAATAAATACTAACATTAGTTTCATAATAAGAAGCGACTGCATCCGCGCTAGGAACATTGCTTCTATTTTTAATAGCTAAAGCGTCATCATCTATCAAAGAAGTAACCTTAATCCCAAAGACCATAGCTGGTGGACCATTTTCATCTGACTGTCCAGGTAAAATACCAATCAAATCACTTCCAAAACTATCAACCTGGCTTAAAATCAAGTGCTGTGCGCCTGCTCCTAAAGACATAATTAGAATAACAGCACCAACACCAATAATAATCCCCAGCATAGTTAAAAAACTCCTGGTCTTATTACTCAGGAGGGCGCGCCAGACTATCTTTAAAATTTGTCTGAAATTATCAAACATAACTTCCTTATTTCAAAAGATGACCGTCACCAGCAAAGCGCCGATTTTTTACTTTTTCATCAGCTACAATTTCCCCATCCTTTAATCTAATTATCCTTTCGGCATGTTCAGCAGTAAAGGTTTCATGTGTTACCAAGATAATAGTTTTACCTTGAGCATGTAAAGCTTGCAGGATGCCCATTACTTGATCACCAGATTTAGAATCTAAATTACCAGTTGGCTCATCGGCAAAAATTACCGAAGGATCATTTACTAAAGCACGAGCAATAGCCACGCGCTGTTTTTCGCCACCAGAAATTTGATTACTAAAATAACTTAAGCGATGTCCTAACCCGACACTTTCTAAAACTTTTTTTGCCCGGCCATCCATATCGTGCTTATTATCAGAATAAATTAATGGCAACTTTACATTCTCTAAAACCGAAGTTCTTGATAATAAATTAAAAGCTTGAAAAACAAAACCAATTTCTTTATTCCTTAAATGAGCAAGCTCTTCATCACTAAAAGAACCAACGTCTTTACCATGAAAAAGATATTGGCCACCGCTATGGCGATCAAGCATACCAAGAATATGCATAAGTGTTGATTTGCCGGAACCAGACGGTCCCATAATTGCAACAAATTCTCCTTGCTCTAAAACAAAACTAACACCATCTAAAACCTGTGTCTTTAAATCTTCTAATTGATAGCTTTTTTGTAAATCTTTAATTTCAATTAAATATCCTGCCATAAATGATTATTCCTATTTAGCACTCTTGATAAAAGTAATTGCTTGATCGCCAACATTCAGGCCGCTCTTAATCTCAACTAGGCCATCATCCCCCCTTAAACCAGTTGTTATTGGTGCTTCAATAACTTCTTTTCCAAATAGAACGCGGACAAATTTACGACCATCCTCTTCAATGACAGCGCGCGCTGGAACCTGCAAAACATCATCACGTCTTTCTGTAATAATTGAGACATTGGCTGTCATTCCCGCTTTAAGCGCTAAGTTTTTTTCTTTTAAGCTTTCCTGAATAGAAACTAAGTCTTTAAATTCTATCTTCATCTTATAATAAACGACTCCTTGAATAATTGTCTGAGCGGGCTCAATAAA
>CAZZBQ010000021.1:0-8062 GCA_964652745.1 uncultured Gammaproteobacteria bacterium
GATTCCCAGGATGAGGGTTGTAATTTAGCCGATATTAATCCTGACTTAGTAGCAGTTGTTAAAAACTCAGAAATTGTTTTAGTCACAAGTTCTTTATTTTTAACCAATTTTTCTAGCTCTGCACTAGGATCTTCATGACGGAGACCGTAAAGCTCGGCGTCGGTTGCGGTAACTATTGGATTATCGTTTGCAGTCTTTTTCTTAGCTAAAATTGATAATAATTTATCTGGTGGATAGGAATTAGAATAAGATCGGTTTCTAAAAATAACCGTAAGCCCGCTATTTTTATCAAGATAAGCGCGCTTAAAATCAGGGCGACTATGGCCACCATCAAACGTAAACTCATCCAAAATAATCCAGCGATATCCTAAGTTTTTAACAATCCTGGCAACCGCCGGAGAATAGGCCATTTCGGGAAAAAAGAATCCTCTGGGCCGATTTTTTAAACCTAAAAACTTTCGCAGAATTTTTTCATTCTCTTTTATCTGTCTAATAACTTCTGCTTCAGGAAGTAACGGTAAAAGACCATGAAAGGCTGCAGAAGAAACTAACTCTAAGCGCCCTGAATCAACCAGCTTCTTTAAGCGAGACAAAAAATCTTGCTCGCCCTCATCAAATAAGCGCTCCAAAAGACAACCAGTAATATCCCAGGTCATTCGTAAATCTTGGTGTTCTTCCATTAAACGAAGCAAACGAAAATAACTTTTATTAAGCGCCTGCTTAACACTAAAGGAATCAATATTGGCGGGCTGATAAAGATGGAGAAAATTTATCCAAAGCATAATAAATATTATTTTTTAACTTTAACCGGCTTGTGCTGACTAACTTCTAGCGCTTTTTGGTAAAGCTCAACATATTTTTTAGCAGGAATTTCCCAGCTATTAGACTGCCTCATGACTCGGCGAACTAATCCCTGCCAAACTCGCTTATGTTTATAATTTTCTAAAGCGCGAATTACGGCCGCATAAAACATGCTCGGGTCTTCAGTTTTAAAAGTAAAGCCATTGCCCTGGCGGTCAGATGGGTTAAAGTCTTCAACTGTATCCTGTAGGCCGCCAATTTCTCTAACAATTGGTATGCAGCCATAACGCATAGCAATAAGCTGATTAATACCACAAGGCTCGTGGTTTGATGGTAGCAAGAAAAAATCGCTAGCCGCATAAAGCAGAGTTTCCATTTTCTGATCAAATGGCAACCAAACAATTTTATCAGGAAAACGACGCTGCAGCTTCTTAATCGGCTTAATATATTCTTTACTGCCGTCGCCCATAAATACCAACTGGACCCCCAAATCAAGCATGGCATCCATAACCTTAACAATCAAATCAAATCCTTTTTGAAAAGTAACCCGAGAAGTAGTGCAGAGCATCGGTATTTGACTATCCTCCGGTAAACCTATTTTCTTTTGTAAAAATTTCTTATTAGCTGCCTTATAAACAGTCGGATTGTGTTCATAAACTTTATGCAAAAGAGTGTCTCTCTCCGGATTATACATATTATAATCAATCCCATTGATAATACCGTGCAGCTTGCGAGAACGATTTTTTAAAATACGATGTAAATCCTGACCGAATTTTTTAGTCATTATTTCTTTGCGATATTGTTCACTAACAGTATTAATCAAATCTGCAGATAAAATTGCACGCTTCGCAAAATTTATATACTCAATTTTTGGGTCGTCAATATGAGGCAGGCGACCGCGTCCATAATCTTTTTCCTCTGGCGGAATCTCCCACCAGTTATGACCAAACTGAAAAATTAGATTATGAATAGTAAAAATAGTCTTGGCCTGCTTCAAAGTTTTAGAATAACGAAAATCAGTTTTAAGATAATAAGGAACTAAGCCGGATTGCCAATCATGGCAATGAATAATGTCAACTTGGCGCTTCAATAAAGACATCAATTTTAAAGCAGCTACATTAAAAACTAAAAAACGCGCATTTTCTCGACCTGATCCGTATAAACTTTTATGCTTAGAAAAGAATTTTTTACATTCCACAAAATAAACTGGCAAATCTTCCATTAAGTATCCCTGCCAAAAATTAACCCTTATAACCTCTTGGCTATTGAGGCGTAAATTTACATTCTGAAAAAGCAATTTAAGATTGCGTTCTTTCTTATTTATCAACTTACCATAAAGCGGTGTAATAATAGAAACATCGTGCCCCAAGCGACGTAAAGCTTTCGGTAAGCTGCGCGCAACATCTCCCAGCCCGCCAGTCTTAGAAAATGGCGCGACTTCAGAAGCAATATGAAAAATTTTTATCTTTTTAGTCTTAGGCATATTTCAGTTTTCATTTTTTCAAATATGAGCAAGAGTTTAGAGCACAAATTGCAACCGCTAGAGCATCGGCAGCGTCATCTGGTTGCGGCAACTTCTCAAGCTTTAATATCATCTTAACCATTTTCTGCACCTGCGCCTTACTCGCTTTGCCATATGAAGATACTGCTTGCTTAACTTGCGAAGGAGTAAATTCAGTGATTGGCAAATTATTATTAGCAAGCGCCAATAAAGCAACGCCGCGCGCTTGGCCAACGATCAACGCTGTCCTCACGTTTTTATTGAAAAAAAGCTGTTCAACGGCAGTAAACTTAGGTTGATACTTTTTAATTATTCTATCTAGTTCAGAATATAAACAAGTTAAGCGCTGAGGCAAATCCTGGGTGGGCAAAGTTTTAATAGTTCCATAAACAAGGCAGGATAATTTTCCCGACTCCTCCTTCACAATTCCATAACCAGTATCGGCAATACCGGGGTCTATTCCAAGAACTATCTTAGGCATCTTAATAAAATTAAATTATCGTAAGTTAGTATAGTAATCATTAACATCTTCGTTATCCTCAAGCTCTTCCATGAATTTATCTAACTTGGGCTGATCATCTTCGGGCGCAGTTATTTTCTCTTTGGCAACATATTCTATTTCAGCATTTTCAATTTTCAAACCTTTACCTTCCAAGAATTCCTTCACAACTTGCAAATCCTTCATGTCGGTATAAACAATAATACCCTCATCTTCTTTTATAAAATCTTCTATCCCCTTATCAATCAGTTCTAATTCTAACTCTTCATTACTCAAATGCTTATTTTTAACTTCTTCTTGAGGAATACTAATAACGCCAAGCTGACGAAAGTTCCACATTACTGCTCCAAAGGCGCCGCCGTTCTTAGTAAACAAATGACGAACAGTTGAACCACTGCGATTTTTATTTTCCGTTAAACATTTAACAATTACTTGGATGCCTGGGGGAATAATTCCTTCATAGTACAACTCTTCAACTTGATCGCCACCAAGCTCTCCAGTTCCCTTTTTAATGGCACGCTCAATATTATCTTTAGGCATATTTGCCGACCGCGCTTTATCAATCGCTGCTCTTAGTGCTGGATTATTTTCAGGGTCGCCACCTTTTTTAGCGGCAATAGATATGACATTGGCAAATTTTGTAAATATTGCACCTCGTTTAGCGTCAACTAGTGCTTTTTGACGATGGGTCGTAGCCCATTTGGAGTGTCCGGACATAAGGATATCAAAATTAGGTATAATTTAGATAAAATTAAGAAGCCGGATAAAACGATTTCCAGCTAAACCTAGCTTAACTTAAATTGAAATAAAAATCAAGATGAATTATAATGAAAATATAATAAAATAAAGCAAAATTATGGATACTAAGCGCTTACCAAATCTTGATATTAGCTTAATGGCTGCCCTAGATTTTTTTAGTAAAAATATTCCCACTCCTCTTAAACTAGAAAAAGGCTGCATGCCCTTTGTGGTTGGCAGTGGTAATGCCTATAATACTGGAAAAATTATCTTTTCCGACCTACCAGCTGTTTTTGCTAATGAAAGTAACTTCCATCAAAAATTAAAAGCTTATAATAAACTGATAAAAACTGGGGTAATTTCTAAGGCTTTAATTATTTCTGCTTCAGGAGAAAAAGATGCTGCCTGGGAAGTTCAGGCTGCTAAAAAACATGGGCTAAAAACTGTTATCATGACCTGCAACAGCGACTCTAGTGGAGCTAAAGAAGCTGATACTGTTATGGCTTATCGTAAACTCCCAGAACCACAAACCTATAACATCTCTACTTATTTGGGCATGATTATCTCAGCAACGAACGAAAGGGCTAAAGACATAAAGAGCTTTATCAAGAAAATAAAACTGCCAAGGAGTTATGCAAAATATAGTGCTTACTCTTTTATTTTGCCTGATGAATACGCCGAGGTTGTACCGATGTTAGATATTAAAAAACATGAACTCTTCGGTCCCCACCTATCAATTCGCTCTTTTACTAACGGTGATGCGCGTCATGCTAAATTTGTTATGCCTTGGGAAAAGGAATTAGTTATCAGCTTCGGGGAAAATAAATATTTTGGTGACTCAAAGCACCGCCTAGAAATCAAAATGCCAAAAGAATATGGAGCGGGATTAATTATGGCTCTCTCTTATTATCTAATTGGAAAAATTCAAGAAGCAAAACCTGCTTACTATAAAAAATCGGTTGCTAATTACTGTCTTACAGGGCCAAAGGCTTATGGCAGAAAAGAACCATTTGAAATTGTTGTTCCAGGTAATTAACATTTAATTAAGAAGACAAACAAAAAAGCTATCAGGTAAAGATAGCTTTTTTATATTAACAAACTACTACACCAAACTCTCCCCTGTCATATCTTTTGGCGGCTTAAGCCCCATCACGCGCAAAATAGTCGGCGCAATATCAGCTAAACAGCCATTCTTAATTTTTTGATAATCATTAGAAACTAATAAACATGGAACTGGATTCAGCGAATGAGCAGTATTCATACTACCATTTTTATTAACTACTTCTTCAGCATTGCCGTGGTCAGCAGTAATAATTAAATCATAATCTTTTTGCTGGGCAACTCTAGCAATTTGACCGACACAGTCATCAACGGTCTCAATCGCTTTAACAACCGCTCTAAAAGAGCCCGTATGTCCAACCATGTCGCCATTAGCAAAATTAAGACAAATAAAATCTGGCCGCTCTTTAGACATAGCTTTAATAGCAGCTTTAGTAATTAGCGGCGCGCTCATTTCTGGTTTTAAATCATAAGTAGCAACGCGCGGCGACTTAATTAAAATTCTTTTTTCTCCTTTAAAAAGTTTATCTCGTCCGCCAGAAAAAAAGAAAGTGACATGAGCATATTTCTCGGTCTCCGCTAAACGTAATTGCGTTAATTTATTTTTTTCTAAAACTTCCCCCAAAGTGTTAGCGATATTCTCCTTAGAAAAAATAACTTTTACCCCTTTAAAGTCGTCATACTTAGTTAAAGTATAATAATGCAAAGGCAAAGTTTTCATTTTAAACTTAGGAATATTTTTTTGTGTCAGAGCAATAGTTATTTCTCTTAAGCGCTCGGTCCGAAAATTAAAACAAACAACTACATCATCAGACTTAATCAAGCCAACCGGATTACCGGCTTTATCAGTCTTGATTTTTGGCTCCAGAAATTCATCTGTAATACCGGCGGCATATGATTTCTTAATTGCTGTTTTAAAATCAGTTACTTTTTCGCCGTGCCCTAAAACCATAGCGTCATAACCCTTTTTAATTCTCTCCCAATGATTGTCTCTATCCATTGTATAATAGCGACCAGTAACGGTAGCAATTTCGCCAACTGTTTTTTTTAAATTTTTCTCCAAACTACTAATAAACTTAAGGCCGCTTTTTGGATCAGTATCGCGGCCATCGCTAATTGCATGAACAAAAACATTTTTAAGCCCCTGCTGTTTAGCTAAGCCGCAAAGCTTATATAAATGCTTATCATTAGAATGAACGCCAGCATCAGAAACTAAGCCAATAAAATGTAACGCACGGTTTTGTTTCTTGGCCTTAGAAAATGCTTCCAATAAAATTTTATTTTTAGCAATTGAATTATTAGCACAAGCTTTATTTATTTTTACTAAATCCTGATAAATAATTCTTCCGGCACCAAGATTTAAATGGCCGACTTCTGAATTACCCATTATGCCAACTGGCAAACCAACCGCTAAACCACTAGCCTTAAGCTGGGAACTCGGATAATTAGCCATTAATAAATTCCAATTAGGCGTCTTGGCTTGCTTAATTGGATTAAATTCTACATCTTTACTTATTCCCCAGCCATCTAAGATCAGTAAAGCTACTTTTTTTGTTTTCATATTATATTACTGCAAATTATTTTTTTATTATACCATAAATTGACGACAAAAGTTTAAAAATGATAGCATATAAACAGCTTATCTTATTATATATAAAAAACGCTAAGACTAGCCAATTAAAGAAAACGGCTGTGGAAAGCGGCCTGCTTGCTATCAAAGGGTTAAAAATTTTTGGCCGATTAATAGCTGCTATATTCCGGTTGATTGCCGGCTTTTTTCGCTTATTTTCCAAATTATTACTACATCCCTTGCTAACCAAAGCTTACTTTGAGGCTTTCCGCTTTCGCAAACATACCCTAAAAAATAGGACCTCCTTTCAATTTTTAAAAAATAATGCCGCTTATATCGCTCTAGCTATTTTAAGCTTTTTGTTTATTACGGCTAATTTACAAGACCATGGCACAGCTAATGCTCAAATATCTAAAACCGTCATGGCTAACCTTGTCCAAAATCAATTTAGTTATTTAGACAGCGAAGATCTAATCGAAGAAACCTATACTCCGGGAAGTTTAAAAACGGCCGGACAAGAAAAGTATTATTCTGACGATTTAGCTATCATTCAAAAACAAAGCGGCATAACCCAGGCCGAAGATGTTTCTGATAATTCCTTGATTTTAATAAATGATGAGGCTGTGGCCGTCAAGCCTCGCACTATTGGCTCAATCTCGCCAACCTCTGAATTTATTCCCCAAAAAAGAAGCGGAGTTGTTTATTATACTGTTCAAAAAGGCGATACTGTAAGTACGATTGCCCAACGCTTTGATATTACTATCAACACTGTTTTGTGGGCCAATAATTTAGGCTCTCATAGCTTAATCAGGCCAGGCGATTCTTTATTAATTTTACCCGAAAGCGGAATTATGCATACTGTTAAGAGTGGTGATACCATCTCCAGAATTGCCAGAACCTATGATGTTGAAGAAGAAAAAATATTAAGCAGCAATCAGCTAGGTGCGACTTTGCGCATTGGTGATAAAATTATGATTCCCGGCGGACGTAAAATTACTGTGGCAGCCGCTACTACCCCCGTGGCTTCCTCGGCTAGCAACAGTTCTGGACTTGGTATTATTCGTGATTTAGTCAAAGCTCCAGCTTCAACAGCGGCTACTAGTGGCACAAAAATGGCTTGGCCAACTGATGGCGCCCGTATTACTCAATACTATTCTTGGCGGCACACCGGCTTAGATATCGCCAATAAAACTGGCACTCCTTTATACGCTGCCGAAGACGGCACGGTTGAATATTCTGGCTGGAGCAACGGTTATGGTTACAATGTATTAGTTGACCATGGCGATGGCCGCAAGACACGTTATGCTCATGCTAGTAAATTATTTGTTGAAGTTGGTGATTCGGTCACGCGTGGCGAAAATATTGCCGCCATGGGATCAACGGGTTGGTCAACTGGACCACACATTCACTTTGAAGTTATAATTAATGGTAAAAAGCAGAATCCTCTCAATTACATCAAATAAAAAATACTATGGGACAAATCATCAGCGGCATATTACTAACCGCCGCCGGCACTTTACTGGTAATAAAAACTGAATGGTTTCTAAATAATTTTGGACGAATTGCTTGGTTCGACTTAAAACTTGGCGTTGAGGGCGGTTCTCGCTTAGGCTACAAATTAGTTGGCATAATATTAATTGTACTCGGCCTAATTCTAGCAACAGGTAGTGGCGACAGCTTCTTAGGATGGTTGCTAGCGCCATTATTAAAATATAATCACTAATATAATTAAAGCTGATAACTGGCCTCCTCTTGACCTATTAATTAGTAATTGCTAATCTTTCTTTCAGTCCACTATATGCTTAAAAAAGCATTAGCGGGCCCTTAGCTCAGCTGGCTAGAGCACCTGCTTTGCAAGCAGGGGGTCAAGGGTTCGAATCCCTTAGGGTCCACA
>CAZZBQ010000022.1:0-7988 GCA_964652745.1 uncultured Gammaproteobacteria bacterium
CCAAACCTTACCCTTATAATACGAGGTATTAAATAATTGAAAAAATAAACCACCAAGCGAGGCGAGCGCGAATGGCAAAATCCATTTAATTCTCGGGTAGTATTTTTTAATATTAATAACCGCAAAACGTACTAGATAAATAAATAAGAAAAGCCAGGACAATAAACCAAAAATACCATTTTCCGCTGCCACTTTCTGCAAAACGCCATGAGAATCAACTGGGGCTCCATATTTAGCCGTAAAGCGAATATTATCCTCAACCAAAGAAATATAAGTGCCGCTGCCGTGACCAGTAAGCGGTCGTTCATTAAAAGCGGCTTGCGCAATTTCTGTTAACAATAACCTATTTTCAGTTGAGCTAACATTACTATCCTGCAAGACACTCATTTTCCAAAATAATGGCGAAAGGAAAGCAACCGCCATCATCACGATTACTACAACTGCAATCTTTTCGCGACGGTTGTGTTGCAAACGGTAGAAAACATAAACAGCAGACTGTAAAAATAAAATAATCCAACCAGTACGAGAAAAGGTCAATACAACGCCAAGGGCGGTAACAAAAAACAATAAATCAGCTAAACGCTTATGATAAGCATTTTTTAAAAACTCTTTAATAACTAAAACGAAAAAAGCACCAACATTTAAAAACTCAGCAATCAGATTATGATTTTCGCCAAAAGGATAACTCTTGAGGAAGTATAAAGACTTCATACGGAAAAAAACATTCTGCCAATCTTGCCCTAAAAGAGATATATACCCGGAAACTAGAACCATCATCGTACTTAAAAAAACTAAAATAACAGCTCGTTTTAAAACCTTAACATCCTTAATAATGTTAGCTGGCACAAAAATATAAGCGAGATATAAAAATACTGGCCAGCGCAAAAAGTAGTACAAAGAATCTTTTAGACTATCGGAGAAAACAACAGATAAGGCGCTGGCTAATAAAAATATGGAAAAAGGAAAAAATAGGGGCCAAGAAAGATTAAGCTTAAATTTAGGATTAAATAAAGAGTTGGCTGTTAAATTAATAAAAAAGCCGCCTAAAGTTAAAAGGGCAACTAAATCAGCAATCGGAATGATAAAACCATAAATATAAACATCCCGACCAATGACTGGTAAGCTGGCAGCGATTAAATAAACGCCTATTTTTGGATTAACGGCCACTAGTGCCAGAATCAAAAGGCTGGCGACTAAAATAAGAATATCCATATATCTTGATTTAATGATAGCTTAAAAAGCAAAATAAAAAAAGACCGGAAACCTCTGTTCCCGGCCTACTTTCTATGAAAAAAACCTGCTCTTTTTAGGGTGGCAGCTCCCTTTATCTTCTCGTAATTTGACCTCTGGATTGAAGTGGCCAAACTTTGACTGTGCCGCGCTCAAAATTACGAACATAGGCACCTCCGTCATAGCTCGCCCTACCCAAAGGCTTCCCCAATTCAGCTTTTTCCAATTCAGGAAATATTCCGGAATCGTCCTGGCTAATCGCAAGGTACACATTATCAAGTAGTAAGCTGCTAGCAAGAACGAAATCTAAATTAGATCTATCTCCTTGAAAAATCGTGTAAGGTCCAGTTTTTTGGGCATTGCTAATACACTGTTTCCAACCATTAGCCCACTTATCCCCTAAATAATCATTAGGAAACTTCTCAAAAAACTTGCCCTCAACTTTATTCAAAAATTTCAAATCCCCTTTATTAGCAATAATAATAAAATCATTTTGGTATTTCTTAAAGAAACGTACAAAAGGATTTTTATATTTATCGCCATAGCGGATAATAGATAGATACTGATTAACTCCCTTTTCCCAATAACGATCTACAACCGCATCTTGATCTGGTCGTTTATCACCGTCAATATCTATCTTTTCGTTGCTATTTGGATACATCCAAGACACGTTCCAAGTACCATTATCCTGAAAATATCCATCCCAAATCGGATCGGAAAGAATTTCCTGGCGGAAAAGATTAGCCATCCATTGACTATAGTTTTGACCATTTATCTCCGGACAAGCCGAGGACATGTTTAGCATAGTCATAGGATTAGGCTCTGTCCAGAACTGGGCATAGTTTTCCTTTAACTCACCATTACTTTCCAGGGAAATAGTTTTTAGCAGCCATTGTGGACGGTGATTAACGATTTCGTTAATAACCTTATTCTGCCAAGGACGAGTCTGATACTGGGATAAAAAAATTTCCATCGGGTTGCTATAGACTAGCAATTTGATTTTTGGGTTCAGTGCTTTCAGCTCTAACAATCGTTCGCGATTATTGAATTGATTTTCTAAATCAATAATTAAGAGATCGTGTTTAGCTAGACGCTGAACATCGCCAGGCTGCATTACCGGACTAGTCCAATAAGCGGCTGTTTTTATCGGATACGGGGTAACCCGAGCGGTTTCTCCTATATCCTGCTCTTGCCAGATTAAGCTAAAAGCCAAGAAGGAAATGCCTCCGACTAAAGCAAGAATTAATACTTTCGTTTTCATTATTTATTTATTTTTTAATTGTTAACGTACTTTACTAATCCTAGAATTATAAAATTATTTCTAGTTTTTGTCAATCTTTTTAAAGTGTAAAACCGCGTGCCCCATTAAACCTGAGGCCTTAGCGAAATTTAGCAGTCCGTCATAAACTCGACTAAAAAAACCAATAATCGGCCAGCGATACAAATAACTATAGGTAGCTGGCAAGTTTTTTCTCTCTTTCAGTTGCCAACCAGCACCCGCCATTAGTTTAATAAATTTATCAATACTCTTGTAGGCATATTTAACGGGATAAGCCTCATCATGATCTTCTTGGCGAAATAATTGATGAAAGGTTGTTGGTGTTAGACCCGCTAAAATAAATTCTGGCGCCTTAGGATTAGACAAGCTTAAAATTAATTCCCCGCCCGGTTTTATAATACGAGCCATTTCAGCCACGGCTTTCTCCGGATTAGAAACATGTTCTAAAACAAAATTAGCAAAAGCAATGTCATAAGCATTATCAGTTAGCGGAGACATGTCTTCTAGTGGACAAACAAAACTATCGCCTACGTAGGACTTGTCTACAGAACACTCCTGGATATCACAACGATCACAAACAAAGTCACCAGCTTCAATAATTGAATCTTCAATGATAGTACTTTTAGCGGCTCCTAAATTAATCATCTTCGGTTTTATGTTCTTAGCAGAAAAAGCCGCTAGGGCTTTTTTTAGAAGATAAATTAAATATTTTTCTGCTTCGGTTTGCATACTATTGTATAGATTGACTCTTATTTACTAATAGTTAAATCGCGGTCTAAATCACTACTATATAATTCCCCTTCAAGGGTCGCCGTAAAGCTTTCAGTCCGGCGTCCCGCCTGTTTCTGGGCAAACAATGAATAATTATTTTGCTGCCAGGTATTATACACTGAGCCCGGCAAACTATATTCTAATTGTAAAGCACCAGTAGTTCCTGGCTCAACGCTAAAGAAAAAACCAAAGACTGTTTTATCAAGCGCTAAATCATCATAAGAAGTAATTGAAGCTTCTTCTAAATTAGCTTTTTCTAAAGCCTTAATTGATAGCAATGTACTACCTCGTGGCACAAAAACTCTGGTATAGCTGCGATAGCGCGTGGTGCGCCAATCAAAGCCGCCCTCATGCTTATAATCTAAACGTAGACCTGCATGTAAACCGCCGCTATTTTCATTTACTTCATAGGCAATTTTTTTCTTAACAACCGCATCACTTTTAAAAGCTGCCAGGTTAGCATCAACTACTAAAAGATAATCACTAACTGAAGACTTAACTGCTCCATCTGCACCAAGGGTGTAAACTAAAGATTGCCAGCTAGAGTTATTAAAATAAATCTGCACATCTTTAGTAACCATGTTGTTGCTAAAAATATCCAAGAGTTCCGGCATTCTAGCGGTATCAAGCGCAAATAAACGTAATTTTAATTCAGCTAATAATTCATTGATAACTTCTTTTCTATCCCAAGAAGCAATGTCTTGTTCCATATAAGCAACCTCTACACTGTATTGTAAAAGTGGTTGCAAATTTTCCGGTGTATAGGTTTCGCCCCTAACTTCAATCGGACCAACTAAGGCCAAAAGATCGGAAACAAAATCAGGCGTAATACCAATAACGCCAGCAAAATCCGGGGCGGTTAGACCAATAGCTTGAGTTTCGCCTTTAAATATCTCTTGTATCTGTTTAGCGGAAGTTGGCCAATCAGGCGACCAGTTAGCATCCCTTAAATACCAATTCTCAACTTTCATGTATTTCTTGATTGGTGCCGGTGGTTCTAATGTCCACTTTCCCACTGCCGGCATATCAAGATGATAGCTATCAGAAGTTTCTAAAGAAATAATATCTCCATCCTTGCTTTTTAATAATCCAAAGACGCCAATAAAACCACCACCCGGACGAAGCTCGTCATTATTATGCATGATAATTAAAAACTCACTCTCACTTGGGTAGCCTGCCAGAGCTGGCAGTAGACTGGCAATTGGTGCGGTCTGTGATAACAACTTAGAAGCTTGTTCTAAATCCTCTTTTAAATCACTAATCTGATTATAGATTGGATACAAAACCCCAATTTTTTTTATCTTGCTTAAACTTAACTTAGCCAACTCTAAATTAGCCCGCAAACCATTTATTTCTGGTTCTGACTCATAGATTAATTTAAAAAACTCCGCTTTTTCAGTACTGGAAAGCGAAGCAAAGCGATGGTTTTCTTTACCGGAATAAAGATTATCAAATTTTTCTGCCAAAGGTAAACCGCTAGCAAGCGATCGACTAATTATATCAGCCGTTTTAAGCAAATATTCTAAATCTAAAACCTGATTTCGTAATGTCGGAATGCGACTATATACAGTTCGGCTTTTTACTTTCTCTATACTATCTAAGGCTTGATTGATATTTTCTTGCGCCTGAATATTTTGAGTACGCGCCTCTTCCCAATTACGAGCATAAGCGGAATTAGCCGTTGCCTCCAAGGCATTTTTACCAGCTAAGGCACTGGCGGCCGCGTCTTTTAAGTCACCAAAAGAGGCACTAGCTGTTAAAATAACAAACAAAAGAACTAAAAGGGCTGTAAAAAAAGTATATTTTACAATTTTAGCTATCGCTTTCATTGCTGTCATTTTCGTGTTGTTTAAAATTAGAGTTTTCTCTGCTTTCCCGATTATCAACCAAAACAATGGTTTTGCCTGTTAGTATATTATATAAAAAAATATCCATCACTTCTTGACGGTAATAAAACTCCGTCTCGTCCATGATGGTAAAATTTATCTCTCTGCCTAAATCCTTCTCTAGCTCTGTTACTAATTTAAGCATTGGGCGTTTTTTAACTGGACCAACCAAAAGAATGTCGGTTTTCACTAGAGTATCACCAGTAAAAATGCCAGTCATTGCTAAAAAAATTGGGTCTGATATTTTTTTCAGACCATCAAGAAATTTTTGGCTAGAAAGTACTTGTGCCTTAGCCACTAAAGCACGTAACTCTGGGAAAATAATGAAATCTTTGTCAACGCCCCAAAACTCACCATCTTCTCTGGCTAAACCAAAATCACGAAGCCCAGACAACTCTTTGCGCAAGACGGGCGCGGATACCCCAATTTCCTTAGCCATTTGACGCAAAGCGTATTTTTTATCCGGGTCAAGCAAGAGCAAATTTAAAATCTTAGCCCTGGTTTCTGACCCGAAGAGCGCGTTTAACATATTTCTTTATTTATGTTTTTATAGTATAATATATCACGTAAACAGTCAAACAGAAAAAGCCTAAGTATCGGCTTGTTATTTTGCTTATGTATAATAAAATTGCGCCCATAATTTTAAACTCTGGCAAAGCTTCAGGAGCCAGTATCGTTTTTATTTCTCAACCAGAGGCTCAAAAGGAAAAATTAGCTGGCAAGCTTTTCATTCTAGCTGAAATATCTGGAAAAAAGAGTGATGGCGAAAAAATTATCAATTTTTTAATCTCATCTTTAGAAGATAATTACTATAATGACGAGAAGGTTCTTTTAGTTGGCAAGATAGAAGGTTTAAAAGCAGAAAATATCTTTGAGGCGGCCCTCGCAAAAACTAATAAAGATTTAAATGAATTTCTTGTCCAAAGCAAAATTAAATTAAACCCTAAAAATGCCAGCGTGACTCTCGGCTTAATTTGTAACAACCGCTTACACTTTGCTAGCTACGGTAAAAATCGTTCTCTACTAATCTACCGTCGCCAAGATGGCTATGAAATTATCAATGTTGAAGCAGACGCTAAAGCCGTAGATCAAGTTGATGATGAAAAATATACTAGTACTAGCACCAATCTTTTTGCCTCAGTTGTTAGTGGCGAAATTCCTCTTGGTTCATATTTTGTCTTTGCCGGCGAATCTTTGCCGGAATATTTAAGTAGCCAGGATATGGTTGCCATAATTACCAAGCTACCGCCAATTGTAGCCGCGGAGCAAATTAAAAATGTTCTCGGCAAAATAAATAACTTTGTTCCCTTTTTAGGAATAATTATCAAAAATACTACCGGCAGCGATGGTCAAGAGATTCGTGAGGCCGCCGAATTACCACGTTCAGCGCAAACGTCCATCTCCTCTCTTAATCACACTGAACAAAGAACAGAAACCATGCTAGCACCCGCTGGCTTGATAAGCATTACCAAAGCTGTTAACTTAGTTAAAACTTTTTTCAAAAACTTAAAGCCTAAAGTTAAGCCAGCTCGCCGTTTTGCTAGACCAGAACATGATGATAAGCCGGCAGAAACTAAAACTGAACATACTAAACCAGCCTTGTTGAACTTACCAAGTGCAAACTCTTTTCTTCATGCTCAAAAAATAACTCTAAAACACGGACCACGTCATCTACTAAAAGGAATATCAAAAATTATTCCTACAATCATAAGTATTTTTAACCCCAAAAACTGGCTCGCCTTACCAACTAAAATTATCTCCTGGATACGCTCGCTTGGCAGAAAAAATCTTTTCCTTTTTTCCGGTTTGATTATTATTGTCGTGACATTAATAGTTAGTTTATCGCTTGCGCAAATAAACAAGGCCAAGAAAGAAGCTCAGGCAAATTTTGATAACCTAGTAGCCGAAATTGAATCTAAAGAATCATTGATTGATTCCCATCTTTTATATAACGACGAGGACGGCGCTTCACGCGTTTTAGCTGATGTCAAAAATTTAATTTCTCAAATGCCCCGCGAAAAGGATTATCAAATTGCTGCTTATGATCGTCTAGCTACTTCTATTATTCCGCTTGAAGAAAAAATCATGAAGATTACTAGATTAGAAAGCTTGGAAGAAGTTCGTGACGTCAATGGACTGGGCATAAATAATATTGTTTTTGCTGAAGGGAAAATCTACGGAGCGACTGCCTCGGGAATACAGGTATTACCGCTTGATAATACTGAGACTACAGCCATTGCCATAGAAGGAGCTGTAAATATTGCTAACGGAAAAAGCGATGGCAAGGGCGCTATATTTTATCAAGACGGGGGCAAGATTTTCAAAATAACAATCAGTAACAATGGGGTGGCTTCTTATAATCTTAAAGATTATAATGAAGCTGATAATTATTCTGGATTCAGTCTCTATAATAATAAATTATATCTAGTATCACGCGCCAAAAATCAACTATACTCTTTTAATGGCACTATGTCAGTTAGAACCGATTGGTTAAAGGAGTCAGTTGATGTATCACAAGTTGTTGATGTTTATGTAGACGGTCGGGTTTATGTTCTAAATGCTGATGGTAGCCTAAAAGATTTGTTTGTGGGCAAGAGTGAACCCTACACTAATAAGCCATTATCGCCTGCCGCAAACGCCAGCAAACTTCTAGGCGATGACAAGCAACTTTACGTTTTAGACAAAGGCAGTAAACGTTTAGCTATATTTGCCAAAGATGATGGTCACCTTATGAATCAATACGTCTTCTCTTCTCTTACTAGTCTAGATGACTTTTCTCTAGATGCTACTGGTCGCACAATTTATTTATTGTCCGGAGAAAA
>CAZZBQ010000023.1:0-3178 GCA_964652745.1 uncultured Gammaproteobacteria bacterium
CATCGTGACGGCCTGCTTCATCGGGAAGTTCATGTTTATTTTATAACTCCAAATAAAGAAATAATATTCCAACACCGTGCTAAAGACAAGGACACCTATCCAGATTTGTTAGATGCCGCTGTCGGTGGTCACGTTGAGATTGGCGATGATTATGAAAAGACCGCAATTAAGGAGGCTTATGAAGAAACTGGCATTAATATTAAGGCCGCTGATTTAATTTTTCTAAGCAAGACAAAAAGATCTTCTAGGGATGCAGTCACTGGAAAAATAAACAATGTTATCGGGCAGAGCTATATTTATGTATTTAAAGGAAGCCCTGATGATTTAAAAATAGAAATAGGGAAATCGCTTGGTTTTGAGATTTGGCCAATTGAAAAATTAATGGCCATAGACGAAAATGACTCTAAGAAATTTATTCCATATATTATAGAATTTTTTAGAGCTGAAGTGGTTAAGTTTATAGATAAATTAAATATTTCCAACTCCTCCCGTTAAAAGATGTTTATGCTAAAAAAGGAAATAATCATAAATGGGCTAAAAGTTAATTACTTAGTAAGTGATATTTTTCAGCCTGAGCGAGCTATTATCTTTTTACCTGGTTGGAACTCTCCGGCGGAAATTTTTAGCAATCAATTTAAAATTGATAATTTATTAGCCATTAATTTACCCGGTTTTTTTGGTAGCGAAAAACCTCAGGCTATTTGGGGCGTCTCTGATTATGCAGATTTTTTGTCAGCATTCTTAACTAAATTTGCTATCACGAATCCAGTATTAGTTGGTCATAGTTTTGGCGGGGCAGTGGCCCTACGTTATGCTAGTAGAAATTATGTTAAGAAACTTATTTTGATTGGAGCGGCTATTGTCCGAACTAAAACTTCCCAGACCATAATTTATTATCTGGGGGCTAAAATATTAAAAACGTTAGCACCCTGGTTGGCTAAAAAAATGAGACACGCTTTTTATAATAGAATTGGATCTTTAGATTATTTAGAGAGTGGGCAAATGACTGATATCTACCAAAAAATTATTAGAGAAGATTCTCAAAGCTATTTAAAAGGCGTTCAGAATATCCCGGTAACTTTAATTTGGGGCGAAAAAGATTTAGCTACGCCTTTATCTCAGGCTTATTTAATTAAAGAACAGTTACCAAATAGTTATATACATGTTTTGTCTGGCGCTGGTCATTATTGTTTCCTAGATAATAAAGAAGATTTTACTAAAGTATTCTTTAAGGAAGTGTTATGATTATTAGAAATTTAATTTATATTTTACAGAGCGAGCTTTATAATCAATGGCGTTTTTTGTCTTTTGTTTATCATGATTATAAGTGGTGGAAATTAGAACAAAGACAGCAAATAGATTGGACCGTGAAGGCAAAACTGGTTTATGTTATAAGCCTGTTTTTTGATTTATTATTAATTATATTTTTCTTTTTTATCTGGAATTTTTGGTCATTGTTGTTATGGCCGATAATTTATATTTTACAGCCAGTCATAATTTTACTCGCTTCTTTAATTATTCGTCCATTAGATTACTTGCTTAAATTTCTATTGATTAATAAGGCTAAAAAAATTATTAAAAACTATCCTAATTTGCAAGTCATTGGTATTACTGGTAGTTATGGTAAGACGAGTGTTAAAGAAATTTTATTTACTATCTTAGCCTCTAAATTTCCGGTCATAGCCACGCCGGATAATATTAACACCGACTTAGGTATTGCTAGGTTTATAATAAATAATAAAGCAGAATTAGATAAGTTTAGTTTTTTTATCGTAGAAATGGGTGCTTACCAAAGGGGGGATATTTCTAAAATTTGTGATTTAGTGACGCCTGATTATTCAATTTTAACCGGTATTAATGATTCTCATTTAGAAAGATTTGGTAATTTAGACAATACTATCCTGGCCAAGTTTGAATTAGCCGAACATACTAAAAAATTATCAGTTCTTAATTTTAACGATGACAACATTAGAGATAATCACCATCGTTTTAAAATTAATGAGATTATCGGCCTAGATAGCACGGCTGTTTCTGGTATTGAGCTATTACCAAATTTCTCTGGTTTGTCTTTTGTGTTTAATGGCAATAATTTTATCACCAAGTTATTAGCTAAGCATAATATTGATTTAATAGTTTTAGCCTTAACACTAGCTCAGAGATTGGGTATTAATAATAATGAAGCTGTCCGGGCTGTGTATCGCTTAGAGTATGTTAAACATCGCTTACAGCCAATTTTTAATAATTTGAGTCAGGTTTTAGTTATAGACGATAGCTATAATGGTAATTTTCAAGGATTCATTAGTGGTTTAGAAGTTTTGAGTCGGGCCACGGGTCGCAAATTAATTATTACTCCGGGGCTGGCTGAGTTGGGTAAAAATAATGAGGAGCGCCATAGAGAAATTGCTAGATTATATATTGAAAACAAAATAGACTTAGTGTTGCTAGTTAAAAATAGCGCCACCAAATTTATTATTGATGAATTTAATAAAAAAGGTTTTACTAATTACCAGGTTTACACGAGCACAAAAGAGGCGCATAATAGCCTTAAAGATATTTTAAAAGCGGGCGATACAATTGTTTTTCAAAACGATTGGCCAGATAATTATAAATAATATGTCTAATATAAAAAATATTGGTGTTTTCTTCGGTGGCAAAAGTCCTGAACACGAAATTTCTATTATTACCGGACAACTTATTATTTCTGAATTAAAGAAAAATCCTGACTATAGAGTGATTCCTGTTTATATTGATAAACAAGAACATTTTTTTATTGATGACTCTTTAGGGAAGTTGTCTTTTTTTAGTGAAGATGGCTATGAAAAAAAACTTAGCAGCCTAATAAGCTACGACCTATCTTTAAAAGAATCCGTTAATAAAATAGTTTTCAAAAGTGGTTCAATTTTTTCTAAAAAAATTATCATTGATCTTGCTTTTCCTGCTTTTCATGGCAATTTAGGAGAAGATGGCTCTATGCAAGGATTGTTTAATATTTTTAATATTCCTTATGTCGGTTGTGATGTGCCGGCTTCAGCGATTGCTATGGATAAAGCATTGACCAAGATTTTTTATCAAGGACTGGGCGTTAAGACCACTAAATTTTTAAGTTACAGCTTAGCTGATTGGGCTAATAAAGCAGAGACTATTTTGGAGGAAATAAAAAATGATTTGAAGTGGCCTG
>CAZZBQ010000023.1:3188-7372 GCA_964652745.1 uncultured Gammaproteobacteria bacterium
CATTACTAAGGTTAAAAAGATTGAGGATTTAAGTAATGCGATTGAAGTCGCTTTGCATTATGATACTAAAGTAATTATTGAAGAATCGGTGGAGAATTTAATGGATGTCACCTGTGCGGTAATGGGACACCAAGAACCTGTCGCGTCTTTATTACAGGAATCGAGTTGTTCGGAAATGTTTAGTTATGATGATAAATATTTAGATGATGGCGGTGCTCAATTAGGGCACGCAGATAATAAAATATTTATTCCAGCTCGTTTGGATGAGCAGACAGCTAAAGACATTCAGGAATGTTCTAAAAAAATATTTATTGCTTTGGGTTGTTCCGGGATTGCGCGCTTTGATTTTTTATATAACAAAGAAACGAAAGAGTTTTTTGCTAATGAAATTAATCCTATGCCAGGAACACTTTACCATCATCTGTGGCAAAAGAGTGGGGTGGAAATTTCTGATTTAATTAAATTATTAATTCGTTCTGCTATTGAAAAACAGCAAGAGAAAGATAAGATAGTTTTTAGTTTTTCTACTTCAGTTTTGAGTAAACTTAAGAATAGTAAATTAAAACTTAATCATAAAGACCATTCAGAATAATGATGCGTTTTAAATTTAATATTTCACAAAAAATATGAAAAAAAAATTAACCATCGCTATCATCGGAATTATAGTCGTAGTCGCGGCAATTCTATTGTTAAGTAATAAAAAATCAAGTGATGTGTCAGGGCAAGCGATGTTTGAGCAAACCTACGCTGTTTCTACTGAGTATCTGTCTTTGCGCTATCAAACGGAAAATGTTTTAGAGAAAGCTGAGAGCTTTGGGGACTATGATAGCTGGAAGGCAAAAATGGATGAAATTATTAAAGGCTGGCAGGAGTTAGAGCAAGAAGCAGCTACACTAGAAAAAGTAGCTGGCGACTTTGCTAATGAAAAAGTCGGTCTAGAACTTATTCCTTCGGCTTTAGCTTATGATAATCAAGAAATTAACAAGATTATTGATAGTGCTCCGGCAGGCAAGAAAATCATGACCTTAGCCAAGCATTTAGGAACCGACGCCAAACATGCTCAATTAATACTCAATCAAACCCAAGATGAAATCTCTCGCGAAGCCTACGGAGAAGAGGGTGATGTTTTTGAAAAATGTGAACAGAACTCCATGCGCATTAAAAATGGTGCCAAGGTAGCTGGTTTTGTTGGCGGTGTTGTTTTAAGCGGCGGAACCTCTGCTATTGTCGCTTCAGGAGCCTTAGCCACTACCGCTACAGTCGTAGTCGGAGCAGATTTAGTTTTGGAAGTAACTGATGATGAAGCGAGAATTGCTTTGGGTGATAAAAATAAAGTTTCGGAAATGGTTAGTGGCATTCGGACTGTTACCGAGCCGGCCGCCGCTATTTTAACCCTGGCTAATATCCCGGGGAATTTAAGTAAGGGCATTGATAAATTATCCGCCGTTAGTTTTGGGGCTGACCAAATTAAATCAGTAATTCAAGACGAAAAGTTATTAGGGATAAGTATAAAGACTGATGAAAAAGGTGAAGTAAAAGCGGCTGTCGCCGGATTAACCGAAGAAGAGGTCCCTGTTTGGCGAGAAGATAATCAGGCGCCAAAAAGCACTGAATCAGCCGAAGAAATAATTAGTAACGCGAAAATGGCGGCGGCAAAGATGGTTATAGAAAAAGGAAGCGAGACTAAAAAAACCGCAGACAAAGAAAATGATACTAAAAAAACTGATGACGTTGAAGAAAATGGTATCGCCGGTTCTGGTTGGGAGGGAACGCTGAGCAGTATGTCAGGAGGAGATAATCAAAAGCGAACGATAGATTTTGATTTTGTCTTAAATAAAGATGGTAGTGTTAGCGGGGGAACATTTAAAAAATGGCAGCAAGCAGGCGATAGAATTAAACTATACGGCGAAGATGAGGCTATCGGTTACTATGAATTTAAAGTTAGTAATCACGGTCTTTTGCTAACTAAAATAGTTATTGGCGAGGAAGTAATACAACCCGGACAAGAATATATGGGAGGCATTGCTCCAGCTGGCTATTTATCAAAAAAAGTAAGTTCTAGTGCCGAGGGTTCTCAATCTAATACGGGTGCGGGCGCAATGTCTCTGGCTGCTTACAACGAGATGGATGATGAGGGGTTATTTAGCAATATTTCCTCAGTAGTTGAAAATTTAGGAGAGCCTGATGTTAAAACTACTGACGACAATGGTCGTATTGTTTATATTTATTATGACTTGGTTAAGTATGATAGCGGAAACTCGGGAAGCGTAAAAATGGCTTTCTATAACGAAGAAGGTTATAAATCATATATTGAGAACATGGGGGCTAGCTGGGAATCAAATAAAGAAAATTGGGATGAGTCTGGTGGCGGTATTAGAGCTACTAGCGAAATAAGAAGCGCTGATACCTATAAACAGATATATGGGGAATAAAAAGGGCGAACCCCTCTAACTACTTAAAACAGAGACTTATTGACAAAAAGGTATATCTATGATATACTTTTTTGATAGTTAAATTGATTGTCGAACCTTAAAAATAATAAATAATGAAAGAAAAAAAGAGTTTTTTTGGAAAAATAAAGGATATACTGATAATTATCGGTAACATTCTTTTAATTGTGTTAATCTTTTTGTTTTTTGCCGGAATTACTGCGTTAACTGGGAAACTAGTTAATTATTCGCCCTGGTCTTTATTAATTTTTGACACCATGTTTGTCTTGGTGGTTAAAAAAGTTATTGATAAATTTTATCAGGAGGGCAGAAAAATAAATAGATTTTGGACCGGAACACTTTCCTTGTTCATTTTATTAGGCATAATTATTTCTATCGGGGTTTCCTTGGTTCATGCTTGGGCAATACTTAATATCCTGGTTTTAATATTTTTATTTTTCTTTTCTTTGATAGTTTTTATGATGAAGAGAACAAAAGTATAAAATTAGTATAAATAAAATTATTGTTGAACTTTAAAAATAGATTATCATGCCGATTTTAATTATTTACGGAACCCCGACTGAAACGGAGCAAGCAACTCTGGAAATATTTGCCGAGCTCATGCGCCAAAGAGCTGCTGATGTTGAAGAATTAGGGATTAAAAAAGAACAAGTTTCTATTTTCTTTCCTTCAGATTTAATGTCTCAGGGACTAGGTGAAGAAATTATTGTGTTCGTTGATGGCCTAACTGAAAAGCCAGAAAGAACCGAAAAGGTTAAGAGGAAATTAGTTCTTAATTTGGTGGACGAAGTTCATCAGTCATTTCCCAATGCCTCTTTGGTTGAGTGTATTATCCGCCCTTATACCATGTCTGGTTTTGGTAAACTGGAAAATGATGGTGGCTTCTGGGGTGATGTAAGGTAAAGACGAGATTCTCGGTTGTTAGGGTGTTCAAAAATGAACACCCTTTTTTATTTTTTAGTAACGATTTCTTAATATAAAAAAGCGTCCAATTAATTTTGAACGCTTCTTTTGTTGCATTTTTGCAATGAGCTTAACAGGCCTTTAAACGAATGAATGAGCAGTAGCGAGCGGGGAAACCAGACCGACTATGGCGTCTGGGTTTAGATAGATTTTAAACCCCGGGCGAGCAATCCAGAGACCGCCGATAAATTCATATTCATTCTTTTCCGCATTAGCAAAGAACACTAAACGATAATGCATCCTTAAAGAATCAACCGGACTCTTAATCGGCATCTGAAATTTTTGCAGATAGGTCGGTGCTTCGTGGATGAAGCTCATGATTGAAGCCCGGGTAGAAAATCCATTAGTGTAACCGAGTCGGCGCCAGTCTGGGTGCCAAATTTTAGTAATCCCTTGTTCGTTTTTTACACAGAATGGCTTTGTCCAATCTAACCCCTCTCTTTCGTTAGGGGTTATTTTTTTCCAAAGACCCGCCTTTTCTCCAGTTTTGAAATCGGTTTTAAACTGGGAATTTTTCGCTGCCCCTATTTTTTCGGCCAGCCAAGCCCTGTCTTGACCTAGGAATGATCCTGCTAATTTGTAGATGAGGCGGGCTGATGCAATTCCGTTGCCGTAATTAAAGGCACCTAGATTACCGTTAGGCGAGCAATCAAGCTCTACGATAGTCGGATTTTTTTCTCCCGTGCTTAACTTAACGACTAATAACTTCGCTTGAGTGGCATTAAATTCTTCAACCTCCACAATTTCGTTGGAACTGACAAACTGATTTTT
>CAZZBQ010000024.1:0-7363 GCA_964652745.1 uncultured Gammaproteobacteria bacterium
ATGCCTTAGACACGCCGCCAGCGTTCATCCTGAGCCAGGATCAAACTCTCTAAAAAATTTGATTGCTCAATTTGAAGGTTCTTAACCTTCTATATAAGATTCCGTTTTAAAAACGGACAAAAAATTTGGTTATCCGAAATGATGCCGATTAGCATCAAAATTAACCATCACCATGATTGTTTGGTTATTCTTTTTTTAAAGGCCGCAATGAGCAGAAAAAAACAGAGATAAGAATCTTATCTTGTTTTTAAAACAGTAATTCTGTTGTCATTTTTGATAACCACATTTTATACTAAGAAAAAAGGTCTGTCAAGGGCGAGTGGAATAAACGCGCAAGGGCCGGTTTTTATTTGACTTTTTACTATTTTTGCGTTATAAAAGATATTGATATAAATGAGTGTAATAATTAAAAAATAAGAAAGCAAAACGATGCGTATAAAATTTCACCGCGTAGAGCAGAAAAAGGAGGAGCCGGTTTTTAGGGCCAACCACAATATCCGGGTTCCGGAAGTTTTTTTGATAGACGAAAATGATGAGGCCATTGGTCGCATCACGATTGAAGATGCTTTAGGGCGCGCCCAGGATGCCGAACTAGATTTGGTTGAGGTTAATCCTAAGGCTAATCCACCAGTAGTTAAAATAGTTAATCTAGGCCAACTGAAGTATGAGCGCGAGAAGATGGCTCATAAGCAAAAGATGCAACAAAAGAAAATTGATACTAAGAACATCAGACTTTCTTTTCGTATTAGTGAGCATGATTTAGAAATGCGCCTTAGCCAGGCAGAAAAATTCTTAGCTAAAGATAATAAGATTAAGGTTGAACTTATATTAAGAGGCAGAGAAAGACAATATCCTAAAAAAGCTGCAGAAATAATGGCTAGTTTTACTGAAAAGTTAAAAGCAATTGAGAATATTAAAGTAGAAGTTGAACAACCCTTGACAAATCAAGGCGGAAGATTTACTATGATATTAATCAATAAAAAGTAAAAAACCTAAATTCAGGTCATTACCTGTTTTTTTAATCTGCTTTTATGCCGAAGATAAAAACCCATCAAGCAACTGCTAAGCGTTTCACAAAAACTGCTAATAATAAGTTAAAAAAGAGAAAAGCTGGCCAAGACCATTTTAATTCTCGCGAATCTGGTAATACTACCAGAAATAAGAGATTAGATATTAGCGTCTCCAAAACCCTGGACAAGACGATCAAGACCTTGGCTCAGTATAACTAATTAATATTTTATTTTTTCTGTATGCCTAGAGTAAAGCGCGGCACTACCCATGTCAAAAAGAGGCGGAAACTGTTGCAGGCCGTCAAAGGATATAAATGGGGCCGAAAAAACCTGATTAAATTAGCAAGAACTGCTCGTACTAAAGCTGGTGCTCATGCTTTTGTTGATCGCCGTAAGAAAAAGCGCACTATGCGTGGTTTGTGGCAAATTAAAATTAGTGCTTTTGTTAAAGAGCAAGGTTTGTCCTATTCCCGTTTTATCGGTGCTTTAAAAGCTAACAATATCATCATTGATCGTAAGGTCATGGCTGATATGTCAGAGAATAATAAAGAAGCGCTACTTGCAATCGTGAATAAGGTAAAGTAATAATATGGATTTCTGGCTTAAAATTTCCCAAGTAGTTGTCGCCATTCTTCTTATGACCGCCATTCTTATGCAAAATAGAGGTGCGGGCGTAGGCGGAGTTTTCGGTGGTAGTGGCGGCGTTTATTTAACTAAGCGCGGCTTAGAGAAGAAACTTTACATCTTGACCATAATTTTGGCTGTTATTTTCGTTTTGCTATCTTTTGGCGCTTTTTGGCTAAAAGCTTAACGCTACTGTGACTTCACTTAAACATAAAATTTTTCCCTTTCTGGCGAAAGCCAAGCAGGCTTTAGGGTTTTTTTTATTTTCTAAAACCTCAGGACGCTTGAGCCAGTTAGATATTGATAAGAAGCTCGTCTATTCCCTGTCTCCTCGCAAGATTCCTTCGGGGCGACAATTAAAATATCTTCCTCGCTTTTTAAATCCACGAGAACACAAAATATTAAAGATTTGTGCAGCTATTATTTTAGTTAATCTTGTTTATTTAGGATTTTTTCTTTCTGGAAAATATTTAAAATCAGTACCAGTATCCGGTGGTCTATATTCTGAGGCTATTATTGGCTATCCTAAATTGATCAATCCTTTGTACGCATCTAGTCGGGACGTAGATAACGATTTAAGTCGGTTGGTTTATTCTAGTTTGTATCGTTATGATGCTACCGGTAAATTATCAGCTGACTTAGCCACTGATTATATCTTGTCAGAAGATAAGAAAGAATATGTTATTACCATTAGAACTGGGGCAAAATGGCATAATGGTGGCGAGGTAACAGCTGATGATATTGTTTTTACTTTTAACTTAATTCAAAACGAAAGCTATCGCTCTCCTTTAAGAGCAGAATTGGTTGGGGTAAATGTTGAAAAAATTGATGAAAAGACAATCAAATTTATTTTACCGGAACCATATGCTCCTTTTTTAGAAATGTTGACTTTTGGCATTATGCCAAAAACAGTTTGGGAAAAAATTGGGCCAGATGCTGCCGCTTTGGCTGATTTAAATTTAAAACCAATTGGCTCAGGACCATATAAATTTAAATCCTTATCTAAGAGTAAGGATGGAGATTTGCGCGAATATCATCTTGAAGTAAATAAAGATTATTATGGCCAAATTCCCTATATTGAAGAAATTGATTTTAAATTTTATACCGATCATATCGAAGCCATTACCGCTTTTAATAGCGGACAGGTTGATGGTTTGAGTGTTCTGCCTTTTGAATACCGAGCTGATTTAGCAGTTAAAGATTCAACTCAGATATATAATTTATTGCGACCGCAAATTTTTGGAGTATTTTTTAATCAAACAAACAATAAATCTTTAGAGGATAAAAATATTAGAGCGGCGCTTGCTAAAGCCATTGATAAAGATGGTTTAGTTAGAGAACTGTTTGCGGATGCTTATCAGGTAGCTGATAGCCCGGTTTTAAAAGTAAGCTCAGCTCACGGCGGTAATATTGAAAATTATAATTATAATCCAGAAGAAGCGAGGGCCGCTTTAGCTGATAAAAATTTAACAATCAAATTTGCGGCGATTGATGTTAATGATAATGCTGTGGTCGCAGAAAAAATAAAAACATATTGGGAAGCGGTTGGCATTACCGTATCTTTAGATATTGTTCCTTTAGAGCAGGCTGCCAATATGATACGAAATCGCGAGTTTGAAGTTTTGCTTTATGGACAATCAGTTGGCGGCGACCCTGATGTTTTTGCTTTTTGGCATTCTACCCAGATTGGTGCTAAAGGTTTAAATTTAGCCGCTTATAGCAATACTGAAGTTGATCAATTATTAACCGAAGCAAGAAGTACCGCTTCTGGTGAAGAGCGTATTGCTAAGTATCAGCGCTTTCAGGAAATATTGACGGCTGATATACCTACAATTTTTCTATATTCCCCTGCTTATACCTATGTTCACAACCGCCGCGTTAAAGGCTTTGTAGGACAAGCGGTATTTGAGCCAGCTGATCGCTTCAGTTTAGTATCAGACTGGTATATCAAAACAAAAAAAAGATTAGCCAAGTAAACCTTGGTTAGATATAACTCATAAAATTTAATAAGAAACACATGTTTGGAAAAAGTCAATCGTCCGTCGCGTTAGCGCCACGGAAGAGCTTTACTGGCCATTCGCGTCAGCAAGCTTTTGCTTCCCGGAGACCCGGAAAGAAAGAAGAAATAAAAAAAGAACCACTTAAAAAAGCGGTTTACAAAAAAGAATTTGGACCAGCGTCTAATCCTTTGCGCATTATGGTGCTTGGTGGATTAGAAGAAGTTGGGCGCAATATGACTGTTATTGAATATAAAGACGACATCATTACTATTGATATGGGATTACAGTTTCCGGAAGAAGATATGCCGGGGATTGATTATATAATTCCTAATATATCTTATCTGCGCGATAAGGTTAAAAAAATAAGAGGCGCTATTATTACCCATGGTCACTACGATCATATCGGCGGTATCCCTCATATCATGGGAGAAATTGGTAATCCACCCATGTTCATGGGAAAGATGACAGCCGGCTTAGTACGTAAGCGCCATTTAGAATACAAAAGCGCTCCAATTCTAAAAATTAAAGAAATTGATGAAACTAGTCGTATTAAATTAGGCTCTGCTTTTGAAGTGGAATTTATGCGCGTTAACCATTCTATTCCTGACTGCTTTGCCATTATTATTAAAACTGATTTAGGCACCATTATTCATACAGGCGATTTTAAAATTGATTTTTCTCCAGTTAATGATAAGCCCGCTGATTTGCAGCGTATCGCGCGTATCGGCAGTCAAGGAATCTTGTTGCTTATGTCTGACTCTACTGATGCAACACATCCTGGTTACCAGGTTTCTGAATCAGCTATTGGTGATGAAATGGGAAAATTGTTTGATAAGATTGAAGGCCGTATTATTATTGGTACCTTTGCTTCACAGTTAGCTCGTATTCAGAAAATATTTGATTTAGCAGCTCATTTTGGCCGTCGCGTTTCCCTTCAGGGTCGCAGCATTAATAGTAACGTTGAAGTGGCTCATCAAATTGGTTATTTAAAATTTAGTCCTAAGATTCTAGTTGATGACAATGAATTGCAGAGATTGCCGGACAATAAGATTATTATTATCGGTACCGGCGCCCAAGGAGAAAGTAATGCTTTTTTGAATCGGGTTGTTAATGGTGACCATCGCTCGGTTTCTCTTAAGCAGGGTGACACGGTTCTCTTCTCTTCTTCTGTTGTTCCTGGAAATGAACGTTCTATTCAGAACCTAATGGATCAAGTTGTTAGACAAGGAGCAAAAATTATTCATTACCGAATGCTAGATATTCATGCTGGCGGACATGCTAAACAAGAAGATTTGAAATTAATGATGCGTTTAATTAATCCAGAATACATGATGCCAATTGAGGCTAATCATTATATGTTACGTGCTCATGCTGAATTGGCTGAAGCAGTTGGTATTCCCCGAGAGAAAATTTTTGTGGCAGATAATGGACAGGTTGTTGCTTTTTATAAAGATGGTAATAACAAGGCGGTTGGAGAATTAACGAAAGAAAAAGTCCCGGCTGATTATGTTATGGTTGACGGTTTGGGAGTGGGCGATGTTTCGGAAATTGTTTTGCGCGATAGACGCATGATGGCTGAAGACGGCATGATTGTTGTGATCGTTACTATCGACACTAGGACCGGCGATGTGATTGGTAATCCAGATTTAATTTCTCGTGGATTTATCTATATGAAAGAAAATCGAGATTTAATTGAGAAAACACGCATGCGTGTCAAGAAGATAGTTAAAGACAAAAACCCAATGACACCACTTGATGATGACTATGTGAAGAATAAAATTAGAAATGACGTTGGACAATTCTTATTTACTTCAACTAAGCGTCGTCCGATGGTGCTCCCAGTTGTTATTAAAGTATAAATTATTTTAATATTAGTGATAATATTTTTAAAAAGACCCGGTATTACTTCCGGGTTTTTTTGTTTATAAGCATGTTTATAAGCTGGGGAGAACGGGCTTGACAATATTTTTTCTGTGTGATATACTAAATTGTTAGTTTATAAATATAAAAGAGAGTTAAAAGGCCGTTTTTAACGGGACAGGCACGACAAGCATGGGGATTTTCTTTCTAGGTTCTTCTGGCATTTTGCTGCAAGTTTCTCTAGAGGAAGTTTTCTTGCCTCCCCGTTTAAGTCGGTCTTTTTTATTTTTTAAAAAAGCCCCTATTCAAAGGAGCGATCTTTTCCGACAATAATATTGATACAATTTTTAACAACGCCGATTTTAACTGGCGTTTTTACTTCTATAACGCCATCTAGTAAAATTTTTTCTTTGCTGCTTTCTACGCGGAATTTATCTAGACGTAATAAAGTTTGATCCTTGCGCTTGGAACTAATTAAAACATCTAGTAAGCCATCGTGTGGATTAGAACCAATACTGTTGGCTTTTTCACTTAACAAATTAATAATTCTAATTTCACCCTTTTCCTGTAGTTCTATTTGATAATCATCAAGACAAATTTTTGTTTCTGCTCCGTTAATACGAGCTTCGTTTAAAAAATAATATTCACCAACTAAGCCTAAGTCAATTTTTTCAATTCGCCTGGCTAGTAGTATGTTGCAAGCCTCTTCCTCGTTTTTTATGCCGAATGAAGTAGCGATTGAATTGTCGCTACCAACTGGGATAATGCCAAGCAGGGTATTTTTTTGAAAATCATCGTAGATGTCGGCTTCAATAATAGCACCGATAATTTTATTAACTGTTTGGTTGTTCCCTACGGCCACAATTGTTTTAGCGCCTAAGCGAATTTCATTTTGAATAGCGCCTTTTATATTTTTAATGCCGCTAAGACGAATTATCTTACCATTCAGAGCTAAATCGGTTAACCTAATCTCAACACGGTTTACCGCTTTATTGTATTTAGATTTACTTAGATAGTCGTCGTAAATATAGACGTGCATAATAGAAGGGGGCGCGAATAGACGCCGGAGTTAACTTTATTTCTGTTATTCTTCTATTGTTTCTTTCTCAGTTTCGTGTTCGCGTATTCCCTTTTTGCTTCCTTCCGCAATAACCATTAATTGACCGTTAATAATGGCACCCTTTTCTATAGAAATTTCACTGTATTGAATGTCGCCGGTTATTTTCGCTGTTCCGCCTAACGATAGATAATTGCTTACACGAACATTACCTTTAATCTCACCGTTAACAATCAAATCTTTTGCCTCAACGCTAGCAGTCACGCGAGCTTTTTCGCCGATAAAAATATTAGCGTTAGTTTTTAAGGAACCCTCAAGAACGCCCTCAATAACAATATTTCCCTGCCCATGGAAATTACCTTTCACTTTAATAGCAGAACCAATAACAGTTTCTGCGTCCTTGAATTTTTCAAGCTTGTTTTCTTTGTTAAACATATTTTTAAGAGGTGAATAAAACCAGGCTAACTGCTTATATTTTAGGCGAATAATCGTGGCTTGTCAAAGAAAAAAAACCGGGATTTTATCAGCTCTTGGTTGTCGCTTTGCTTATCTGTTGAAAAAATAAAGTAATTAAGTTAAGATTAGTAAGTCAACTCCGTGAATCGTTCCCATAGTTTAATGGATAGAACAAGAACCTCCTAAGTTCTAGATCCAGGTTCGATTCCTGGTGGGAACACCATACTCTTTTTGTGTCAATATATTGACAATGATAAAATATAATGTTATTATAATATCTTGACAATAAAGTATGGTTAGGTATAATTTATGTAGTATTGGTTATTTTTAGAGGAATTGTTCTTTGCGGAACATTT
>CAZZBQ010000025.1:0-1743 GCA_964652745.1 uncultured Gammaproteobacteria bacterium
TGGAAGATTAGCGCGCATACAATTTAAAAGTTGGGCTAATTCTGGACTCATATCAACCACTTGCTTTTCTATACCGGGATCAAAAGCCCAGCCGGTTGGGTCAAAGTTGTTGGAAAAAATGAGTGATTCCTGACTTTTATATTCAATACAGGTATTCACTTGGTCAGCTTCAACGCCGCACTTGTAATTCCATTTATGCTCATGGTCCTCTGTTATAAGAGGTATGGATAAAGGATTGATAGCCCGGGCTAATGTTTGAGCGGTTTTTTTGCTAGTTTCGCAAAGAGTCTCACATTCTTCAGGAGTAAGCCCTGTATTAGAAAAACACATCTGTTCTTTTTGAATAAGAGCTTGGGTAATTTCGCACTCACAACAGCCGAACCTAGTTTCTTGTATATCTACTGGGGCGCCGATGCCACTTAGGGATATCGGTTTCATTTTCAAAAGTTCTGGGTTAACAGTATTAAGTATAATGTAGGCCGAGAAAAGAATAACCATTCCGATTAAGCTCCCAGAAATAATATCCTTAGCCTGACTGACCTTGCCATTATCTCCGCCCGAAACTAGCCAAAGTGTGCCTCCGGCCATCAGCATAATGGCCGCTAAAATACTTACAATTGACAGTCCGTATTGATATAGCAATTGAATATATCTAGGCAATAAAGTGCTGACACTATTTTTACCAACCGTTGTCCCGACCGGTTCTGACTCGCTCATTCCTGGGATTGGTACCTGAGGTTTAAATTCTAAAATATCAGCTGCTTGGGTTTTAATAGGCGCTAAGGTAAACAGAAATATTAATACTAGCCCCGCTAAAACAGTAGCGATTATTTTTTTAGCATTTCTTTTTCTCATATTTTTCTGTTTATCCTAAGATAAAAAAGATATTTTACCTTGCGACTTAGTGGCCCTATCTATTATCTGTAATATACTTTTAAGTTTTATATCTTGTCCGCCTAATCCAGCAACGTATCCGGAAATATTCTTTTTTTCTCCCACTAAGGCCGCTTTAATTTCTGTATATAGGGGAGAAAAGTTTCCTGGGCTAATGGCTTTTTCAACAATAATTATATTTTGACAACCAGAAGTTGCACGTTTAATTTCTTCGTTAGGGAAAGGACGAAAAGAAACTAGTTTAAGCAGTCCTGTATTTGGTCTTTCTAAAATTGCGGCCTTAATAGTGCCAGCAACCGAGCCCATGGCAATAATAATATTTTTTGGTTTTCTTGGGCCAGAATATTCAACAAGTCCGTTGCTGCTTGATTTGATGTTAAAAACTTTTTTTAGTTTAGCGTATTCTTTTTTTATTTCTTTTTCTGCTAGTATAAAATCCTCAGCGAGTTCTTGGCGTGAGGAAAAATAAGCATTGGGAGGGAAGAAGCCGCCAAGGGTAGCCGGGTTTTTTGTATCAAGTATTTTTCCAGTTGGTGCTTGATATTCAGGGAGGAATTTTTTAATAAGTTTTTTTTCCGGAATTTGAACGGCTTCGTAAGAATGAGTCAGAATAAAACCGTCAACGTTAATCATGACTGGCAGTGCTAATTTTTCCGCAATTTTATAGGCTAAAATATGTTGATAAACAGCTTCTTGATGATTCTCGGCAAATAGTTGTAGCCAACCCGCATCACGCATTGCCATCGCGTCGCTATGATCATTCCAAATATTTATAGGTGATGAGACTGCTCTGTTGGCACAGGTCATAACTATAGGCAAGCGCATGCCCGAAATATTGTATAAAACCTC
>CAZZBQ010000025.1:1843-7363 GCA_964652745.1 uncultured Gammaproteobacteria bacterium
ATAATTAAAGTATCTTTTTTAATGCCTTCAGAAATTTCTTCTTCACCTAATAAAGTATGGTCTTGAATAATTAAAATATCAGGAGTATAAACTCTTTCTCTGGTTAAAATTGGCTCATCAGCAATACGCGCGTAAGATTTAATAGGCGCACCGCTGCGCTCAACGCCAAAATGAGGAAAGGCTTGAGCGTGTCGGCCTTCATGAAAAGCGGCAATAGCAATCAGTTCGGCGGCCGTTACCACTCCCTGACCGCCGCGGCCGTGTACTCGTATTTGTATCATAGCTAATTTTTTATTTGAATAAGGCCGCTGACTAATTCTTCTAGCTGGCTAGCAGTTATGCTGCCGGTAATTCTAGTAGTATTGTTGATAAACCAGGTTGGCGTTCCTTCAATTTCTAAATAACTAGCATCTTCGTAATCTTGTTCTATTTGCGTGAAATATTTTTGGCTTGTTAAGCAATAGTTAAAGCTAGCTGTATCTATGCCTAATGCCTCTGCAATTTCCGGCATAATAGTTTTTACTTCTTCTAAGTCGCCATTAAATTTTTCTTGATTCTCAAAGAAAACATCATGCATTTCCCAAAACTTACCCTGTTCTCCAGCGCAGCGCGCTGAGAGAGCAAGAAAAATAGAATTATCATGTAGAGGAAAGTCGCGATAGATAATGCGAACTTGCTCTGGATATTTTTCTCTGATTGCTTTAAGCCCGGCATATGATGATTGGCAATAGGGGCAGGAAAAATCGCTGAATTCAATGATTGTTATCGGAGCATCCTGCGGCCCATGAGAATTAGCACCATAACGGTTAAGGGCATTTAAGTAGGCTTCTTTTTGTTCTTCTATAAATTTTGCCGGATCGCCACTCTGGATGCGCGCATATTCGCTTACTATATAAATACCAATAGCGGCGATAATAATTAATATTAGAGTTGCAATAATTACAGAAGCAATACCCCACCATTTGCGGTGCCAGGGACGTAATTCTTTTTCGTGACGCGCTTTCATAGCAGCGTATTTTATTCTTTCATTAAGACCCATATTATGATTGAAAAAATCTTATTTTTCCATTATCCTTATTATATCATATTATAGCATAGATTTATGAAATTAATGTCCTGGAATGTAAATGGGATAAGAGCGATTGCAAAAAAAGGTTTTGCTGATTTTTTATTAAGAGTTAAGCCAGATATTATTGGCTTGCAAGAAGTTAAAATTTCTGAAGCGACGCGTTTGCAGACGGAATTTGATTTTGCTGGCTATGATGAATATTGGCACAGTGCTAAGCGGCCGGGCTATAGTGGAACAGCGGTGTTAATTAAAAGTGGCCTATCTGGTATTATTAGTGTTTCAGCCGGAATGGGAGAAGATAAATTTGATGATGAGGGTCGTGTGCAAACGATTGAAACAAAAGATTTTTTCTTGCTCAATGTTTATTTTCCTAATGCCAATGCTGAGCTTAGCCGCCTTGATTATAAATTAGAATTTAATAAAGCACTATTTGCCCATGCTAAAAAGCTGGAGCATAAAAAGCCAGTGATTGTGACCGGTGATTTTAATGTTGCGCATCAAGAAATTGATTTAGCTAGGCCTAAAGAAAATATTGGCAGCCCTGGTTTTACGCCGCAAGAGAGAGAGTCAATGGATAAATTTATTAAGTCCGGTTTTGTTGATACTTTTCGCTATCTAAATGGTGATAAAATTAAGTATTCTTGGTGGAGTTTTCGCTCGGCTGCCCGAGAGCGTAATATTGGTTGGCGGATTGACTATTTCTGCGTATCCGATAAACTTAAAAGAAAGCTAAAAAAAGCTGATATATTAGATAAAGAAATCGGCTCTGACCATGCTCCCGTCTTGCTAGAGCTTTAACTATTAAAATAAGTGCTTATAAGTCCTAAAAATATGTATAATCCTAAGGAAATTGAAGGTAAGTGGCAGGCGTCTTGGCGTGATAGCAACTTATATAAAACTAAAGAAAATCTTAATAGTCCTAAATATTATATTTTGGATATGTTTCCTTATCCATCCGGAGCCGGTCTTCATGTTGGTCATCCCAAGGGCTACATCGCAACTGATATTTTAGCGCGCATGAAATTAATGCAGGGTTTTAATGTCCTACATCCGATGGGTTTTGATGCCTTTGGTCTGCCGGCAGAAAATCATGCTATTAAAAATAAAACTAATCCGAAGATTGCTGTCGCAGAGAGTATTAAACATTTTAAAGAACAGTTAGGAATTTTAGGTTTTTCTTACGATTGGGATCGGGAAGTGAATACAACTAATCCAGATTATTATCGGTTTACACAGTGGATTTTTTTACAGATGTGGCACAAGGGCTTAGCTTTTGAGTCTGATGAACCGATTAATTGGTGTCCGTCTTGTAAAACTGGTTTAGCTAATGAAGATTTGGAAGGCAATCGCTGTGAACGTTGCGGTAGCGAAGTTGAACAAAAGCCATTGCGTCAATGGGTTTTAAAAATTACAGATTACGCCGATCGTTTGCTTGCTGATCTTGATAAGCTTCCTGAATGGGAAGAATCAACCAAAGAGATGCAACGTAACTGGATAGGGCGTAGCGCGGGTGCGGAAATTATTTTTAAATTTGCTGGCAGCGATCAGCAAGTAGTTGTTTTTACAACTCGCGTTGATACTATTTTTGGCTGTACTTATTTAGTTTTAGCTCCAGAAAATAAATTAGTTTCCAAATTACAGGCGCAGATTCAAAATTGGTCGGAAGTTGAGGAGTATATTGCATCTTTGCATGAGGTTACCGAAATGGAACGTACTGGCCTAAATCGCGAGAAAACAGGCGTAAAACTAAAAGGTATTAAAGCTATTAATCCTTTTAATAAAGAAGAAGTTGAAGTTTTCATTGCTGATTACGTTTTAGATTCATATGGCACCGGTGCAGTCATGGCCGTTCCGGCACACGATGAAAGAGATTATGAATTTGCCAAGAAATATGGGCTGAGAATTAAGCCGGTTATTACCGATTCTTTTGAGCACTCTTTTGATGGTAAGACCGCCATTACTGATGATGGTATTTTATTTGATTCTGGTGAATTTTCTCAACTAACTTCAGTAGAAGCTCGTGAAAAAATGTCGGTTTGGCTAGAAGATAAAAAAATTGGCACTAAGAAGATTAATTATCGGTTACGTGATTGGGTATTTTCCCGTCAGCGCTATTGGGGTGAGCCGATTCCGCTTGTTCATTGTCAGTCTTGCGGCGTGGTTGCGATTCCAGAATCAGATTTACCGGTTCGTTTGCCTGATGTTGAAAGTTATGAGCCGACTGGCACCGGTGAATCGCCTTTAGCCGCAATTACTGATTGGGTAAATATTCCTTGTCCGAAATGCGGCGGGCCAGCCAAGCGCGAAACCAATACCATGCCTCAATGGGCGGGCTCTTGCTGGTATTATTTACGCTATATTGATCCGACAAATAATGAAGTTTTAGTTGATAAGACAAAAGAAAAATATTGGTCACCAGTTGATTTTTATGTTGGCGGCGCTGAACATGCGACGAGACATTTAATTTATGCTCGTTTTTGGCATAAATTCTTATATGATATTGGCATTGTTAGTTATGAAGAGCCGTTTACTAAATTAAAACACGTTGGCTTGATTATGGGAGAAGATGGTCGTAAGATGAGCAAGCGCTGGGGTAACGTTGTTAATCCGGATGATATGGTTGAGAAATTTGGTGCTGATGCTATGCGTGTTTATGAAATGTTTATGGGTCCTTTTGAACAAGCCTGTAATTGGAATACTAACGGCATGATTGGCGCGCGCAAATTTTTAGAAAAGATTTTTAATTTAGCGGAAGAAACCATGTCGAAAGTTGATGATAAAAAAATTCTTGGTCTACTTCATAAAACAATTAAGAAGGTGTCTGAAGATATCGCCGCCTTTAGATTTAATACTTCAGTTTCGGCGATGATGATTTTAGCTAATGAAATCGGTGATTATAAGGGAAAACAGGGAAGTATGCCCCTAACTAAAGATAACTTTTTGAAATTTATTCAAATTCTTGCGCCGTTTGCTCCACACTTAGCTGATGAGCTTTGGGAAAAAGCGGGAAACAAGGAAAGTATTTTTAAGAGCGTTTGGCCAGCTTATGACCCAGCCTTAATTCAGGATGATGTAATTAATTTAGTTGTTCAAATTAATGGTAAATTGCGTGCCAGTTTAGAAGTATCGGCAGATGTTAGTGCTGATGATGCTTTTGCTTTGGCTAGCGAACAGGAAAATGTTAAAAAATGGTTAACCGGAGCAGAAATTGTTAAGAAAATTTTTGTGCCCGGTAAGTTGCTTAATATTGTAATTAAAAATGTCTGATTTAGCTGGTAAAACTAAAGAAATTTGTCGCCTTTTAGAAATTAAGCCCTCTCGTTCCAAGGGGCAGAATTTTTTAATCTATGAACGTATTTATGATGACATAATCAAAGCATCCAATATTGGACCAGATGATGAGGTTTTGGAAGTTGGACCAGGTTTAGGATTTTTAACCGTCCGCTTAGCGGAAAAAGCAAAAAAAGTAGTGGCGGTTGAGCTGGACGATAAGTTGGCAGCTTATTTATATACCGGTTTTGGCGTTGCCAATCAGGAAAAAGTAAAAATTGTTAATCAAGATATTCTGCGGTTTGATTCTAGTTCAGAATTTTCTGGAAAATATAAAATTGTTGCTAATTTACCTTATAATATTACCTCAATTTTCTTGCGTACTTTTTTATCTAGCAAACATAAACCAGAATTAATTGTTTTAATGCTACAAAAAGAGGTGACAGAGAGGATTATTGCCCAGTCGCCAGATATGAGTTTGCTCGCAGTATCAGTTCAGCATTATGCTGAGCCAGAAATAATTCGTCAAGTAAGAGCTGAGTATTTTTGGCCGGCTCCAGAAGTTGACAGTGCGGTTATTCGTTTTACAGTTAAGCCGCCCGTTTTTTCTCCAGAACAAGATAAGCTGTTTTTCCGTTTAGTTAAAGCTGGCTTTAGTGCTAAGCGTAAAATGTTGAAAAATAATCTATCGGGAGGACTAAGAATTGAACAAGAAAAAATTATTGCCGCGCTGAAATCAGTCGGCATCGGAGATAAAGAAAGAGCTGAGAGTTTAAGCTTGGAAAAATGGTATCAATTGTTTGCGGCTCTTGGTCAATTTATGGTATAATAAAATCAAATTCCTTGTTGTAGGACGATTTGATTTTATTGTATGACTCCTCTAAATAAGCCCCAGTATAATCAAGACTATCAGGCAGGTGCCGGCTATCATGAAAAAAGTCGTGGCGCTGTTTTTGGTTTGTTATTTTTAGGCATCGCTATTGTTTTTCTTGGTGTTTGGCAGGTGGCGGCGCGCGTTAAAAAACCATTCAATCCGAAGTTCACTGATAATGTCGCTGTGTCTGGATTAGTAAATGAGCCGGTTGATACCGATATGGATAGCTTATCAGATTATGATGAGATGTATGTTTATGGAACCTCTCCTTATCTTGAAGATAGTGATAGCGATAATATTAGCGATG
>CAZZBQ010000026.1:0-3882 GCA_964652745.1 uncultured Gammaproteobacteria bacterium
CGATTAATAATGCCATCAACCCCAAGCGCGCTTAAAAATGAAAACAGACCGGCAAAGGCGACGACAAAACTAATCAGCCCATATTCTTCCGGGCCGAAGTAGCGCGCAATCCAGGCGCCGATAAAAAATGACAACAACAAGAAAACAATCTGCCCGGCAAAAAGCCAACCAGTGTTAGAAAAATAACGCCTAAAGCCCTCGTGGCCTAAAACCCAGCGGTGCTTTTCTGGAACAAAACGTTCTAATTTTTGAAAAATATTGTCTAGCATTTGCTAATATTATAGCTTTAAACTAATAAAAAAGGAAGCTTAGACATTTTGTCCTCACTTCCCTTTAACCATCACCACCTACCTCAACCTATTAGATACCTGTCATAATATCCATGGATTCAAGCATGAATTTATCATGCTCAGTGTTTTCATTCGGAGTAATTAAATATATTTTTTCCTCATTATTAAACACCCAATCCGTTGAGCCTATACTTATATGTAGGCTATAATTATCAAACCAGGCCTTGGCTGTCATCAAGACTTCTTGGCAATCATGAGTCAGCTCGCAACGGTCAAATAAAAAGATTGGAACCATTTTTCTTAAAAGGATAATGTCAGCATTCTTGGCGCAAAAATGACGAATTTGTGCTTTTGTTAAGGTTAAGCTTTTAACATTGCTATCTATTGCAGCAAATGCTTCTAAAATACGAGCTGAACCTTCAAGACGATAAGCGCAAACTTTTGTTTCCAAAGTAGCTGGACTGTCGCCGCCGAAACTAGCGGCGGCTTCAACAGCAAAATTTCTCAGATGATATGGCTTAACTAATTTAGCATGATCAATCTTAAGGCATTTTCCTGATAAAGCTTCAATGATAAAGAACTGATTCTCTGGGGGATATAACTTAAAAGCTGGCTTCAAATTGCTCAACAGCAACTCTTCAAAAAATTCAAAAATTAACTGTTGCGATTCGTTAGCAGTTAGTGCCAACTCAGCCTGACTAATTTTATGTCTGGCTAAAACCTGCTCAATCGCTTTAGAAGCGATAGCGGCTAATTCCAGATTAGTACTGGAATCTTCATTCTTATCCCTTCTTACTTCCATTTTTTGGCCCTCCATGCTGGGACTTAATTTAGGGCATGGCCGTCTTGAATTTACTTGTATTATAACATATAATATCCTAATATGAAAAAAATTATATGTCTTTACGGCCAGCCTGGTTGTGGCAAAACCACGCAAGCTGATTTATTATTAGCTGAATTTGGTTTTTCTAAATTTGGTATGGGCGAACGCCTGCGCGCCGAAATTGCTTCTGGTTCTGAACTGGGACAAAAAATAAAACCCAGCGTTGATGCTGGGGTGCTAATTCCAGATGAATTAATGTCTGAAATTATTAAAGAAGCAGGCACGGACGCTAATGAAATGGGTTTAATTTTTGATGGTTTCCCACGCATTACTACCCAAGCCGATATGCTTGATAAGGTATTAAGCGGTCTCGGACTAAAAGTTGACGCTTTTATTTATCTGCGCCTTGATCCTAAAAGCGCTTTAACTAGAATCCAGTCGCGCGCCGCTCTAACCGGCGGTGTACGCCAGGATGATATAGATGAAACCGCAATTAAAAACCGCTTTGCTGTTTTTGAAAAACAATCAGCCCCTCTTTTAGATTTATATCGCCAAAGAAATCTGCTACATGAAATTGATGGCAGCTTACCTATTTCTGAGGTCTACAATCTAATCAAACAGAGCCTCAAGCTCTAAAATATACTCCCATGTCATTTAAATATCTATTTCGCGCGGAGAAAAAAATACTTCGCCCCTTACTTTTACTCGCCTGGCCTATTATTCTCGCCAATCTCTTTCAGGCCGCCTATCAATTAACCGATGCTTTCTGGGTCGGACGTTTAGGCGAAAAAGCCGTCGCTGCCATATCAGTCAGTTTTCCGATTGCTTTCTTTATTATCTCCCTCGGCACAGGCCTAGCAATTGCAGGCGCAATTTTAACTGCTCAATATTTTGGCGCCAAGAATGAAAAAATGGTTAGCCACAGCGCCGCCCAAACCATGCTTATGGTTGTGGTGGCTGCTCTATTTTTAAGCTCAATCGGCTATCTCTCCGCCCCCACAATTTTACAATGGCTTCAAGTTGATAACAGTATCATAGACATGGCCTCATCCTATCTGCGCATCTCTTTCATCGGCATTGTTTTTAATTTTTCCTTCTTCATGTTCCAGGCTATTATGCGTAGTATTGGCCGTCCTCAATTCCCGGTTTATATTGTCATCGGCACGGTAATTTTAAACTTTTTCCTTGATCCTTTATTTATGTTCGGACGCGGTCCCATTCCCGCTTTCGGTGTATCCGGTACTGCCATAGCTACAGTTATCACTCAAAGCTTAGCGGCTATTATTGGTTTGTTGTCGCTATTTGCTGGCAAACGTGGCATTAAATTACATTTAGCAGATTTCAAGCCAGATTGGCCTTTTATTGTCCACGCTTTTAAACTCGGACTTCCCGCTTCAATTGAACAATCTTCCCGCAGCCTAGAATTAACCGTTATGACCGGACTAGTTGCTAGTTTTGGCACGCTCGCTATTGCTGCTTACGGTGTAAGTGGGAATGTACTACATCTTGCCTTAATGCTGTCATTCGGTATTGCTGGCGCCAATTCAGCATTAGTCGGACAAAAACTTGGCGCCAATAAACCAGAAGAGGCCGACCAAGTCGCCCGCTTAAGTTTAAAATTAATCTTTACCTTTCTCTTATTGGCTGGAATCTTAACATTTATTTTTGCCCCTGCTTTAATTACCTTCTTTATTCCTAACGACCCAGCCGTCATTGTTGAAGGTGCCCGCCTTGTCCGCTTTATTGCCACTGCCTTCGCCCTCATTGGCTTGCAGATAATAGTTGGCAGCACACTTCAAGCCGCCGGTTCTACTTCACAAGCCATGAAGCTCAGTATTATTTCCCAATGGCTGGTGCAATTACCACTGGCCTTCTTGTTATCAAAAGCTTTAAATCTAGGCATCACTGGAGTTTGGTTAACTTTCCCGATTACCAATATCATAATGTCCACTATCTATCTCTTTGTTTTCTTTAAAGGCAAATGGAAAACCAAAAAAATTATCAGCCATGAACAAAAAACAGAAATTAAAGTACTTCAAGAAACAGAGGTTGAAGAAATTATCACCAAAGATTAAGCGGTCAAAAAATAATTGTGAAATAACTAGTTGAACTCGGCACGGAAATTAAGCCAGTCGCCTCAGCTTGATTAACATTTGCGATTATCTCCGTCTTATTACTACCAAGATATGTAGCTGCCGCTAAAACAGTTATCATAGTCATCGGTGAATCAAGATTATCATCGCCAAAAGAATATAGGCGATTATAATCTCGACTAATAATTGCTTCTTTAGTTTCTATATCTTTTAAATTAGCTTGTTCTGTTGAAAGATAGTGCGAAAAATCAATCGAACCGATAACTAAAGTACTCTCAACCAAGTTATTAGCTACAATTTGCCCAGCTATAGCATTGCCGAGTTTAAGCGCCTGCTCCTGTAGCAGGCTGCTTTTTAAAATAATAGGCACAATTTTGGCTTCCGGAAAATAATATTTAACAAACGGGACAAGCGCATAAATAGAGTGCTCATTTTTAAAATTCTCTGGTTCAGAAACGGCTAATTTTTCCCGGCTCAGCCAAGCAACCCAGTCTTTATCAGTCGCCACGAATCCATCCAGCAAACGATAATCAATCACTCCAGTAATAGCATCAGCTGTGCCGCTATTTTCATGGTTAGGGCCAATAATAATTACTGTCTTGATTTCTGAATTACTAAGCTTAGAAAATAATTCCGCCGTATACTCGGCCGCTAAATCATGATGCGGAGCAATTGC
>CAZZBQ010000026.1:3982-7268 GCA_964652745.1 uncultured Gammaproteobacteria bacterium
CTTGTTTTTCTAGAGCGGTATAAAATAAAGGCCAATTATAAGGAACCGGGGTAATAAAAGCCTGAGTTTCGGTTTGCTCTAACTGCGCACCATCAATCTTCGGCTTAATAAAAAAACTATCAACTAAAAACAAATAAGCCAAAATACCGGCCACAAAGAGCGCCGGTATTAAGAATTTTATTTTATTTTTTTCGAGTTTAATTTCCACTGAGCTTAATGTTAATCTTCCCGCCTAGAGCAGAAAAATCTTTAACGCTAGCAGCGAGAGATGATTGTAGCAGTGCTGGTTCGATAATATATTTACCCGGCTGCTTAACACGGGCAAAATAACTAAAGTAGCCATCTGTTTTCCCAGCACATAAATCGCTAGCCTGCCAATCTTTATTAATAACAAAGCTAATCTCTTGGCCTTTAATATTATAAGGGTAGCGTAAGTGGCAATCAATTTTTACACCAGGATGGTAAGTTGAAGTAATGATTTCTAAACCGCTCGGCAAAATATCATTAATTTCATACCAACCATCTAGGGCGGTATTAGAAAATATTGGCACTAGCCTAATTTCAATAATATCGGACTCAGAAAATTCTTGAGTTTCCTGGCCGTTAACTAAATATTTTTTATCAATGCTAACAGACTTGTCGCCAGCAAGCGCTTCTCCGGGAATATCATAATAAGTTGCGGCTAATAATTTTCCGGAAACGCCAGCCACTGTTAGGTGCTGAAGCTGTTCCGCGTTTGCGCTAAAAGCGTAACTTTCACCCAAACCTAATTCTTTTTCAATTTTTTGACCATCAATTTCTATAACGAAGCTAGTACGATCAGATGGTGCTCCCGCCACAACTGCTTGTAGATATAAAGCGCGCTCTAAAACTACTAAATTATCCTGAGGCGCATTATCGACAGCGTATTTCCAAAATTTTTCCGCCTGTACATCTTTTAGGTTCGCTGATAATACTGCCATAAGTGCGCTCGCCATAGCATTTTTATCATTATCCTGGCTATCAACTTTTAAGCGCGCGTAATCATCAAGCTCTTCGCTGTATTTTGCTAAAAGCTCAGAATATAAACTTCTTGCCAAAGATTCGTCCCCAATTGCCTGTGCCCCCAAGGCTAAATATAATTTTTCTATAGCAGTTAATGTTTCTAAACGACTGAATTCGCGCAAAGAAATAAGTACCGGCTCCTCTAAGGCGGCTAAACCAGAAAGTGCCATAGCTAATTCTTCCTGAGAAGCTTTATTAGTATTATAAATCTGATAAAAATATTTTTTTAAAGCCATGCGTTCAAACATATCAGGGGCAGCCATGGCTGCTAATACTGACAAGCGTGGCTCAGAGCTTGAATAAGGCAAAAGTGAAATTCCGCCATCAGTTGTTTGATAGGCTTTCAAATCAACAAACAAAGTTTCTCTATCAACACCAAAGGACTCTGATAAAATATCTAAAGCAACCGCAGCTGATAGTTTTTGATCGACGCGCGCGCCGCCGCCATAACTTAAGCTGCTAACTTCTGGATAAAAACGGCCGCGATTACCATCAAGCAAGACTACCTGAGTAAAGCCCTGCTCCCCGCCAGCTAGCTTAGTAGCGGCTGTAATTTCTTGAACCTGTTGTTTACCCTCCTTAAGACGCGAACTAATAACAGAAAATTCTTTAACTACGGCATCTTTTTTGTTGCCCGCTTCCGCACTGAATCTAACTTCAAATTCACCAGGCTTAAGTTCGCCGAGGGAAAAATAAACTGGTGAAAAAGCATATGCCTCCTGGCTTGATTTTACTAAACCAAGCGAAGATGATTCTAGAGAAATATTAATCCGCTCATTTTCAGCCAAGCTATTGCCAAAAACGTTCGCTTTAACAATCGGCTCATCGCCCGCTAAAAATTTATTATTTAAGCTGCTCTCCAAGAAAAACGGCAAGGTTGCAATTACATTAGTCGTCGTGGCTCCTGCTTCTAAACCATCTGAGATTGCCTGAATGCCTAAACGCCAAGATGTAATATTATCCGGTAACTTAAAGCTGGTTGCCGCCTCGCCACGATTATTAGTTTCTACTTGAGTAAATAAGGCAATATCAGGAAAATCAGAACGACCGCCGCCATCGCCGCCGCCGCCCCTCTCAGCTCCGCCGCCAAAAGTAAGATTAGCGTGGGTAAAGGCGGTAAAGTTAAGGCCAGGATTAACAAGGCTATAAATATTAGCTAGCGGCGACATTTCTGAAATACCGTTAAGCGCGCCCATCGCTTCGTCAACCGCACTTAAATTAATGCGCGCCTTAACGCCACGGCCAGCCTTATCATTAACCTTTAATTTGAGATTAACTTCTTCACCAGGAGCATAAAACGCCTTATCAGTATTCATAGAAATAACTAAATTCTTTTCATCCTTAGCATAAAAAACTTGATATAAACCAGCTTCACGATAAGTTTCACCGTCAAACCAAGCCGCACCGACAAACACATTCGGGACATCTTGCTGAACAAAATTAAAATTAAAATGAGAGTCGGTAATAACTTTATAGCCGCGTAAACCTGTCTGAAAAGTTAGGAAAAGATAGCGACCCTTAGGTTGTACTGGCAAATTATCATTATCTTTTAATAATAATTTTACCTCTTCACCAATTTGATAGCCCTTGGGATGATTTTCTTCCTCAGTCAAGTAATAATATTTAAAACGCGGGTCAGAAGCTTGTAAATTATAAGCACTAACATATTCCCTGGTTTTAATTACTTGACCAAAACTATCTGTTGCCGACAAAGAAATTTCATAAGAATATTTAGAATCAACCGGCAGTTCAAAGGAGCCAAAACCATCAGCACCAGTAACAAAAGTTTGCGTCGGTAAAACAGTTTCTTTTTGGTCATAAGTATAAGTCGGATATGAAAGCTTATTAATAAAATCATAATAAGTACCAGTCTGGCGGGCAATATATTCGGTGGCCTTAATTTCTGCCTTCACTGTTTGATTAATTGCCGGAGTCCCCTCCCAACCACTTTCCCGCTTCGATAAATCAATATTATAAAGGCCAGTTTTAACTAAAACCTTATTTTCTGCGCCGATACGCTTAACGGATGTTTCTTTAAAGTTAATTCTAGTGCGGAAGACTTGCACATAATCACTAGCGCTCACATCGCCAATTTCTGATAACTGCGGCACAATACTAATGCCGTCTTGGCAATATGGACTAGTTAAATAATTATCGTTAAGACAACTTTTAGCAGAATCATATTCTAAATTAATTTTACCTTTCATGTCGGTGGTAGCGGACGAATTTTCCTGCCCGTCCA
>CAZZBQ010000027.1:0-1106 GCA_964652745.1 uncultured Gammaproteobacteria bacterium
GCACCAAAGTCAGTGCTTGTTCCTTTATACAAAGAAGTTTTGCTTTCGGTCTTGAAACCTACTTGCGAAGCCACAGCACAGAAACCGATATTTAATCCATCGGCTGTTTTAATCGGCATATATTCTGCATACATACCGTACCAGCCGCCATTGTTATTTCTATTTTTTTGAGCAGCATAACCACCCGCAAAAAAGGAAATATTCACATTATCTCGGAACTGAGCCGAACTGCCAAAAGCGATCGCTAATGCCAGTAATAAAAAAAGTAATTTTTTCATTGCATATGTTTTTTTTGTTAATGTTCGTTTAGCGATAATCAAAAAAAGATTATCTAGACAGTATACACTATTTCTTAGAATATGTCAATATTTTTCAAAGTCTGTCAAGTCTTTAAAAAAGAAAAAACCCTGAAGATGCGTTATCTTCAGGGTTATTGGCTAATAATAAATTATTAATAGCCGTTAAAAGTTTGGAATTTTGTAGGTTAGGGCGGCCTGACCCCCAACCGTGGCCTCTGTCATCTGAATCGGCACCCAAGCTGGGGCGCCAATATATTCGGCAAATTGGACCATGCCATTTGCCTGCAAATAACTAACCTTGCAGAACACAGTGCCATCCGACAAAATGCCGAAATCTTCAGCGCCAGTCGCATTTGGCATAAGCCCCCAGTTGTAACCACCGGGCTGACCATTTCCATAAGCACTGGGTCCTCCACCGATTAACGCGGGTAGATGTCCATTCTGACGTCCATCTAAACGGACGCAAAATAAATAACTTCCAGCAGGCGCAGCTTCGGCATTACCGGCATTGCTTTCCAGTAAGGTTGCTGGCTCGGGTGCATTCACAATTCCAGTAGCAACATCGCTACCGATGAATTCGCTTTTGTTATTACGATTCTTTTCAGTAAAATACAGAATCATAAATAAACCAAGCAAGCAAAAACCTAAAATTACGATAATTAATCTTACTTTCGGATTCATTTTTAAACCTCCATTCCTTTTTTGTTATTAAATTGTTAAAGAATTTTTTTCACTATATGAATTACTAAATTATCTATTAATAATATTACGCATATTACCGCTTAAATTTTCTGGTTCAGCCATAAT
>CAZZBQ010000027.1:1206-7230 GCA_964652745.1 uncultured Gammaproteobacteria bacterium
TCAATAATATTAATCTGCACATTCTCGCCACCGTGATAATTCTGATTGCTCGTAATTAAAATATCATTAATGGCTAAAGCAATTTTTTTTGCTTCAGAAACATTAGGGTGATAAACAGAAATTTCAATAATACCAGTATTACTATCGGTAGTTGATTTAACAGTGCGGTGCCATTTTTTTAACTGCTGACTATAGTCACCAGAAAAATAATTTTTATCAACACTATATTTAGAACCGCGCACCTGATCATAAAATGATCCAGAGGAAACAACCTTAGCTAAAAGCCCGCCTAAATATTCATTAGAACGAGATAAAGAATAGGCATCAGTCGAGCCTGCATTTTGAACTACTAATAGTCTTGACTCAACGCTATAACTTAACGGTCTAATAAGCGAAGCCAAAAGCACGACCATGACGCCAACTAAAGTAATAGTAAAGATGGTCTGGGTCTTTTTTCGGATGAGTTGTAAGAATTCGTGAAATTCCATAAATTAAATAATCAAAAATTTATCTTGCTACTATACTACAATTAATTTTATTTGTCAATACCCTGCCCCCAATATCAGTTGACAAATTCTGAAATATACTGTACAATAAGATGATATTTAATGAAGTATAATTTATAAAAAATTAAAATATAGTTAAAATTTAACTAAAAAAAGCTAAAAATATGAAAAAATGGATAATCTCTGCGGTTGTCCTAGTTTCCCTCGTTTCACTTTTCTTAATTGTAACTCCGGGAAAAAGCCGCTTAAAGTCTTATTACTCTGGTGACGCTATTGCCTTTCAAAGTAAAGTCTATGTTGCCACGACTAATACTGGCAGTTTAGAAATCTTTCGCCTTGAAGGCCAAAACCTGGAATTAATTTCCAAGACTAAACCTTTTAATGCTCGCTTTAACAGATACGAGGAATTCTTTGATGTTAAGTTGTCTGTTGAGGACAATACACTTTATGCTTATGCGGTTAGTCATTACACCGTTTATAAATACCAAGTCTCAGGTAGTGTCTTAACTTTAGACAAACAAGTAACTAATAGTTACTGGGAATGGTATAATCGCGTTGATAAATTTGGTGACAAGATTGTAACAGTTAGCGCTAAAGGTATTAAGACTTTAAACTCTGACTTAAACGTCGTTGTTGCTCATGACTTTAAAAACGAAGCTGCTCCCTATAATCTCTCCGGGGATTATGGTCGCTTCTTCTTAAATGTTGATGAAGCTGATAGCTCTTTAAGGGTGTACGACAGCGAATCAAGAACTTTAGTTAAAAATATTCCTTTGAATTTCAAATTTGATAAAGGTAATCGCCGCGCCTACCAAGACGCTGCTGGCTATATTTATGTAGTTGATGATTACTACGCTAAGAAATTTGACATGTCTGGTAAGCTCTTAGGAAGTTTTCAGCATTTAGATTTCCAAGGATTTGACATGTCAGCCAGTGGCCACACTGATTACGTTTATTTCTCTAATGGTGTTGGCGTTGTTAAATTAGACAAGAATATGAAACTAGTTGATCATGCTTGGACCGGTAACCTTGGTGGCTATGCTGGCTGGGCAATGGGTCTAAAAGTTGTTCACAATAGCGGTGATAAAGTTATTGTTTTCAATAATACTAATATCTTAGTTTTAGATGACAAACTTAACAAGATTGCCTCTACTGCCTCTACTGAAAATGCGGAAGATTATCCAGTAGAAAATATGTATCTTAAACTTGATAAGCCAAGCGCAGCCGCTAATTCTGATATTATGCTTACTGGTGGTGGTTTCTTGCCTTATGAACAATTAGACATTACTTTTGATAGTAAAGCGATTAAAACTGTTACCTCTGATGCTAATGGACGCTTTTCCGTTATTATGAAGGTCCCTACTCAAAAGGCTGGCGGCTATGATATTAAGGCAACTGGTGCTAATTCCAAGCTCCATTACAGCATCTCCTTCCAGATTCAATAATCTTTAGACTTACTTATAAAACAGGCTTTTTCTTACGAGAAAGCCTGTTTTTTGTTATAACTGTAACAAAAACCCTAATCTTACGTATATTTTAGTATAAACGTATGAATAATATAATGTACCACAACTTACCAGTCAACCAAATGACCTCCCCTTGGAACGGCGGCTCTTTTGCTATTTATGTGTTAAAGGGCGATCGTCAGGCCGATGGCGCTATTACTGGTAAAGGTAGAGTTAGTGGTAATTATATAAAACTAACTCCCTAAATAAACGAAATATATCATTTCTTAACCAGTAAATAACGCCCTCGGCAAAAGATAGCCGGGGGCGTTTTGTATCTATATGTTTAGATTTAAAAAATTGAAATATCCAAAAATCACGAACTTTAAAAATTTAATATTATGAAGAAAATTTTATTTAACCCAATTGTGGCTGCTTACTTAGGAATTGAAATCAGCGCGGCCGCGGCTATTGCCTGCACTTTTGCAACTTATGTACCCTTCTTGGCAGAAAAAGGAATGAACCTTTGGCAAATAAATATTATTAATGCCTTTTACATGGGTATGGTTTTCTTAGCTGAACTACCAACTGGAAGTTTTGCTGATAGATTTGGAAGACATCGCAGTTTGTCCATAAGTTTTGCTTTAATGATTATCGGTCATTTGTTTTATTTCTTCGCTCCTTCGTTTTTATTCTTTATTATTGCGGAATTAATTTTAGCCGGAGGTATAACTTTTTATTCAGGCGCGGCTGAATCATGGATGGTTGATTCTTTAAAAGCTCGGGACGAACATCATCTTCAGGTCAAAGTTTTTCGTTTTACGCCAATCCTAAAAACAGGTGGCACAGTTATCGGTGTAGTTTTCGGGGCTTTCTTAGGTAATTTTAATCTTGGTTGGCCCTGGCTTGCGTCTGCTCTTCTGACTATCATCACTTTTATCTTAGCTTTGCGTCTTAAAGAGAATTATCGCCATACAATTGAATCGCATCCCCAGGGTGGAATGAAAAAACAATTTCATTACGCTTGGAATTATGGAATCAAAAATTCTAATTTATTTCTGGCAATGGCTTTCGGTGCTCTATTTGCTTTCTCGGTACAAGCAGTAAATATGCAATGGACGTTAATGTTTAAAACAGACTACGGTTTTAGTTCCCTTCACCTCGGTTTTATTTTTATGGCAAGTTCAATTTTAAGCAGCTTGGGATCCAGGTTTTCCCATCGCTTAACCGGAGGACTAAATGGTCTATCAGCCATAATCTTACCCCAACTATTTACCGGGGCAGCGATAATTGCCTGCTCACTTATAACCGGGAGCGGTTTAATGCTGATAGTCTTTAGTCTGCATAATCTGGGACGAGGAATTATAAGACCGTTACAGCAAGACTTTATCAACAACCACTTAGAATCAGCCACTAGAGCAACCTTGCTATCACTTGATTCTATGTTTAGCAAAGCGGGGGCTTTTACTGGCCTAATTGTTTCTGGCTTTGTCGCCCAAGCAACCTCAATTAGAGCAACCTGGTTTTTTGCAGGATTCTTCTTGATTACTGGCGTAATTCTTTTCTCAGCTACAATTAAAGCAAGAACAAGAAAAGCAATTGCCGTCTAAAAACAAAAACACCCCTGATAAACAAGGGTGTTTTTTCTTATTTAAATATTTATTTTTTTAACTCCTCGTAAACCCCAAGAACAGCTGCCAAATTCTCCTGTGGGCTTAAATTTGCCACGCTAGCGGCTGCATTTTGCGCCAGGCTCTCATAATCAGCTTCGGCTAGTAGTTTAATCTTAGCCGCTAAATCCTGAGCATCGCCCGACTTAAACAACCAACCATTTTTTCCGTTAGTAATCATTTCTGGCATGCCGCCAATTTCTGAAGCAATCACTGGCTTTCCTAAACTCAAAGCCTCCAACAAACTAAGTGGCATATTCTCATACCAAATAGATGGCAAAACAATCGCTTTGGCACCCAAAATTATTTCTTTTAATTCCCTACCTTCTTTGAATCCTAAAAATTCTGCCTTAACATTTTTACTCTCAGCAAGAACGCGTAGGTTACTTTCTTCTGAACCAGAGCCAGCAAATTTAATTTCGCTTTTAGTTAAAGCGGCGGCTTCAACTAAAGTTTTTAAACCCTTCTCAGGAGAAAGACGACCAAAATATAAAAGGTAGTCAGAAGTTGGCGCTTCGCCGGCAACATCTTTTAAAGCACTGGAAAATGGATTAAGAATAACCTTAATATTATCAGCTAACCAACCAAATTCAACAACTTTAGCTTTCATAAAAGCACTAGGCGCAATGAAAGTGTTGATGCTCCGATAATATATTTTTAACCAGCGATGATGAATCGTCATTTCTAGAGCGGCTAGCGCACTTTTGAAAAAAGAATTCTTAAAACAACGTTTCTTAACACAAGCAAAATAATGATTTGGCTTACAGTCTTCACAAATCTGACCATGCGCAAATAACTGATAATTAGGACAAATTAATTTATAGTCATGCAAGTGCATCACAACGGGAATTTTATTTTTACGAGCAACATCTAAAATTGAAGGTGATATCTGATGATAAATATTATGAATATGGATAATCTCCGGCTTAAAATCAGAAATTAATTTTTTAAACTTTCTTTTTGCCTCTAAGCTATAAATCATCCGCCCCGGTGCTAGTAGCTTATCTCTTAATCCGCCCTCATTAAAACTAATGCGAGAAACAAAATATTTTTCGTAGTTACAGGGCTTATTTTTTGGATGGCGCATAGAAAAATATGCCACCTCATGACCAGATTGTTCCAAAGCTGAACCAAGATCAAGATAGTATTTATCAGCTCCACCGCGCGGATAATGGAATTTATTAACCTGAAGGATACGCATATATTTCAAAAATTAAACTCGCAACCTCTCATACCAAGCTGCGTATTCATCCTGCATTTTTTTAAGAGAAAAATCATTCATGACTTTTGTTTTTAGAGAAAGACTTTTTTCTTTAACTATTTCTGATTCTAAATTTTCTAAAACGAAATCCAGTTGTTTAGCTAATTCTTCGGCCTGACTAACAGGAAAAGAAAATCCGGTTTTTTCATTAATTATTTCTCTAATACCATCAATCTCAGATGCAATTACTGGCTTATTCATCGCACCAGCTTCTAAAATAGATAAACCTAAGCCTTCCCAAAGCGAAGGAGCAACTAACACATCAATACTGCTTAAAAATTCAACTGGGTCAACTAAACCAACCAGCTTAATTTTGGTTTGTAGGTTTAATTTTTCTATTTGTTTTGTAAGCACATTTTTCAGCTCCCCTTCGCCAGCAATTTTAACAATTATATTTTGATTTTTTAAATAACTAATTGCTTCTATTAAAGTGTCAAAACCCTTCTGGATTGTTAAGCGTCCCAGAGCGCCAATAACATGAGGCTTTATCAGGGCTTTGGGCTTGGCCTGGAAGCGATTAAAATCAATACCATTATAAATAACGGCTATTTTTTCTGAAGGCAAATTATAGCGCTTACACGCATCATCCTTTACTGCCCGAGAAACTGCAAAAATTTTGTCCGCAAAACGAATAGTAACTTTTTTAAAAAATCTAGCCAAAGAACTCTCGCTAACATTAAGATTGTGCTCGGTAGAGACAATCACTGGTACTCTAGCTAATTTAGCAGCCAGACGTCCGTAAATATCACCCCCAAGATGAGTATGAACAATATTAGGAGAAAACTTTTTAATCTGGCGATAGATTTTCCAAAAATTAATAAGATCAACTAAATAATTCTTACGTAAAGAAAAAATTTCTATGCCATTATTGGTAAGCTCAGTCTGCCAATCTTTGCCAGCGCCATTATCCTTGAATAACAAAATGCCGGACTGAAATTTGTCCTTAGGAAGTCCCAGACTTAAATCATATACTACTCTTTCTGCGCCTGCTCTAACTAAGCTTGGCAGGATGTGTAATATTTTTATGCTTTTTGGCATAACGTTCATCAGAAAATTTAACTGCTAAAATAAATAAAACAATCGGAAACCAAACCTTACCCTTATAATACGAGGTATTAAATAATTGAAAAAATAAACCACCA
>CAZZBQ010000028.1:0-2390 GCA_964652745.1 uncultured Gammaproteobacteria bacterium
GCGGAGAGTAAGGGATTCGAACCCTTGATGCCTTGCGGCATACACGCTTTCCAAGCGTGCGCACTAGACCAACTATGCGAACTCTCCAAACAGGCGAAAATTCGCCTGAGTATATTTTATTTTTTTAACTTACGCTCTATCACCGCCTTTAAGCCCTCAATCGCATCACCATTAGAATCAACAAAATCAGAATAAGGTCTAGCACCAATTATCATCTCATCACCAACCAATAAAGTCGGGGCACCGATAATTAAATTAGCTTTGGCTGCCGACATCAACCCCTCCAATTTTACCGATTTTTCTTCATTAGTCAAGCAAACGGCAAAGTCTTCTTGATTAAGCTGTAATTCCCCAGCTTTTGCGTAAACTGTTCCTTCAGTAATTTCCCCATTCGCGGCCGCAGATAACAATAAGACGCGCATTTCAGCCCCCTTACCCAAGTCTTGTGCGCAATTAACCGCTAAGGCGGCTTCCTTGGAAATAGTTGAACCAGCTAAAATAAATGGTCGAGATACTAAAGTAATTTTCCCAGCAGACTCACGAACAATTTGATTAAGTATTCCTGCTAATTCCGCACTCAAAGAACTAGCATAATCTTCGTAAACAAAAATTTTTAAATCAGTCCCTTCGGCGTCAACCAATAAATCACCTTCCATCATATCAGTAACTGCTGACATCGTCTGATAACTATTAGCCCGCGCACCTTCTATTGGCACAAATTCTTTAAGTTCCGCTAAACTTATTTCTGCCGCTGGCTCCTGTTTACCGCCCTGTCCAAAAATAGCAATAATCACCGCTATTAAAACAACAACAGCTGCGCCAGCATACAAAACTGGTTTAGCTAACTTCTTGTCACTGAACATATTTTTTAATTATTTAATTTCCTAACTATTTATTTTTTTAAAGCAAGAATTTTAATCTACTATAACCAAGCAGCCACCGTTAAAAGTTCGTCCTCAAAAAAGCGTGGTGCAATTAGTTGCGCACCGATTGGCATCTCTTTGCCATCCTCAACTAAAATATTTCCGGCTGGAATTGAAATTGCTGGGAGTCCGGCCAAAGAAGCCGTAGTCACAAAAATATCTTCCATATACATCGCCAAAGGATCATTAGACTGTGCCCCTAATTTAAAAGCGGGATGTGGGGCAGTCGGGGTTAACAATAAATCTACCTCCCGAAAAACATTATTAAAATCTTCAATAATCAAAGTTCTAACCGACTGGGCTTTTTTATAATAAGCATCATAATAACCAGCCGATAAAGCATAGGTGCCGAGCATAATACGGCGCTTTGCCTCCGGACCAAAACCTTGCCCGCGGCTTTTCTTATAAAATTCTTGCAAATTTTTTGCCTCTGCTTTCAAGCCCCAGCTAATACCATCAAAACGAGCTAAATTAGAACTGATTTCTGAGGGAGTAATAATATAATAAACCGGGATGCCAAATTTTGTGTGCGGCAAAGTAACATCAATAATTTCTGCACCTAATTCACGTAATTTTTTAGCAGTCGCCATTATTCTGTCTTTCACTTGCGGATTTAAACCATCTAAAAAATATTCTTTCGGTAAACCAATTTTAATTCCGGCTAAAGATTTTTTACTAAGCGACTTATGTTTTTCTTTATCTAATTCTTCAATGCGCGCTCTTGTCGCGGTAATATGTTCTTTGGTTGCCGAGGTTGCATCATGCTCGTCAGTACCGGCAATAGCTTCGAAGACTATCCGTGCATCACTAACTATTTTGGTAATCGGACCAACCACATCAGTTGAAGAAGTCATTGATAATAAGCCAAAACGAGAAACACGACCATAGCTTGGTTTTAGACCGACAACGCCACAAAAACTGGCAGGTTGACGAATAGAACCGCCCGTATCAGACGCTAGTGCAAATATACACATATTAGCCGCTACGGCCGCCGCACTGCCGCCAGAAGAACCGCCGGCAACTCGACTTAAATCATGAGGATTTTTAGTTGGGCCATAAGCAGAATTTTCTGTAGAAGCACCGTGAGCAAATTCATCTAAATTAGTTTTACCTAAAAGCACAGCTCCAGCTGCCCGCAAACGCGCGACCACGGTTGCGTCATAAGGCGCAACATAATCTTTTAATATTTTTGAAGCAGCGGTTGTTTTCCAACCCTTGGTCATTAAAATATCTTTGCAAAGATAAGGAATGCCAAGAAGTGGTCCTCGCTCACCTTGTGCTAAACGCTCATCCGCTTTTTTAGCCTCTTCCCTTGCCTCATCAGCACAAACTGATAGACAAGCGTGAATTTCTTTATCAGCTTCTTCTATTTTTTTTAAACATGCCTCAGTTAAAGCCAAAGAAGTTATTTCTCCTTTGTCTAATTTAAGGCGCGCGCTTTCAATTGTCAGTTCATTAAGATTCATA
>CAZZBQ010000028.1:2490-7169 GCA_964652745.1 uncultured Gammaproteobacteria bacterium
GATTTTTTATTTACAAAACCCGCTTGACTTTAACATTACCATTTTCAATTTCTCCCTGCCCTAAAGCAGTATCAACTTCTTCTTTATTCCAATCAACCACCTTGTCCTCACGAAAAACATCGGTCAATCCGCTAACCTGTGCCGTTACTTCTACACCGGTCGTATCAACATCTTTAAGCATGGCAACATAATCTAAAATTGCGGCTAGTTCGCCGCGATATTTTTCTGCTTCTTCCGAACTTAATTCTAAGCGCGAAAGCTCAGCGATATGTTTTACTTCTTCTTGAGTGAGTTTCATAATAATTCTATTTAACTAACTCTAAAAATTCCGCCTCATTAAGCGTTTTAATGCCTAATTTCCTAGCTTTTTCTAACTTAGAGCCGGGATCAGCACCATAAACAACATAATCGGTTTCTTTTGTCACAGTTTCTTTAGAATGTCCGCCTAACATTTTAATTTTATCTTTTGCTTCCTGGCGTGTCAAACCTAATAAAGAGCCAGTTAAAACAAAATTCTTGCCCGCCAAACGACCAAAACTACCGCCTTTAAGTAAAGCGTCAACCATTAATTCAACACCATTAGCTTCAAACTTTTTTAATAACTCTATATTCTTCTCGTCCTGCCAAAAATCATAAATACTTTTCGCTACAATCGGACCAATATCTTCCATCAATTCTAACTCTTCCTGAGATTTAGATTGAAAAAATTTAATTAAATCAGTAATACTGATTTTTTCTTTTTTAATTAAACTAACCAAGGTTGCCGCCGTCTCTTCCCCGACATGACGAATGCCAAGACCAAAAATAAATTTAGCAACATCTAATTTTTTCTTTTTCACAATTAATTCAATTACATTCTTTGCTTTCTTTTCCGCAAAACGCTCTAAACTTAATAAATCCGATTCTTTTATCGCATACAAATCAGCCGCATCTTTAATTAAGCCCTCATTAAAAAATTGTTCAATTAATTTCGGGCCGAGACCATCAAAATCAGCGGCACCCTTAGAAACAAAATGGGTAATACGCCGCAAGCCGACGGCATAACAATTTTTATTAACGCAACGATAAGCGACCTCGCCTTCAACTTGCTCAACCCTGCCTGCACACATTGGACAAGCTGCCGGCGGCGAAATCCTTTTTTCTTTTCCTGAGCGCAAATCTTTTAAAACAGAAATGACTTTAGGAATTACATCGCCAGAACGCTCAATCACAATTGTATCGCCCAAACGCAAGCCTAAGCGCTCAATCTCATCAAAATTATGTAGAGTAGAACGGCTAATCGTCGCCCCGCCGACTTTAACCGGCTCCAAAACTGCCGTCGGCGTTAAGGCGCCTGTCCGCCCAACTTGCCAAATAATATCTAAGAGCTTAGTTATGGCCTGTTCAGCGGAAAACTTATAAGCCATCATATAGCGCGGCGCCTTACCAACAATACCAAGCACGGGCCACATTTTTAAATCATCAGTTTTGACAACCACGCCATCAATTTCAAATGGTAATTTTTCTCTCTTTTTTTCAATATTTTTATAAAATTCAAAGACAGCTGGTAAATCACGGCAAATGCCATTCTCAGGCAAAACTTTAAAACCTAAAAGTTTTGCTAATTTATCAAGCTTACTTTTTTTATCTATTATCTCGCCGCGCTCTAAGTCTCCCAATAATAGATCATAAGAATAAAAATCCAGCTTACGTTCAGCGGTAACTTGGGAATCAAGCTGGCGGATAGAGCCAGCCACGCCATTACGGGTATTGGCTAAAAGCGGCTTCCCTAATTTTTCATAACGATTATTAAGTTCAGCAAAAACTTTCTTATTCATAATCGCTTCCCCGCGTATCTCTATCAGTCCATTGTCTAAAAAACCAAAAATCATTTCTATTTCATTCTTAGAAAATCCTACCTCAATCAATTCACCTTTTTCAGGACGGCGCAAAGACAAAGGGATGCTAGCAATCGTTCTAACATTACCCGTCACATTCTCCCCTGTCTTGCCATCGCCGCGCGTAGCCGCTAAAGATAATTTTCCGTTTTCATAGCGCAAGCTAATTGCTAGGCCGTCTAATTTTAATTCACAATAATAATCACCGTGCCAAGAACGCTTCAGATAATTTTCATTCCTTTCCTGCCAGGCGCGCATATCATCTTCCGAAAAAGCGTCAAACAAAGAAATCATCGGCCGCAAATGATTAACTTTTTGAAATTTTTCTAACGGAGCGCCAGCGACGCGCTGAGTCGGCGAATCCGGCGTTATTAACTTAGGAAATTCGTTTTCTAAAATAAAAAGCTCATTTTTCAGACTATCTAAAACTGCCGGTGAAACTGTTTCCTGGTCTAAAACATGATAATTATAGCGGTGTTTATCAATCTCCGCCTTAAGTTTCTCTATTCTTTTTTTAGCGTCTTCTTCATTCATAGTTATCTATATTATAACACAAAAACCCTGCCTAGGGGCAGGGCTTTTTCCTTATCTTTTCGCTTATAATTTTTTAAATTATTCAGCTGGAGTAGCCTGAGTTTCTGTGCCATTAGCGCCCTGGGAATTGGTAGCATTGTTAATAAAAGTTACAATTTCATTAACCGCTTGCGTATTCTGGGTAGAATACTGCTCTAACTGGACTAAACGGGCGTTCTGAGCATTCAATCTCGCAGTGAACTGCCAGAAAATCATAATCAAAGCACCGAAAATAATACCGACGATTAAAGGGAAAACGATTTCTTTTTTCATATTGTTGTTATCATTTTCAGAGCGGCTGCCGGAATAAGACGGACGAGCTGCTCTTCTAATATTTTTATTGTTGATTAGCGTTCGCATTGAGGTTGGCATTAAAGAAATTAACAATCTCGCTTATTTTTGCGCCGTCCTGAGTGAGATTAGTTTGCATATCATCTAATTTCTTATCTACCCGATTTAAAGTAATGTAGAAATAGACGAAGAGGCCAGCCATAATTACCATAAAGATAATAGTTGCCAGCTTTCCTAACATGTTCTTTTGCATAGTCTTGTCTTTATTTATTTATCTTAATTTTATTATAGCATCTAATAAAAAACCTTTCAAATTATTTTACAATAATTATTTCTCCCCTGGCAGTTGAATTAACTCCGCCGCAAGATTCGCAGTAGTAAATAAAACGGCCATCTTGGACTGCTTGAAATTCTACCGCTTTAGTTTCACCTTGCTTAGCCTTAATCATCATATTATAACCGGACAAAACCAAATCATAATCTTTATCAATCGCCATTAATTCAATATGTACCATATCTCGAAAATTAGCGATTACTTGTGAAGGTAAAAATTTATCATTCTCGGCACGAACACGGAAAATGCGGAAGTTATTTCCCTCCGTCCCAGTATCAATCGACTGTTCCGGCACAGCGACAACATCAACTAGTTCAGTTGGTATGTTTTCACCGACTTCAGGAACTTTTATATCAACTGGTACGGGCTGACGAAGCTCGGTCTCCTCCCAATCGTGCGGTCTGGTCGCCGCTTCATCATCAGGAACATAAACATTACCATCTATGCTAGAAGATGTGTCAGGTGGCACAATTTTACCTATTTGCCGATTTTTCATTTCCAAAAAGATAATCAAAGCTAAAACAATAACCACTGCTATTCCCAAAATCATCAGAATAATCTTCTGCTTCCTAGTTATAATCGGCATATTTTTTTCTTTACTCAGCACTAGTAATAATATCGGAATCTGAATTAATAACTTTATACGCTAAAGCAATGCCAGTTGCTTCATCGCGAGCTAAAACTTGTACTCTTTTTTCAAGCTCGATACCCATTGCACTTTTTTCCTCATCACTCATAAAAACTACTTCAAAATCAGCACCAGACTCCCTAACTTCTTCCTGCCAATTAATCGGCTCGGGCACAGCCACAACAGAAGGATCAATGGTGCTAGCAGTTAAAGGCTCGGCAGATTGATCTTTGTTAGGAAAAATAACCGTCTCCTTGTCTTCTCGATTGTTAAGCAATAACACCGCTATTAAGGCAACTAAAACAATCGCAAGCGGCACAAACATAATAATCTTTTTGTTCTTGTCCATATTTTTTAAAATTTTTAATCACTTCTATCTATTTACTATACTCAATATCTTCCGGAACTCTAATTACTTTATAACTAGAAATATAACCCTTATCAGTCCTTTCAATCACTTGCGCCTTAATGGCAACCGGAATATTCTGATCTTTTTTTTCCTGGTCGCTCATAAACTCTACGCCAGTTAAATCTAAATCTAATTCAGGAAACGGAGATGGCCCTGGTTCATAATCAACAGCAGGACGAGTATCCTCCTTCTTCAACATAACATCTTCCTGGTTTTCTTGATTATCATCTGAAACAATGGAAGAATTTCCCCCCTCTAGACCAATACTATTTATATCATTACCGTCTAATAATCGATTTTCCTGACTACGCTGACTAAACAAAAAAAGCAAAATAACAATAGCAACTATAACCAAAAAAACTAGAATAAAAAAAATCTTTTTCACCATTTTATTCATCATATTTTAAATTATTTATATTATAATTATACCTAATTTTGACAAATACTGTCAATGAAATTAAACACAAAAAAAGCGCCATCAATTATGATAGCGCTTGGCTGATATCTTTTTCTTTTTATTTTTTTATCAGCTTGAACTGCTTGCCCTCCTCCAGGCGGAGGATGTAA
>CAZZBQ010000029.1:0-6049 GCA_964652745.1 uncultured Gammaproteobacteria bacterium
ATCTGCGGAAGAGGAGGGATTCGAACCCTCGATGCCGTTTCCGGCATAGCGCTTTTCGAGAGCGCCCGATTCAACCACTCTCGCACTCTTCCTGTTTATAATTTTCAACCACTGGCAATCTATTTCACTATCATTAAAACGGCAAATACTAAGAGCATGAGAATGAATAAGCTAACACCGGTAAAGAATAGTAATTTTACTCCCTCTTTCTTTTGACCATCAAGGTATAACATGATTGGCTTTCCTAAAACTAATCCACCGGTTACTAAAGCGGAAAACATGAATAGTAATAGAAAGGCAATTGGCGAGAGGATGTCATTATCTTTAACGCCAAACCAGTTGTTAGCATTTTTCATGAACATGGCGATCAAAAAGACATAAACAAGCACACCTAGCGCATGAGTTGCGCCCCATCTTGCTAACCTAGAATTTTTCATATAGTTGTAAATTAATTAAATTAAATAATTTCCAAAGTTTTTAATTCCTCGTTTGATAACTTCTCCCAAGCCCCTTCTTTTAGGTTGCCAAGTTTAAGTCCGGCAAAAGAAATTCTTTTTAAATCTTTAACTCTATAACCAAGAGCAGAAAACATGCGTCTGACTTGTCTTTTTTTACCATCGCTTAAGGTTATTACAAAACGATTGTTTTGTAAATATAAAGCTCGTTTCGCTTTTACAATGCCATCGCTCTCTTCAATATCAACTCCTTTTATTAAATTACTGATTAATCTGTGACCAGCGCCAATTTCTAAAAATTTATTTTCTTCACGAGTGCGATAATCAATTAATACTTCGTAAACTTTCTCGTGTTCGTAGCGAGGATGGGTTAATTTTTGTGTTAAGTCGCCATCATTAGTTAGGAGCACTAGTCCGCGGCTATCTTTGTCTAAGCGCCCGATAGAAAAAAGGCGCTCACCTTTAGGAAGTAACTCAAAAATATTTTGTTCTCCTGGAAAAATACGGTTAGTACAGGTATAGCCGGCTGGTTTATTAAGTTTGAGATATATTTTTTCCGCCTTACTTTTTAGCGGCTTGCCGTTTACTAAAATAATATCGCGCCCCGCCTCTGCTCTTTCGCCTAAAATAGCGATTTCACCATTTATTTTTACTTCCTGATTTCTAATCATCTTCTCAGCTTCTCGGCGTGAAGCTAGGCCACTTTCCGCAATTATTTTCTGTAAGACTTCTTTCATATTTTTTTCTGCTTGTCTGAGTTAAATTTCTGTTCAGCAATTAGTATTCCCAGTAAGGCTAAAAGAATAAAGAAAAGAGCCGCTAAATCATTTTTAAAATAAGGGACATCAACTAAGCCATGAATTAAGATAGCCGACATCGCACCAAATAATCCTAGCGCTAAATAATTTTTCTTGGTAAAAAATAATTTTACGGAGATAACTAAATATTTAATAATTAGCCACATAAAAGCGAGTGCGCCCAGTAGCCCAAGTTCGGTCCAGAAATTTAAGAAAATATTATGGGGGTATAAATATATTTCTACCGGCTGCCAGTACTTAGCTCGCAGCTCGGCACTACCATAAAGCCGGGAATCAAAGTTTTCTATTTTATCACGATTAAAGAATATTCCTTCTTGGTGATATGGGGCAACTGTTTGCGGGTAGTTTGATAAACCGTTACCTAGAATTGTGGCTGGCCAGATGTGCAAGGTTTCCATTGTTTCTTTCCATTGTTGTTTTCTTATTTCTCCAGATAAATCACTTAAAGTAATTTTGTCTAAAGCATAAGTTTGGTAAGTCGGGGTTATAAAAATAAAGGCACTGATAATAATGGCCCCAATAATAGCTGCTAGACGGGTGTATTTGTTAGCCAGTATTGCCATTAGCCAAGCTCCGGCCATTATACCAATTAAAGCTCCTTCCGATTTTGCAAAATAAATTGCAGCGGCCGACAAAATTATTGTTGTGGCGATAGTAATTTTAAGAATGGTTTGTTTTTTTTCTTTATGCAGAGTAAATAACCAACCAGAAAGAACTAAGACAAGGGGTGCTAAAAATAAACCAACAGCGTTAGGATAACCAAACCAAGAAACAACGCGTCGTGTTTCTTCATTGGCCCAGAAAGGGTTAGTGATAAAAACTCCGGTGGCTTGCTGGAAGATAGCAAGAAGTGCTGTTGCTAGAGCACCTAGTAATAATCCTAGTAATATTTTTTTTCGTCCAACCTTATCTTGAAAGACATTCATAATCAGAATAAAGAGCAAAATTGGTTCAAAGAAATAGGCTTTCCAAATCCCCATAGCTGCTAAACTGAAATCGGATACGCCAACCGCAATAAATGATAAGACTAGGATAATAATAATTTCTAACCCGAAGGGATAAGGTCGTCTTGTCGTTCGGCCTTTAAACCAGGTCGTAAGTTTTAATTTGGTTGCTTTAATGAACCAAATGGCGAAACTAATTAAAATCATCGCTTCTAGAAATGTCATCGGTATGCCAAAAATATTGAAGCGGATAAGATAAGAGGGCAGTAGGGCAACAATTAGAGAAAGCGCCAAATCTAAACGCAGGGCGGTAATGATTATAAAGAAGGTCAAACTGGCTAAAAGAATTATTGTCATATATGCCTAAATTATAGCATTAATCAGGAAAAGTAAACAAAAACCGCGCCTTATATAATGACGCGGTTTTTGATAGAAAAAATTTGAATTTAGTTTGCCCTTTCTACGTATTCGCCTGTGTCAGTGTTGACTCTAATCACGTCGCCTTCATTGATAAACATTGGAACGCTGATTTGAGCACCAGTTTCAATTTCTACAACTTTATTGACATTACCAGCAGAGTTGCCCTTTACTCCCGGAGGAGCGCTGACAACCTTAAAATCCATTTTAATAGGCAGGCTGACAGTTACTGGCTTGCCTTCAAAGTATAAAACATCTACATCAGTATCATCTCTAAGGAATTGAGCAGATTCGCCAATCTCTTCAATATGAAGATTGAACTGTTCATAGCTTTCATTATCCATGAAGTAAGCTTCGTCCTTATCTTTATACATGAAGTTTGCTTTCTTGGTCTGAGTTTCTGCTTCTTCAGCTTTTTCTGCTCCCTGATAAGTACGTTCTAAGACGTTGCCGTTGATAAGGTTGCGTAGCTTAGTCTTAAGCACGGCGCCACCGCGACCCATTTTGTGGTGATCGGTTTTAACAATCACGTATGGCTCGCCATTAATTTTAATGACCTTACCGGTCTTTATCTCGTTGAAGTTTAACATAATGTCTTCTACTTAAGATTTAAACGGCTTATTTATGAGTAGCGGATAATAAAGCCATAACGCGAGCACGCTTAATAGCGTTAGCGAGCTTACGTTGATGCCAAGCGCAAACGCCAGTGCGTTGTCCTGGTAAAATCTTCATGTAGAAGTTGATAAACTTGCGCAAAGTGCGCGTATCTTTATAGTCTACGTCTAAGTTGTTGACGCAGAAATAACATTCTTTGGTTTTCTTGTGATTCATATTGATTAATTTTTTATCGCAATTTAGGAATTAGAAGGGAATATTTTCTATTCTAATTTCTTCCTCACCTGGTTCTTCAGGAATTTCAATGATTTGGTCGTTGCTTGGACCAGAGACAGGAGCGTTGCCTGACATACCGCCCTTGCTATCAAGCATAATCATATTTTCGGCAACGATTTCTGTTCTATATCTTTTTACACCGTCATTACCGGTCCAGTCAGTTGTTTGCAAACGACCTTCAAGATAAACCTTGGAACCGCGGTGTAAGTATTTAGCGCAGATTTCTGCCAACTTACGCCAGGCGATGATATTGTGAAATTCAGTTTTCTTTTGTTGTTGTCCGCTTTGGTCGGTCCAGACTAGGTTAGTAGCAACACCGAAGGAAACAACGTTCTGACCAGATGGAGTGCTCTTCAATTCCGGATCGCGGGTAACGTTCCCGATAATCATGGCTTTGTTGAGATTCATATTTTTTGGACAGATTCTAAGTCCAGCCGCAAGCGGCGGATATTAAAATCGTTAGATTAAATCGTTAGCGCTTAAAATGCCTTCCAATTTTTCGTCCAATTCCTTAAGATTGCTCTTGTTGGTTTTCTTAGGTTTTTCTGTTTTTACCACCTCTTTAGCTTCTTCCTTGTCTGTTTTTGCTTTTAGTTCCTTAGCTTCTTCTGCTTTTTTGGCATCAATCTTGGTGCGAATCGCCTTTTCTCTGGCTAACTCCTTTTCGGACTTAGATTTTTTGATGACAATTTGGTGGCGTAAGATGTCGGTTGAAAGTTTTAATAGCTGGTCAGTTGTTAAAACCGCAGCTTTTTCCATGTCGAATTCTGCGAGTGAGTAATAACCGTAGGCATTGTGCTTAATTTCGTAAGCTAATTTTTTCTTACCCCAGTATTCGCGACTAGTGATTTGGCCGCCGCCCTTAGTGATAGTTTCTTCCACTTTAGCGATAACCTGCTTGGCTTCGTCTTCAGTGAATTTGTTTGGCACTATGAAAAGGATTTCGTAGTGACCAACGGTTGATTGTTTGGTCTTGGACATATGAATTATATACAATAGGGGATGAAGCGGATATAACATGATGTTAAAAAATCCCTAAACCCCTTTTAATAAATAAAATCCCCAAGTATTCCAAGAAGCTTTGGGGCAGTCGGAATACCTTTAATTCCGTTATTATTAGCGGAATTATTTTAGAACAAGTCTAAAATGTGGGAAAGATATCAATATATTTAATTAGTAAGAGGACTTTAGCATGTATTTTAATAAAAGGCAAGATGTCACCTATTTTAAGGGAGTGATTGCCAGCGGGCAGTCTTTCCGTTATGATTTAACCATATGCAATACTTTTTTCTTTTAGGTAGTAACCCGGCCCTGTCCCTCGCTGAACTGACAGCCGTTGTAAATTTAAAAAATCCAGTTTTAATTGGTAATGATTTTTTAATTTCGGAATGCGAGGCAGAGATTGAACCCACTTCTTTAATTAAAAATTTAGGAGGCATAATTAAAATTGGAATTATCCGCCAAGAACTTGTAGGTAAAGTTAATCAGGATGAATTGCTTTCGGCCGTAAAGCTAGTAATTGAAGATAAAAGAAAAATAAGTGGCGAGGGAAAATTTAATTTTGGATTTTCTGATTATGGTCCACGTGGATTTAATAAAAAAGATTTAGGAATTAAATTGAAAAGATATTTTAGTGATAAGCAGATAAGCTCTCGTTTCGTTGTAAGTCAGGAAAAATCTTTATCAAGTGTTGTGGTTGAGCAAAACAAATTAATTAGACGTGGTATAGAGGTTGTTTTAACTGAAGACGCTGGAAAGATATTGTTAGGAGAAACTTTAGCAGTACAACCGTTTAAAGATTTGTCTTTACGTGACTATGGTAGACCAGCGCGCGATGACCAATCAGGGATGTTGCCACCGAAATTAGCGCAGGCAATGATTAACTTAGCACAAGTAGAAGATAAAGAAAGTTTATTAGTAGATCCTTTCTGCGGATCGGGTACGGTTTTAAGCGAGGCCCTGCTTTTAGGTTATAAAAATGTTTGCGGCTCGGATATTTCCGTTAAAGCAATCGATGATACTAAAAAAAATATTAGCTGGTTGAAAGAGTTATATAAGTTAGGGGATATTAAATTCAAGTTTGCTGCCAAAAATGTTTTAGATTTATCTAAGTTTGTTAAAATTGAAAGTGCGGCCGCAATTATTACTGAGCCATATCTTGGACCACAGCGTGGACGCATAGAATTTGAGGCAGTAATTAAAGAATTAGAAAATTTATATTCTAGCGCTTTGCGTGAATTTCATAAAATTTTAATTCCAGGCGGAAGAGCGGTGATGGTGTGGCCAATATTTTATGGCGATAGGCCAATCAACCCAGCAATCAAGGGCTTTAAACCAGTAAACTTCTTGTCTAGCGAATTTCAAAATCACGTAGCAATTAAAGATTATTTATCAGAACGGGGCAATATTGTTTACGGTCGTCAGGGGCAAAAAGTTTTTCGTGAAGTAGTAGTTTTGGAAAAAGAATAATTTCACACTTTAATATAATAGAAAAGAGCCCGATTTTGTCAGGCTCTTTTTAGTT
>CAZZBQ010000030.1:0-5772 GCA_964652745.1 uncultured Gammaproteobacteria bacterium
TTTGAACCGTAAATTGTGCCGGTATTATTATTTAAAGCCCGGACATTAATCGCATCCTTAAAAGTAATCCAAGGATGAGCACTGGCTTGCAAAGAAACAATAATCTGACGGAACTGATCAGAGGCTTTTACTTTCTTAAATAATTTTATTTCCCCCGCTTCCGCTAACTGGCAATATTCTCGATAACGACGACTAAAAGCTTCGCCATACAAATCAATTAAATCAGCCGTTTCCTTCGGATCAAATAAATACCAATAATCATCCGCCTTAACCCGCTTCATAAATTCATCAGAAATATAGACAGCGATATTAGCTGTACGCGTACGACGATAATCATCGCCAGCATTCTGTTTCAAATCCATATACTCCTGAAAATCGTAATGCCAATTTTCCATATAGAAACAGAGGGCGCCCATCTTTTTACCAGCACGAGAAATCGCCCGAATAGCCGAATCAATAATATGAAGGAATGGGATTGGTCCAGAAGAAAAAGTATTATTGGTTGAGATCGGCGAACCGCTGGCTCGTAATTTAGTAACAGCCAGACCAATGCCGCCAGTCGCTTTAGATAGCTTTAAGACATCGGAAACAGTTTTACCAATATGATCAATGTTATCATCCATCTGCATAATAAAGCAGTTGCTTAAACGTGGGTTAAAAGCGCCAGCATTAACATTGGTTGAGCCGCCAGAAACATAAAGCAAGCGCGACATCCTGTCATAAAACTCGGCTGCCCATTTATCAGGCTCTGCTTCATTCCACGAAAGCCCCATCGCCACCCGCATCCAAAAATATTGGGGCAGCTCTAACAATCTCTGCTTATCATCCCGCATTAAATAACGACGCGCTAAAGTTCCTAATCCAGCATAAGTAAACAAATAATCACGTTCCGGTTCAAAAAACTTTTCCAGACTTAACCAATCAAATTTTTCCAAATTAGGTGAAAGCCAGCTTTTTTCAATGCCGAAACGTAAATTAGTACGCCAAACAGAAGAATAAGCATCTCTAAAACCAGCATCATCAGGCCCAACCCCTAAAACCTCACGATAAATTGTGGCTAACAATAAACCAGCAGCTAAGCGGTCGTAAGCCGGGTCATCTTTAATATGCTGAGAAGAGACTTGAATTAAAGCCTTATCCAATTCATCTTCCGGCATGCCTTCATAGAGAGTTAAAAGGGTTTCACTGACAACCACCGCGAGTGCTGCCTGGTCTAAACCTGATTTTGTACCGGCTGCCTGAAGTTTTTTTTCTAAGATTGGCACTGAAAATTCGATCATTTCGCCGCCATAGGATTTGTACTCTTTAATCATACTTATTTGAACCTAAATTTGTTAGTTTTCCGATTTTATCAAAATAGTCTTTTTCGGCTATGTTGTGGTCGGAGTATTAGATATTATACCATATATTGTATATAGCCACAAGTGTGAAAAACCCTAACAAAAAGCCGCCTTAGAGGAGCGGCTTATAAAAATATCTTATTAAAATTTTCCCTGTTTAATTCTCTAACCTATCAACTAAGCTCCCAGCACAACTATAATCATTCGGATTAGCAAAGGCAGCTTCTTCAAAAGCACCAAAAGTATAGCCATAAATTGGCCCCGCTTCATCCCTGAATTCTAATTCATCACATAACTCACTAGACATTGAATCACAGCCATTATCAAACAAAGCCTGTTGATAACGGCAGATCATCGCGGAATTAGCATAAGCTAAAGAAGGACTTTCTTTCTTAGTAATATTGCCATATTCAACCTTGAATAAACAAGCCGCACCATCAGGACCGACTATTTCTTCGGTGCGCGATGTGCCATCATCTAAGAAACGAATTATTTTTGCCGCTTTACAGCCGTCTTTGATAGCGTTTCCCATGCAAACAATAGCATTATCTTTACGATAATCAATAATAACCAGCTCCCCTTCTGGCGTATCACGATAAATTTTTTCTTGACGGAAAAGACTAATGCCACAATTTAAGGTCCCTCCTGGATTAATATAAACCTGACCAGATTCGGACACGGCGCCACCCGTGTCAATATCGGATAAATCATTATTAGAAATTCCTAAACCTAACTTGCGCATAACGCTAAAGGCGTCATCCGGCGAACCTAAAAAATAACGGCGATTATTATCAGGGTTTATATACCAAGCCTCGCCCCTTCCTTCAACTTGTAAAAAAATTTTGCCCTTATGTGTACTGGCAAAAGCCGAATCAAGAATAAATTTGTCCGTACCGTTAGGATTAAAACCGCTAACAGTTTCCGTTTTATCATTATAGCCATCGTCATCAGTATCCGCCTTATTTTTATCAGAACCTAAAGCATCTTCAATCGCATCCGAAAGTCCGTCGTTATCAGTATCTAAGCGGCCAGAAAAATCAAAATCGGCGACCTGAATCTTTTTTAAATTTTCATTAGTAATACCAATGCCAGTGCTACGCATTAAGTCAAAAGCGTCGACTGGGCGACCAAGATAATAGCGCTTTAGATCCTGAGGGTTAACATACCAAGCTTCGCCATTACCTTCAACTTGCAGTAAAATCTTGCCCGAAAGCCGCTCAGAAATATTGACTGGACCAGCAGAAACAAAATGCAGAAAAACTGCGGCCGCAATTAATAAAAAAAATGGCAAGATATATCTTATAGTCTTCATAAAACTTAAACTTTTATTACTTTCCCCGTTTTTTATCAATCAACTTTTCCTTATACTTCTTAACAACTAAATCTAGATGATCTTTTACCTTATCAATCGCCTTATACATATCAGCTTCCGTTTTTTCCACGCGCAAAATTTCATTAGGAACCTGGAAGTTAGCTTCGGCGCGAAAAATTTCGCCCTTATGCTGACCGCCAACCGCCTTCTCTATTTCAAAATCACAATTAATAACTTTGACTCGTGTTCCAAAATATTTCTCCAGCATCTCCATCTTATCCGTAATATACTTCTTTAGGGCCGGAGTTAATTCTATCCGCGAGGCTTTGATATTGATGTTCATATGTTTAAAATAGCCTGATAATATCTTTATAGGTCACAAATATTATCAAAGCAATTAATAAAATAAAGCCAATGTTGTGGGCAACTGCTTCAATATCGCGGCGCACTGGTTTGCCTTTTACCTTCTCAATGAGTAAAAATAAAATACGACCGCCATCAAGGGCTGGGAAAGGTAAAATATTAATGACCGCTAAATTTAAAGACAAAAGTGCGGTAAATTGTAATAAATGTACAAATCCTAAACGAGCTGCTTGTCCGGTAATATTGGCAATACCAATCGGGCCAGCAAAATCAGCGCCCACCGATTCGCCACCAACTAAATTTTTAATCAAGCCACCAAAAGCAACAAATATTTCTTTAAGCAGCCAACCAGTTGTTTTAGCGCCTTCAACTAGAGCGTTAAAGAAAGGATAACTAACAGTTCCAGCGGCCATGATACCAACACCAATTACACCATTTCCCTCTTCGCTCTCTTCAGGCGTTACTGTTAAAGACATCTGCTCACCTTCACGCTCAATTACAAGTGCTACTTCCTGGCCAGCACTAGCGCCAATAATTTCTTGCAAATCCTTTTCTACGGCGACTTCCTGATTGTCAACGCTAATAATAAAATCACCGCTCACTAAACCAGCACCAGCAGCCGGACTATCAGCTCTAACATCAATAATTGCGACCATCGCTTCGCTGACACGAGCATTCGGACCAACTTCGGATGTTGATTGCGGCATGCCAATCATATAGCCGATAGCAAACAGGAACCAGGCTAAAATAACATTCATGATAACACCGGCTGATAGGATGATAATGCGCTTCCAAATTTTCTTGGCCGCAAAACTATCGGGCTCAGTATCGCCATTATCATTTTCTCCCTTAATCTTTACAAAACCACCGATTGGCAGCCAATTTAAAGAATAAATGGTAGAACCCTTGGCCGGAACTAAGTCTGCTTTGGTTGAGTTTTCTAAACTTTCATACGTCTTGCCACCTAAAACTTGGCGCCACTTGCCGGACTTATTGCGATAAAAACCAATCGCGCGGGGTGGAAAACCAAAACCAAATTCATCTGCCCGAACGCCAAAGCGGCGCGCAGTTACAAAATGTCCAAGCTCGTGGGCAAACACTAAGACTGACAAAACGGCAATGAAAATAATAATTGTTAAAAACATGTGATTACTTGGTTAAATTTCCATAATATCCTGCTCCTTTTTGTCGCGGATATCTTTAAGTTCATCATTTTTCTTAGTAGAAAACTCATCCAATTCTTTCATGAAACGAAACTTTTCATCCTCGCTTAATTCTTTTTCCTCAAAAGCACCTTCAATCTGATGTTTAACGCCTTCACGTAATTGACGTAAAATAACACGGGTCTTTTCCATCTTTTCATTCAATCTTTTTACCAACTCTTTACGATTTTCTTCAGTTAAAGCCGGAATAGTCAGGCGAATTTTATCACCATCATTAACAACACCAAGTCCTAGACCAGCATCAATAATTCCCTTCTCAACATTCTTTAAAACCCCCTTATCCCAAGCGGTAACTAAGATACTTCTAGCATCGGCTATCGTAATATTTGCAACGGCATTAAGCGGATTTATTACGCCATAAGCTTCAACTTGCACACCGTCTAAAACAGCAGGGTTAGCTCGTCCGGTACGTAAAGTAGCAATGTCTTTCTTGAAAAAGTCTAATGCGCCAGTAAAATCAGTCTGTTTTTTTTCTAAATATTGGTTCATATATTTCTTATTTATTATTTACTATTTATTTATCTAACCGTTTTGTCCCTAAATATATTACGTTTGGATTGTTAAAATCAATCAATATCTCGCGCCCGCCGCGATTAGTCGGCAATTTTTTCGTAATCCAGGTCGTGCCGCCATCAGTGGACCGGAAAAAAGTTGTATTAGTTACATAATATATATTACTAGAATTCTGCGGATCAACCGCTAAGGCATTGATGGTAGCATCTTTTTCCGGCTGAATAATTTTAATCTTTTCCCAAGTAATACCGAGGTCGCCAGAACGCAAGATGACTTGATTAGTCGCGATAAACATCTTGCCGTCTGCTGAACATACTACGAAATCACGAAAATTCTTTCCCAACTCATAATCTTTCAAAACTGCGTTTAAATCAGTCCAATTATCAACAATAAAATTGCGCTCAATATCTTCAGAGATATTAGCATCAGTATTGCTATTAGAGCTAAAGCTAAAAATATTATTCTTAGATGAGGCCACAAAAATCAAACGACTATCAAGCGGTGAAATCACAATCTGGGAAATTCCCTCCTTTTCTAAACGCTGGATAGTACGCCAAGCAGCGCCTGAATCAATGCTCTTAATTATTTCGCCCCGTGAAGTACCGATATAAACATTTCTAGGATTATAATGGTCAATTGCAATCGTGTTAATCGCTACTTCTATATTATTATCATAATAAACTTGATTCCAAGTACGAGAACAGTCAACTGACTGATATAAACGATTGCCAATCGCCGCATAAATAATGCATTTATTTTTTGGATCAATGGCAACATCTTTCACGGTCGCATCCGGCAAACCATTAGCCTTAACCCAGCCCTCTTTGACAACATTGTAGGTATAATACAAGCCATTGTTAAAACTAGCTAAATAAACAGCCGCATTATCTTGCGGGTCCATAGCCATTAAATTAACATCAAGCGAACTAATATTTTTATCTTCCCCCGGCGAAGCCATAGAAACAGCTTGGCGCCAGTTATTACCGCTATCGGTAGATAAAAAGACACTACTATCAATACC
>CAZZBQ010000031.1:0-5231 GCA_964652745.1 uncultured Gammaproteobacteria bacterium
AGCCAACGCTAGCGGGTTTAACGGGAGCAGTTTTTGTCTGAACAGGTTCTACTGACTGTGATTTGGCTTGACTAGATTTTACAGAAGAGTCTTCAACAGGCGAGGCGGAAAGTGGCAAAACTTCAAAACCTTCAATCTGACCAGCTACTTGCTGGGCTAGATACTCATCTAATTTATTAATATTTCTAAAAAACTTCAAAATTCTTAAAGATAAGGCCTTTTCGTCATCAGAAAAATCCTTTAATTCCGAGGAAGAGACATACTCAGCAATATTTAAATCATTGGCGTCTAAACCGTATTTTTTAACAAAATTCTTTAACAATCCAGAAATTGTCGCTGTCTTTACGCGTCCATCAACCTCTATTTTAGCATTAGAAATTTTCTCCTGATTAGCCATTAAAGAGTTCTGAGCTTCTATGTGGAAGCCCTCATCTTCACTCCAAACGCGGACAAACAGGTAATTATAATTTTCTATCTCTTTGACACTTGTTTGCAAAGCATTTATCACACCCTCTCTTAATAAGGTAATGAGAGATTTCTTTTTAGCCAAGACGTCAAAATCTTGAGCACGTTCATTTTGTATAGCATCACTACTTTCATCTTCATTATTATCCTCATAAACAAAATCATCATCAAGCACATCTTTCATTCTTTCAGAATCAGCTTCTTCAGGGTCCTCCTCTATCTGCTCACGGAAGAAAGCCTCCTCTTTTGCAACGGCGACCTGTTGCTCGGCCACCAAGGCAGCGTAGCGAGAAATATCAACATTTTTGGAACGTAAATATTTTTCAACCTCGCCACCAAGCCAATCATCGCAAACCAATAAACGAGAGCCGGCGATTTCTATAGCCAAGCTGGAAATCTTATCTGACGGCCAAGATACTAACGAGCCAATTTTCTCTTCCAAAGAAGCAACTGGAATATTTTTAAGAATAATTTCTGCGATAATCTTACTAAGTTCAAGATATGCTCCGGCTTCAAGACCGGCAACTATAAAAATTTGAGCATTAATTTCAGCCGCTTTAATTGAAAATAAATAAGCTTTTATTTTCTCAGGCAAAGTTGCGGCCCTTTCTTGGAGCGTCTTATTTTCAGTCATAATTTATAAATTCCTTAACTCAATATGATTTAAAATGGCCGCATGTTTAGCATCGTTAATTTGAGCTCCTTGAGGATAAAGGGCGGCAATTTCCTTAACAATTTTACTTACTAACTCATTATTCTCGCCATTTTTCTTCATGGAAACTAGCTGCGATAAATTAATATTATTGATAACTGTTTGTTTGGAATCACCGCTCATTTTATCATAATCATCCACTGCCATATTATTGAGATTAGCCGCCTTAGCATTAGCTACAAACTTACCTAAACCTTCCTGATCAACGGCACCTGTGGAAGCATCTGTAAAAGACCCTTGCCAATCACCAATTAATTTTGCTCGGGTGCCAGAAGTGGAACGTAGTTTTTTTCTAACTGCATCTGCCCCATCTCTATCATTCTGAATACGAAGCAATCTTTCCTGATCTTCTTGTGGCGCCATATTATTTCTCATCTCCTTAAGACCAGCAGAGGCCCCTTCTTTATATTTTTTACCTCTATTTGTAACAGATTGCATAACGCGACCAAAATCGTCACCATGATAATCCTGCATAACTGACAACATCTTGCCGTTCTTATAAGCACCATCGCTTAATTTAGTAGAATCAATCTTGCCGGAATCCAAACGTTTCTTGAAGTTAGCAACATCAAGCTCATCATCAAAATCATAATTCAAATCTGGTCGCTTCTTGTCCATCTCATCATCAAACTTGTCACTCATATCACCATTAGTCCCAATATACTTTTTAGCCTCCTTAACATCAGCTACATTTTTAAATGCACCCTTAGAAGCAAGCTTCATCGCTAAAGCCATCTTCTCAACGACCGAGGTGCCAGCGCTCTTCATCATGCGCATCATTTCATCAGTATTAAGATTTTGGGTATCCAGTTTTTTCTGGGCAGCCTCCACAGCTTCCGACTGCTTACTATCCGCCGCTGCCGTTATAGGCTTAAAGTTTCTATTAGTAGAATCATGCCAAGCAGCCGAACTGGCATTCATCATATCAACTCTCTTGCCGCCCGAGTCTTTCAAAACATTATTAGTAACAGCTCCAAATTGATCTACATTTTCAATAACATTACCATCATTATCGGTCTCTACAAAACTTTTACTATTAATTCCAGTTCCTTTTTTATATTTTTTGCCTTTAAACTCCATTAAAGCATCGGGGTTATTACGAGACTCATCAAAATATTTCCTTCTTGCTTTATCAAGTTCTTGTGATTCAGCGCTGCCCGCCAGCCCTCCCTTAATTCTGCTAGATAGCTTACCCGGCGCAGTTGCAATCATACCAGCAGTTGTGCTAACAATACCTTTACCACTAAAATTAGTTTTTCCGGTTTTTTGATCAATAAAATTACCAATAGCCCTATCAGCATATCCCAGCCCAGTGCCAACTCCTGCCGCTGCGACGCCGCCAACGGCAACGCCGGCATCCTTAACTTTGCCTCCTGCCCACTTCGCTTTAGCAAGCGCAAAGCCGCCCACTGCTCCAGCCCCCATTGCTCCTAAGGTCTTAACTTTACCAAGTCCCTTGCCGGCGATACTACCAGCTTCACCACCAATTTCACTGGCAATCTTCATGCCACCAAGAAGCATAGCGATAGAAACGATAAATTTAACCATCGTATCAGAGGTGCCAAAAGTTCCTGCATCATCTACGTTTGCCCCCTGTTGCAAAGAACCATTACTATTAACCTCTAAATTAGAGCCAAGCCCAGTTTTTCCGGCTAATGAATTTGTACTTGATAAAGAAGCAAATGAAAGCCAAATAAAAAAGGCTAAAACCGGACCAACAATTAAATTCTTAGTAAATTCACTCCACCACTGCGAAGCATATTTCTGTCCTCCAGGGAAAGCGGATAGTAAATAGGCGAAAGGAGACAAAACAACATATACCCAAATCATGATAATACGCATGACCAGCATGCCAATCATGGCTGCCACAGTAATCAGAGCAATAATTACATAGATAAGCGCCAAGAAAAACGCCGCTACAATTTCCCATTTACTAGTTTCTACATCTTGAAGGCTCTGCCAATTTTCAATACCAAGAATTTCCGTCAAACTACCAGCACCCACATCTTTAAAGGCGTTGACGAAGGTAAGCATAATAATCTGCGCTAAATCTATCAGTAAGCCACAAATTGTCTTTGAAAAGTTTATCAAGACCGCCATCAGTATCAACTTCGGTAGCCATTTTTTATAACTATAGTTTTCAACTCGTAAGATAGTTGCAAAAGCAATGATAAGCAAAATCACCACGAAGAACATGTTAGAAATATCACGAGCAATTACCCAACCATTAGAAACGGCACCAGAACGAATGAAATCATTATACTGAGCAATATAAACTAAAACACCCATTAACTTAGCTAGAATCCAACCCAGGCCAGAAACAATGGCGCCAATAATAGTTCCTAGAATATCTAAGCCCCAGTTAGCCGAAGCGGATTTAGTAGAAAAAAGAAAAATAATAAACACTAACGCTATGACAGAAGAGGCGGTAGTTAGGTTCTTGCCTAATTTTTTATTAATCTTGAATTTCATATTTATATTCCTATTTTATTCTCCTTTTATTTTCCTGAACCTATTTTGCCAACTGCATCGGCGGCTGCGTCCCAGGCCCAACCGATAATTCCTGTATAAAAATCTATAGGATTAGAAATTACTTTAACAAGTAAAGCAACAATGGCAACAGCGGAAATTAAGATAAAAAGACACCCTAAATCCGCACAACCAACGCCCATCTTCTCAACTAAACCAATAGAATTACCGGCCTTAGCTTCTAATTTTTTTTTCATGGCAGAACCTTTTGCCATCGCGGCACCAGTTGCCTTATCGGTCCATTCTACACCTAACTTACAAAACAACTTATTACCTAAAACCATACCGAGAAAAACATGAATATTTATCCAAATTAGGGTTAAGCCATAACTAGGAATTAGATTAATCCAGGCAGAACGTAATAGCGCGCTAGTGCCTTTACGAGCTGGCGAAGCGGCCTTACTCGCCAATCCGCCACCATCTTCTTTTTCTTTAGCAGCTGCTTGTCTTTTTTCCTGCATAACAGCTTCACGCAAGCTAAGCGGCTGTTCTCCAGGCATAGGAGTATCTTTAGCACCAGAAGCGCTATCATAATTCTGAGCATCTTGACGCTTAGCGATGCGCAGTTCTCCAACTTTGTCTACCATAAATTCAGCACTTAATCTTTAAAGTCCAGTCCAGTTACCAGTCATGTCCCAATTATCCCAAATCCTTATTTGTACCTGGGCCGCTGCCGGCTTAGCATAGTAGTGGTAGAAAACATGCGGAGCACTGCTATCAGGACGATGATCTTGCCCAGTAATTGCTTGTTTATTGCCATCTCCCCACTCAATATAAATCATCTTTAGAGGCTGCTGTTCAGGGTTAACTCTAGTGTTAAACTTTAAAGCATAAATACCAGTAGTCGTCGCTCGACTGACAGGAGTGTCCCCCCTCCACAAACTAGGCGCACCTATAATAGCCGGCGCATTACCTCCTACACTAGCAGCTGTAAATGAGTACGGGGTGCCGCCAGGAATATAGCCGCCATCTTTATAAGTAAAGGTTCCATATGACTGCAGAAAGATTTGTCTCAACACTGTACTAGCCTGTAAAGGCGAGCTGGTTGCCCATAAAGGCATGCATTCTCCAAAGCCGCCATCAGAACAAGTCTTTTGGTTTATATAATTAGAACTAAACTCTGAAGAAGCGTTAAAGAAAGGGTCATACAAACAAATAACATTAGGATTATCACTACAATAGCCAACTTTATTACAAGAACTACCAGAACAGTCATAAGGACGGCCGGCAAAAATTATCTGTTTGTCCTTTTGATAATACTGGTTCTGTAAATATATCGGACCACTATTTAACAAATCGAAGTCATTGCCAAATGTAGCAGAACCAAATGGAACACCATTGCGCTGACGGCCATAGAACTGTAAATTAACTGCCGGATTGGTATAAATGCTATTAAAATAAGTCGGGGTAGTAAAGGCCTCCTCAGGGTTACCATTCGTACTAGTTCTAACCGCCCAAGCTTTATTATCGCCGCTAGTAGAAACTACTTGGGCAAATTCGCTGCAAGAGAAATTAAAAACCTTAT
>CAZZBQ010000032.1:0-4806 GCA_964652745.1 uncultured Gammaproteobacteria bacterium
ACTTTTCTACAGCAGCGCGACAATAAGTTAAGGCCTCATCTTTTTTAGCCTGATCGGCCATTCGGGAAATATCTTCAAAAGTCGCCACTCTTAAAACTGGTTTAATTTCTACTGTATTTTCTTTGCTTTCCGCTGGACAAGAAACAACTTTCCCTAATTCCCTACCTAATTCTGTATCAACGATAACATAATCGCCGAGCGCTAAATCTAAATCAGGATTAGAAAAATCATAAGCCTTGTCCCAAGGAGCAAATTGTACCTGGACTATCCTCATAATTGTGGATTTGGAGCCAAGCTTATCTTAAAGAGAATATCTAACAAACTTAATAACATTAGCGCCACTCAAAACTTCCTTGACTTTCTTCTTATCATCCTTGATAAATTCTTGTTCCATCAAGCAGACTTCAGAATAATATTTACCCATCTTACCTTCAACAATTTTTTCCACCATTGCTTCAGGCTTGCCTTCTTTTAGTAACTGCTCTTTGTAAATATCTTTTTCCTTAGCCATTTCTTCCGCTGAAACTTCGGCTGGAATAATATATTTTGGATTAGCCGCTGCTACTTGCATAGCAACATCAACAGCAATATCTGTCTTACCAGCTTGATCTAAGGCAACTAAAACACCCATGCGTCCACCTAAATGAGAATAAGCAGCAACACTAGCACCATTAATAATAGCAAAGCGCTTAACGCCCATTTTTTCGCCTATTGTACCGCTCAAGGTATTTAAAGCATCAGCTACAGTTACGCCTTCCATTGGTAAAGCAAGTAATGCTTCTAAATCGGCTGGTTTATTTTCCTTAACGATATTTAAAATCTGTTCAGCAAAAGCTTGAAATTTTTCATTGCGAGAAACAAAGTCGGTTTCAGAATTAAGCTCTAAAACATAACCTTCAGTGCCATCAGCATTAACTGCTACCTTAACAACACCTTCGTTAGTTTCTCTATCAGTTCGCTTAGCGGCTTTAGCAATACCCTTTTTGCGCAAAATTTCTACTGCCTTGTCTAGATCATTTTCCGCTTCCTTTAAAGCTTTCTGGCAGTCAACCATGCCAGCGCCAGTTAAGTCGCGTAATTTTTTGATTAGTTCCATATTGTTAAACTAGGCAAGCCAGGGACGAGCCGCTAACTTGCCTGATATTAAAATTGTTTAGTTCTTAGAAGCTGGCTTCACTTCGCTTAAGGTTGCTTTAATAGCACCTAAAACTAAAGCGATGGTCTTAGTTGCATCATCATTAGCCGGAATTGGATAGTTGGCTAATTCTGGATTAACGTTAGTATCACAAATCGCGATGATAGGAATATTCTTTTGAATAGCTTCAGTTACGGCTGTTTCTTCTTCTTTAATATCCCAAACGAAAAGAGCGTCGGGTAGCTTATTCAAGCTAGTTAAACCGCCAACTCTTTCTCTTAGTTTAGAGATTTCACGATCAAACTCTAGTCTTTCTTTTTTAGTATATTTATCTAACTTACCTGATTCTTTCTTTTCAATCAGGTCAAGATATTTCTTTACAGATTTTTTAACAACTGGGAAATTAGTCAAATAACCGCCTAGCCATTTGCCGACGATATAGGGTTGCTTAATTTCTTCAGCCATTTTTTGCATCGGACCAGAAACTTGTTTCTTGGTGCCGACAAATAAAATGCTTTTACCCTCAGATACGAGCTTAGTCATAAATTCTAAAGCTTCGTTCATTTTTTCTTGGGTCTTTTTCAAATCAATGATGTAAACACCATTCTTAGAGGTAAAGATGAATTGTTTCATCTTCGGGTGCCAACGATTAGTACGGTGGCCGAAATGCATGCCAGCTTTTAGCATGGCGTCCAAACTTGGAGTGTGGTTCATAATTTTTCTTTTTTACGTCTGCTCCCTCACCTCTTTAAAAGAGGAAGAAAAGGTGACAAAAAAATGTCACAGGAGCATGATGTTTTTAATTAATTAACAAATAAAAACTCTTGGCAAAAGACACAAGAGTATCTATCCCTAAAATATACTAATTTCTAACAAATGTCAAGAGAAAAATGATAATTATTTAGCAAATAAAAGCTCAACCCGATCTTTAATTTCTGGATCAAGCAAAACAGCTTGTCCTGCCGCTTGCTGTGCTTTTTCCAGGTTATCTGTTAAAAGATATAACTGAGCTAATCCTAGCCAAGTTTCCGCCTCTCCCTGGTTGCCTTCTAAATATTTTTCCAAGACAATAATCGCCCGAGTATAATCTCCTTTTTCTGCTAAAAAAGCCGCTGTCGCTAAAATTGAATTAGAAGTACCTAACTGACCAGCCGCTCCACCATCAACACATTTAGCAAAAGCCCCAAGAGCGTCATCCTCTCTATCAGTAATGGCATACATTTGTCCTAAACGGCAATAACTATTTGGATAATTGGTATTTAAATTAGCCGCATACTCAGTCACGGCAATCGCCTCTTCAATTTTACCCTGAACCAACAAACTCTGAGCCTTAGAAAAATAAACTGGAATTCTACCTGGGGTAGCGGCGATTGCTTTGTCCGCATATTCTAAAGCCAAATCAGAATACTCTGTGCTCTTTTCTTTATCTTCATTAAAAATACGCGCACCAACGTCATAGAGCTGAGCTAATTGCAATAAGAAAAGGCTATCCTGAGGATTATAGGCTAAGTTCTTATTAGCGAGACCAACTACATAATCATATTTTTCCTGAATCTGATCAGCTGGTAAGGCTGTAAATAAAACTGGGTTAGCTGCCGCTAAGTTAATAAGCGTTGCCCGGCCATCACGATCAAGCGGGGTATCAGATAAGGCATTTTGAAAAGCTTCTAGGCCATTAGCTGGCCGACCACCGACTAACTGTGAGTAGCCATCAATTACGCCAGTCATCATTTGCCAGGGTTTAAGGCTGTAAGCCGAAATAAATAACCAAGCAGCCATTAATAAAGCTGCTAATAGCCAACCATCACGCCCACCACGCAACCATATAGCAGGTGCTCGTTTTTCTAATTGATTAACCTCTCCTTCTTTAGATCGCCAAATAATAAAACCGATCAGCACCATCAAACCAATATAAGTAACCAAAGAATCAAAGACTGCTAAATTCTGGATAAAATAAGCAGCTAGCAAAGCAAAAATTATAACCACCTCTAAATTACGTCGACCATTAGCGCTAGCGCTAATATGATACCCACCAACTTTTAACTGCTTATAAAGAACAATTAAAATAAAGACGAAAATACTAAGATAAGTAATAAGTCCAGCTAGACCAGTGGTAGAGGCAATATCAATTAAGTTATTGTGCGCCCTATCAAAATAAGTTTCCACCTTATCATAATCAAAAAACTTAGGATTAAACTGGCGGTCAAAAATAATCGCGTAATTTCCAAAACCAGTTCCCAGAATCGGATGATTACCAAATTCACGCCAAGCTCCCTGCCAAGAAAGTAAACGAGTTTGGAAAGTCGCTTTTTGAGAAGTTAGATTTCGTAAGAAACTATTTTGGAACCAACTAGCTTGCTGTTGAGAAAAAATAAGCGCAACTCCAATAACAGCTAAAGCAGAAACGGAAAGCAGTACACGTCGGACAATTTTCTTTTCATGCAAAAAGCCAACTAATAACATTACTAAAAATAAACTGGCCGCTAAACCAATAATTGCTCCCGAGGTGCGCATGCCCTTAAACTGTAAAAGCATAATTAGCGCAGGAACCAAATACAAATAACGCCATTTAGAAATTGAACGAATGAAAAGAATGGCCGTAAAGAAAAGATTGAAAATTAAATAGCCACTAACATAGGCCGTATTACCAATCGTGCTGTAGGAATGCTTACCCAATAAACCAATAAGACTTACTAAAGTTGCAGCGGAAATTGAAGCGATAAGAAGAACTCTCCATTCCTTCCAAGTCCTAAAAACAGTAATTAAAATAAAGAAGAAAATTAAGAAATGGAAAATATGGAAGAAACCAAGCATGCGCTCAATATCTCCCCAAAAACTTAAATTAAAATCCACTCCCGTAAAAGCCGAAATTAAAATCACGGCAAAATAAGAAATTAATCCGTAAATAATCAAATTAAGTTTAGGTCGATACGAAGGAAAACGTAAAATAAAAACCAACCAAACTGCAGCCAAAACTTCCATCAAGATGTTAAAAGAAAGTTGTTTGGAGGAGATGTAAGGAAACAATAAACTAGGAAAAACAAACAGAACGGTAAACAAAGCAAGAATTATGCCGCCTTGTAAGATTCGGAGATAACTTTTTTCTGACATATGAGGTTATAAAATTAAGATTTCTGAATTTTAAGAGAAACTAAATTAATTATATAACATTTCATAAGAAAACCCTAGCTTTCACCTATTTTTGCCTTATCTTGACAAATTCTATAAAATATGCTATAATATGGGCATAGAAAGTGAGAAAATTTTCTATCCTAGGTATGGAGGGTCCTACTAACAAAGCACTTTAAAAAATTATTAACAATGAAACAAAGCATTAAAAACGCTTTCTTGGTGATTATCATCATCGCCTCTTTCCTTTTTGGAGCCGCCGTCTCTCAGGCTCAAGTCAATAATAACGAGCTCATCAGCGTCTATAAAAAGGCACTGGAGCTCAATGAAGGTCGTTTCGCCGACCCAAACCTTATTTATGTGGGCGACACTGTTCTCTTCCCGGCCCATTACGGACCAGGAGTAGAGGCATATGTTGCCGACAAGCCGACTGACGGCAGACACGATTCATTCTGGCGCCTGAGCGAGAAGTATGTTGCCGGTCAACTAGTCACGGTTCCCGCGGACACGATGAGGGTCACGATTGTTGTGCCGACACCTGA
>CAZZBQ010000033.1:0-4730 GCA_964652745.1 uncultured Gammaproteobacteria bacterium
CGCCAGGATTTTCCTGTGTCTGGCTGGGATGAAAGCATCAAAAAATTTCAAGATTGGGATTTGTGGTTAACAATGTTGGAGAATGGTAAAATTGGTGTCTGGATTCCTAGGGTATTGTTTAAAATTACTACCGGAGGCACTATCAGTTCTTGGTTGCCCTCGTTTGCCTATAAGTTTATGCCATTTCTGCCGGCTGTAAAAAAATATAAAATTGCGATGGCAGCCATTAAAAATAAACACGGTTTATGATACAAGCTCGGTTCTCTAAGCAAATTGTTCCAACGGCGATAATGTTGCTTTTAGTTGTCGCTGGGATAGTTTGGCTTTTTTACCAAGCTTTTTCTAGTAAGCAGGAGGGCTTAGGCGATAATGCTGGGGTTTATTGGGTAATTTCCGGACACGAAACATTCATTGAGATAGTTAAGACACCATCAGCGATGTATCGGGGCTTGAGCAATAGACCTTCACTTTGTCGCGATTGCGCTATGATGTTTGTCTTTCCGGAATCTGATCAGCGTATCTTTGTGATGAGAGATATGAATTTTCCCCTTGATATCGTTTTTATAAATAACAGTAAAATTGTTAAAATATACCACAATTTGCCGCCCGAAGGTAGTGCTCCTCAGTTTCAATATAGTAGCGTAGTTCCGGCTGATAGAGTTTTAGAATTAAATGCCGGCGTTGCCCGTGAATTTGGTTTAGAGGAGGGGCAGTGGTTAGATTTACCGGAATAAATTAAATTTATTATGGATAAGAAATATTTTAGGCACTTAGGGTTTTTATTAATTACCTTTTTATTTTTAGAAGCTATTTCGCTTTTAGGATTTAAGTATCCTGGCTTAGGCGTAGCTTCTTTTTTTGTAATAGCATTTTTAGCAACCGTTTTGTCTATTTATAAATTAGAGTATGGCTTATTTTTTGTTTTAACGGAGTTAATTGTTGGCTCTAAAGGTTATCTTTTTTATTTATCTTTGGGAGAGGGAAGATTATTATCTTTGCGCTTAGTTGTCTGGTCTTTGTTTATGTTAGTTTTTGTAGTGCGCTTTGCCTTACAATTTAAAAAGTCTGGCCGCCAGTCGCAGTATTGGCTCAATATTAAAAACTTTTTTCTACTTAAACCATTTTTATTTTTAGCTGCTACTATCATTATTGGTTTGCTAACAGCTATTATTTATAAAAATTCGTTACTCAATATTTTTTTAGATTTTAATGGCTGGCTATATTTTATTTTACTTATACCGCTCATTTCTCTAAAACCATCTAGACGCCTATTATCTTTAGCCTTACTGACTGGCTCCATTTGGGTTAGTTTAAAAACCTTGATTCTGCTATCAATGTTCGCTCACGATGCCGCCGGTATTGGCCCATTAGCCTATAGCTGGTTGCGCAAGACTTTGGTCGGCGAAATGACCTCGGCTGGTGGTTGGAATAGAGTTTTTATTCAATCACAAATTTTCCCGGCAATTGCTTATTTTTTTCTAGCTTTTCGCCTATCGGCCATTAAGCGTTGCAAAGAATTGCTACAACCTTTAAATTTATCTATTTTATTTGCTTTAGCACTTTTCTTTGCCACGGTTATTATTAGTTTGTCGCGAAGTTTTTGGGTTGGCTTTGCCGCCGCATATGGCGTCAGTTTATTTTTATTGATTATTCAAAAAGAGTGGCGTCGTAGTTTAAAAATGATTGCTATTTTATTAGCTAGCGCTGGTTTAGCTTTGTTACTTATTTTTGCTATTAGCCCGCGAGGGGCAGCAACACAACTTGATGATAGATTAGCAGAGCGAGTTAGTAATCAGGGCGAAGCAGCGGTGGCTTCGCGCTGGTCACTATTACCAGAAATTTTTTCAGAGATTAAGCGCAATCCGATTATTGGGCAAGGCTTTGGTGCGACAGTTACTTATTTTTCTAGCGATCCGCGTATTTTAGCAATAGAGCCGAGCGGACTTTATACTACTTATGCATTTGAATGGGGCTATTTAGATATTTGGTTGAAGCTAGGAATTTTAGGTTTGGCGGCTTATTTTTGGCTATTCTACGCTCTAAGCAGGGCGGCCTGGAAGGCACAGCGTCAACAAAAAGATGATATCTATTTAGCGTTAATGGCTGCTTGGACATTTTTAATTGCGGTCCATATGTTTACCCCATATTTAAACCATCCTTTAGGAATTGGCTTTATTATTGCCAGCTCTTGCCTGATTCGGACAAATAGAGTATATTAAGCATAATAATTTCATTAGTCATACACAAAAACTATGAACGATCAGATCATTTCCCAGGAAGGTTACGATAAGATAAAAGATGAGTTAAATTATCTTATTACTATTAAAAGAAAGGAAATTGCAGAACGTATTGAAAGAGCCAAGGAGCTTGGCGATTTAAGTGAGAATGCAGAGTATAGCGAAGCTAAAGATGCACAAGCGTTAAATGAGGGGCGTATTTTAGAATTAGCTGGTATTCTCAAGAATGTTACCGTTGTACAAAATGGCGGTTCTAAAGAAGTGGTGATGATGGGTTCTAAGGTCACGGTTTTAGCTGGTGACGGGAAAGAAAAACACTATACTATTGTTAGTTTTAATGAAGCCGATCCGGTTAATGGTAAAATTTCTAACGAGTCGCCGATAGGTGTGGCTTTTTTGCGCCGCAAGAAAGGCGATGAAGTTGAAGTTGAAACTCCACGCGGAACAATGAAGTATAAAATTAAAAAAATTGAGTAAGTTAGACAAGTGTCTAGAATCAATAAAGATATGACAGTTGTAAATCATGATGCTTCTCAGGAGGCTGCCGCTAGAGCAAGTGAACGCGAAGAGCGTTTGCGCAAGCTAGCCGAGATTAAAGCCAAGGGGCTTAATCCGTATCCAGCGAAATCAGAACGTGATAAAGAAATCGCGGCAGTGATGGCTGACTTTTCTAATTTAGAAAAGGAGGCGACTGAAATTAAGATTGCTGGCCGTCTGCGCAGTATTCGTAGTCATGGCAATCTAACCTTTGCTAATTTAGAAGACGCTACTGGTGGTTTGCAGGTCGCCTTTTCCAAGAAAGAGCTGGGTGATGAGAGTTATAAGAATTTTGTTAAACTAATTGATCACGGCGACTTTATTCAAGCACAGGGAATTTGTTTTACAACTCATAAGGGTGAGCAGAGTTTAATGGTTAAGGACTGGAAAGTTTTAACCAAGGCTTTGCGCCCAATTCCTGATGCCTGGTATGGGTTAAAGGATGAGGAAGAAAGATACCGCAAGCGCTATATTGATTTATTGCTTGACGCTGAGCGCAGAGATATTTTTTATAAGCGGGCGAAGTTTTGGGAGGTCTCACGTGATTTCATGAAGAAGCACGGTTTTTTTGAGGTTGAAACACCAACATTAGAAACCACTACTGGCGGGGCTGAGGCTAATCCTTTCAAGACTCATCACGAAGATTATGATTTAGATGTCTTCTTGCGTATTTCTGTAGGTGAGCTTTGGCAGAAGCGCTTGATGGCAGCCGGCTATGAAAAAACTTTTGAAATTGGACGCGTTTATCGCAATGAGGGCTCCAGTCCAGATCATCTTCAAGAATTTACCAACCTGGAGTTTTATATGGCCTATGCAGATTACGAAGATGGCATGAAGATTGCTCAGGAATTGTATCAGGAAATTGCTACTCAAGTTTTTGGAAAAACTAAATTTGTTACTAAGGGATTTGAATATGATTTAGCAGGCGAGTGGCCACGCCTGGATTATAGGGAAGAAGTTTTGCGCCAGACTGATGTTGATGTCCTGAAAGCAAGTGAAGAAGAAATGAAGTCTGTTTTAGATAAGCTTGGTGTTAAATACGAAGGCGATAATCGTGAACGTTTAACTGACACGCTTTGGAAATATTGCCGTAAGAATATTGCTGGTCCAGTATTTTTAATTAATCATCCGAAATTAGTTTCACCACTCGCTAAAGCAAAGACTGATAATCCGGAGCTCACTGAGCGTTTTCAAATTATTATTGCCGGCAGTGAAATCGGTAACGGTTTTTCTGAGCTTAACGATCCGGTCGATCAACGGGAAAGATTTGCTCTTCAAGAAAAACTGATTGATCGGGGTGACAAGGAAGCAATGATGCCAGATTGGGAGTTTGTGGAAATGCTTGAATATGGTATGCCGCCGACTTGCGGTTTTGGCTTTGGGGAAAGATTATTTGCCTTTTTGATGGATAAACCGGTTAGGGAAACGACTTTATTCCCACTGATGCGGCCAAAGAGAGAGGAGTAAGAGAATAATGTCTAATGGTAGGACAATATTTGACTATCAATAATTTTTGATATACTATTTTGTCATGATACCCTGGAATAAAGGACTGACAAAATTAACTAATAGCTCTTTTAGGCTTTCCTTATGGTAAGAAGATATGTAATTATTTATTAATACCTGAGTGGATTAAGAATAACGAATCATATTTAAGGCATTGTCTTAAGGGATTATTTGAAACAGATGGTGACTGGTTTATTGATGAAAAGTATAATACCAATGTAATTAAATTTACTAATCATTCGCTAAGTTTATTACAGGATGTTAATGAGGTATTATTAGGTTTAGGCTATCATCCACAGTTAAGACAATGGGATGTTAGATTGGCAAGAAGGCAGGAAGTTTATAAGTTTGTAGATTGGATACAATTTAGGAAATATTCGGGGATCGTCTAACGGTAGGACTCATGCTTCTGGAGCATGTTATCGGGGTTCGAATCCCTGTCCCCGAGCA
>CAZZBQ010000034.1:0-4443 GCA_964652745.1 uncultured Gammaproteobacteria bacterium
AAATTAATTTTACCTTTCATGTCGGTGGTAGCGGACGAATTTTCCTGCCCGTCCAAAAAATCACGAGTAATAGCAAACTTAGATTTAGCTAACGGCGTGCCATCAAAGAATTTTGCCGCAACACTATATTTAATTTTCTCGCCAACAAACACTGCTTCTTTTTCCGGCGTAATGTTAATTTGATAAGGCGGCTTTTTATAATCTTCAACCGAAATATAGCGAGCACCATACAAATCTTCGCCATTTAAAGTCGCCTGGAAAAGATAATGTCCCGGACCGACCCCGCTTAAATCAAGGCTGCCCAAAAAAAATCCCTTATCATCTGCCTTGACTTCAGTCTGAGCCATCACCATCGGCTCAGCCCGATAATCCAACATTGATTGATCGACAACGCTAATAATTAAAGTTTGGTTAGCCGTGCTGGTTGCCTGGCTGCGCGGCTGAGAAAAGCCCCAAAAATTTATCTTATCATCCGAGCGATATAAAGAACGATCAGTATATAAATAACTCCAGTAATTATCTCTCGGATCTCGATAATCACGATCGTAATAATTATAGGAAGACATAATTAATTGTTTTCCGTCGGCCTCAATCGCAAATAAATTAATATTTTCAATATCAAATTTATAATCTATTTTGGCAACACCGGCCTCATCTGCTTTAACTGATTGCTTAGTTTCAAGATTAGTAATTATAGCAGCCACCGCTTCCTTAGTTTTTAAATCATTAACCCAGAATAATGCCTCACCGCGTGCTACCGCCAAATAAGCAGTCAAATCGGAAATCTGTAAAAAAAGCTGATCGCGGCTAGTTCCTAAAGAAACCTCAATTAAATAAAAACCAGCCGGCAAAGAATTCGGCAAAACTAAATAGCTGCCGCCATCATTTTTTTCAACCGGTAATTCATAGCTAGCCACTAAAGATAGATTGGAATTATCGACTTGAAATTTTTTGCTGGCGACTGAGGTCCAATAAGGAATCTTGCTATAACGAGCAAAGTCATCCGCAAAACTATCACGGTTATTATAATTATAAATTTTTATTTTCGGATTTTCACCGCGCTCATTAGCGACAAAAACTTGAAAAGCGGGATTTTGTATGGTAGAAAATTCCCGATGATCCGCTAATAAATTAATCGCCGCCTCGCCCTGATCATCAGCCTGGGTTTCAAAATTAATTGTTTTTGCTTCAACTATTTTTTCACCCGTCTCGCCGCGACTGACGGAGGCTGCTAGATTAATTGTGTAAACTGTACCCGTCGCTAAAGGTTTTTCTGGAACAAAAACCATTGTACGGCCATGCTTTTCAAAACGACCAGCTACTTGCGGCGAAATGCTAAAAGCTTGTTCAAAACCTGCAATATCTTCGCTGCTAAAAGCAAATTCAATGCCAGTGTTAACTGGAACATTATTACTTTTATCAGCCGGAATAGAGGAAACTATTTTAAAAATATCTTTAACCTGGAAAGCCCAAGAATTAGTGTTCTCGACTGTTAGCCCGTTATCATTGATATACTCGGAGGCAATTTCTAATTTATAAACTTTCTTATCTAACAAATCGGCAGCCGGCGTTAAAATAAATTCGTAATCACTAACTTTTTTTAAATCAAACTCAACAGCTGGCGAAAGTTTAATGCTAGCGTACAAACTATCTATTTCTAAGATAGCCGTCTTACTTTTAATCACAAAATGCGTATCCGCATCGATGCCTGCCTCGCTGCTCTCAGTTGCCTCAACACTAAAATTATCATTAGCAAAAGCGGCATCAATTCTAAAAGGAGCAAAGCCTGGGCCTTTCGGCCAAAAGCGAACTCCGGTTGCTACAATAACCAAGACTAAGGCCATCGCTAAAATAGGACGTAAAATTTTCGGCTGAAAATTAAATTTGAAGCTGAGACGCTTCTTGTTGTCTGCTGATTGATTGTTCATAGAAAAAATTTGCTTATGGCGCTCAGCCGTAATCTCCGCTTTAAGGCGTTCTTGAAAATCAGGACTAGACGCGTTTGATTTGTAACCGGAGCGACTCAATGTCTCTCCTACTTGTAATAACGCCGCTATCTCCGGATTATTACAATCCCCTGGCCGCAAACCGGCCAACCAAGCTTTTTCTAGTTTATCCGCTTTATATTTATTCATATTTTTGGCAAATGGCTTTAAATTTTTTCAGAGCACGATATATCATAACTCCGATATTGTTAACATTGGTCTGTAGAATATCAGCAATTTCAGCATGGCTTAAATCGGCATAAAATTTTAAAGTCAGAATTTCCCGGTCTTTATCAGATAATTTAGCTAAAACGCGTTCAACTAATTCCCTTTCTTCTTGACGGAAAAAATCCGTTTGCTGGTTATATTTATCATCACTAGGCTCGCTAATATTTTCTAGAGCCACCGTTGGCCGGCGACCAGAGTAACGGTAATAATCAATTAGTTTATGACTAGCAATACGATATAGCCACGCCGAAAAAGAACCTTCGCGTTGAGGATTAAAAGACTTCAAGCCAGTAAATGCCTTCATAAAAATCACCGAAACAATATCTTCAGTTGCTTCTTTTCCGCCGACTCGCTTAAAAATAAAGCGATAAATCTTAGGAAAATAAAAATCATATAAAACCGCAAAGGCATTGTCGTCGGTCTTAGCTCGTTCTATCAACATATTCTCATTATCTAATCCAGACAAATGGACTGCTTCCATATAACGTTTGTTGATAAGATTAATTACATTACTTTAATTTTACCAAAAATTGGCACTAATAGCTAAAAAATTTAGTATTGACAAAATCAATCAACTCTGATATAATATAATCATGTTAAAAATGCACTTTGAAATATAAACCAAAAAAAATAATCATGAAAGCAAGTATTTTATCTTTTTTAGTGGTTATTACAATCACTATTCTGGCAATTTCTTGCCAGAAGGATGAACTTTTAAACCCAGTCGTTGATAACGACGGGTTGTATCTAAAATCGGCGACAACCGGTGACAACACCAGCATCTATTTTATTGATGCTGAAGCCGGAAACGTTGGGGTATTTTACTACCCCGCCGACATGCTCTTTGCGGTCGAAGAGAAAAACGCAAAAATTTTAAACAACGGTTTCCTGAAAATTGAAGACTTTTCCTTCTTGGAAGAAGGTAGAGCAATATTCAGAGTTTCCGAATTCGACTCCAAGCCCCTACCTATGGGAATAAATGGCACATATGCTCCGTCCTCGGAAAATATTTATGCCAATAAACTCCCATTCACGGTTGATGATTATGGCACACAGAGCGCTAATGCTCGTTTCAACGGTCTCATCAAAGCCGATAACTACGTCTTTGCTATAAAAGACGAACAAGTTAAAATCCATGATTTAACCACTAAAAAAAGCTTTACAGTTAGTTCTACGATAAATGGAAACGTCTTAAGTTTCCAAATCGAGAATACTTTTTCCCTGACCTTCCAAGAAACGTCGCCAATCGGCAATGTTTTTGAACTTTCTTGTCCCCAAGGAATAAGCCGCGGCTACACCCTAGCGCAACGCTAGCGTGAAATATCATGATTTTTTAAAACCCGCCCAGATAATAAAAACCCGTTTCCTCTAAAGAAACGGGCTTTTTTTATGAAAATGCGGAAAGGGCAGGATGCACATGGAAGATAATATTTACCTTTTTGCTGATTTTTTTGAAATACTGAGCGTAATTGTTAATTAAATGTTATAATATACATGGTTAATTTTATTGCAACCATATGAACTATAATTTACATCCAATATTTGTCCACTTTCCGATTGCCTTGCTCTTTCTTTATTCCGCCATGAGAATTTTTAGATGGCCAGCTAAAATCAAAGCGGTAGATTGGACTATCCCTAGATTACTCATTTTAGCGCTTGGACTAATCGGTGCTTGGATATCAAGCGCCACTGGAGACGCTGCTGCCCACCTGACGCATCCAGACAGAAACATACTTTCACTTCACGAGTTTATGTCCGAATTGTCTACCGGTGTCTTTTTATCCGTCTGACATTTTCAAGTAAGATAATTTTTGAGCTGTTAGCAGTTGTCGGTTTAATTGCGATTTTCATTACGGGATTATTAGGGGGGGGTAATGGTCTATGGCATATCAGCCGACCCGCTTGCCGCCCCGATGTTGAAGTTGTTCGGCCTTTCTTTATAGATTAGAAAAACAAAAAGGAGCCTACATGAGCCGGCCCTTAATGAACAAACGGTTAATATTTTACTTTCCGCTGGCCATAAAATAAATGCTGTTGTCCATTTTTGTGCTAAACCGGCTTTTGATAACCAGTTCCAATTCCATCGGGTCAGTTAACAATATGGTCAATTTTTTTCCTCGGATCACCATGGTTTTCGACAACTTCTTCCTCATTTATTTATCAAAGTCATAACGAAGCTCCATAAAATACGAGGATCATTACTCTATCCGATACTAAATTGTCTTGGCGG
>CAZZBQ010000035.1:0-4271 GCA_964652745.1 uncultured Gammaproteobacteria bacterium
AGAGCACCTGCTTTGCAAGCAGGGGGTCAAGGGTTCGAATCCCTTAGGGTCCACATTACGAGATTTGGAGCAATCCAAGTCTCTTTTTATTTCTAAGATTGGCGATAATTTCGGAGTTCGAAATATGTAAAATCTAGTTTTTCCATGGTAGTGTCAACCACCTAAAATTTGCTTACATAATATTATTAATGATATAATTAATAATAGTTCTTACGAATGTTTAACAATAAAAATCAAAAGGATGAAAAAAAATTTTTCAGTTTTAACAGCATTATTTACGAAGTAATTAGCCGGGCGAATTAGGGGCCTTTATCTTAGAAGGCCTTTTTTCTTTTATCTTGTGAGCTGTTGATAACTTACTTGCCTTTTTATTTTATTTTATCTATTATTAGAAACATACCAAAACTACGGATATGATAGCAACGTTTGTTCTTTCTATTCTAATGAGTTTTGGCCCATTCTCGCAAGACAAATATTTGGATAAGCCCCTGGTGTTAGTAACAAATGATTTCCAGGTGGCAAGTGGCAATTTCCCAAAGTCATTTGGACTAAGGCCGATAAACTTATCCTTTAGTTTTGACGAGCAACCGGCGCCAGCTTTTGTGGGCACCATGATCAATTTTGGAAGTAGGGATCGCAAATTGGTGTGGCTAAAACAGAAGTTTAAACTCTAGGTATAATGGAAATGAGGAATCCATTATACCGATAACCCGATGAGTCCTCTAATCACCTCCATTTTTGGAACAAAAGGTGATTGAATCATCCCGCCTAAAAAAGGCAAAAATTTAAGGCCGTCAATTGATGGCCATATGAAAAAAATTCAAAGCTAAATCAAAAGAAGCGTTCCTAAGGAGAACGCTTTTTTCTTTGCCAAATCAAGCTTTTCTCCTTATAATAAAGATATGTCTAAAAATAAACAAAAACTTATAATAATTGATGGAAATGCCATTATTCACCGCAGTTTCCATGCCCTACCACCAACTTTACGCACTAAAGATGGGGTTTTGGTTAACGCCGTCTATGGCTTTACCTCTTTCCTCTTAAAAGCTTTGAGTGAATTCAAGCCAGAATTCATTATTTTAACTCTGGATAAAGCTGGTCCAACTTTCCGGCACGAAGCCTATGCCGAATACAAAGCAACTCGCACAAAAGCACCGGATGAATTATATGAACAAATTCCTTTAGTCAAAGACGTGGCCAAAGCATTTGATATTCCAATTTTTGAATTAACCGGCTTTGAAGCTGACGATTTAATCGGCACTCTTTCTAAACAAGCTGAACAGGAAAAAAATCTGGAAACAATTATCATGACAGGCGATATGGATACCCTGCAACTAGTGGATGATAAGGTAAAGGTTTATACCATGAGTCGTGGTTTATCCGATAGCATTCTTTATGATGAAAGCGCGGTTATAGAGCGTTATGGATTAAAACCAGACCAAATTATTGACTATAAAGCATTGCGCGGCGATCCCAGTGATAATATTCCTGGCGTGCGCGGAATTGGTGAAAAAACCGCGGTTGAACTATTACAGAAATTTTCTACTCTAGATAAAGTATATCAAGCGGCCAAGCGTAAAGATGGTAGTATTAAAGATAGGACTATTGAACTGCTCACAACTTCTGAAGCGGAGGCTTTCTTAAGTCGCGAACTAGCAACTATTAATCGCCAAGCACCGATTGGACTATTATTAGATAAGGCGCGCTTCTCTACTTTTGACCTTGATAAAGTTTTAAAACTATTTAGCGAGTTTGAATTTCGTTCTCTCTTAGGAAAACTAAAAGATATAAGTGACCGCTTAAAAAAAAATAGCGGCGATACGGAAGAGGTAGTTAAAGAAACTAAAAAAACTAAAGGAAAAAAAGCGGAAGCAAAAGAAAAAACTGAGTATCAAATTATAAGCGACGATAAAGAATTGTCGGCGCTAATTAAAAAAATAGAAAAAGCTAAACACTGTGCTGTTTACGCAGCCACAACAAGTATTGATATAAATGAAGCTGAATTAACCGGTCTAGCTTTTAGCTTAGAGCCTGGCCAAGCTTATTTTATAAGCACAAGCGACAAAACATTAAATATTCTAAGACCAATTCTAGAATCAAGTGAGATTAAAAAAACGGGTCACGACTTAAAAACTATCTGGCGCTTAAATAAACGCCTAGGTATAGATATAAATGGTTTAGAATTTGATGCGATGATTGCCGCCTATCTGCTCTCACCAGGAGAAAGAAGAAGCGACCTAGACTCCTTAGTATTTTCTGAGCTCAGCCGAGAAAGATCTAATCAGACAAGCGATAAAAATTCTAACCAGCTGGCCATAAATTTTGAGATACCTGATTTAGAAAAAATTGGATTACTAACCTGTGAGAGCGCTGATTTTGTTGGGCGGCTAGAAAAAAAATTAAGTATTCGGTTAAAAGAAGCTGAGCTAGAAAAAATATTGCAAGAAATTGAGATGCCCCTTATCCCTGTATTAGGGTTAATGGAAGAAATCGGTATTAATCTAGATGCAAAACTTTTAGAAAAGGCTAGTCTTGTTACTAGAAAAAAAATTGCCACTCTGACGGAGAAAATCTGTGAGCTAGCAGGAAAAAAATTTAATATCAGTTCCACTAAACAACTAAAAGAAGTTTTATTTGAAGATTTAGAAATCCCCACTGATGGAATTAAAAAAACTAAAACTGGATTCTCTACCGCCGAAGAAGAATTAAATAAATTAAAAGATCTTCATCCTATAATCGCTTTTATTCAAGATTATCGCGAGCTGACTAAACTGGAAAGCACATATCTCAACGCTTTGCCGAAACTAAAAAGTCCGCGCGATGGAAAAATACATAGCAGCTTTAATCAAACAGTAGCGGCAACGGGCCGATTATCATCAACTGACCCTAACTTACAAAATATTCCCACCAGAACCGAGGAGGGTCGTCATATCCGGAATGCTTTTGTAGCTGAGAAAGGCTTTAAATTTGTTAGCTTTGACTATTCGCAAATTGAGCTACGGGTCGCCGCTCATATGTCAGGGGATAAAAAAATGATTGCTGCTTTTAGCTCCCAAGAGGATATTCATACCGCTACGGCCGCCGCTATCAACGGCGTAAGCTTATCCGAAGTTACAAAAGAAATGCGCCGTGAAGCCAAGGCAATTAACTTTGGCATTCTCTATGGCCAAGGACCACACGGCTTAAGCCAGGGTGCCGGTATTAGTTACGCTGAGGCCCGTCAATTTATCAATAAATATTTTGATACCTATCCAGAAGTAAAAAAAATGCTTGATGATTTTATTAAAGACGCGCGCAAACAAGGCTACGCTAAAACTCTTTTTGGACGTAAGCGACCACTAGCTGATTTAGAGTCAAATATTCCAGCCGTTAAACGTGGCGCTGAGAGAATGGCAATTAATACTCCCATCCAAGGAACAGCTGCTGATTTGATAAAAATTGCCATGATTAATGTCGCCAAGCTCCTAGAAAACAAACAAGCTGAGGCACGCCTTCTCTTACAAGTCCATGATGAATTGATTTTTGAGATTAAAGAGGATAAGATAAGCGACTACGCGCCAAGACTGAAAAAAATAATGGAAGACGCAGCCAAATTATCAGTACCAATATTAGTTGAGCAAAATACCGGTGATAACTGGGGAGAGCTAAAATAGAATTATGAAAAAATTGGAGAATAAAAAAACTAAAATCGCTTTATTAGGGTTGGGTTTAGAAAACCAGTCCTTGTTAAGCTTACTTGATAAAAATAATGCTCCGGTAGAAATAACGATTTGTGACCGCCGTGATAAAAAAAGTCTACCAGCTCATAAAACTAACCACCTAAAAATTTCTTATCGCCTAGAAAAAGAATTTAACCATAATTTAGAAGATTTTGATTTATTATTTCGTTCTCCTGGTTGGCCGATAAACTGCCCAGGAATTCAAGCCGCTCTTAAAACCGGACAAACTAAACTTTCAAGCCCATTAAATTTATTCTTCGCGCTCTGTCCTAGTAAAAATATTATCGGTGTTACCGGCACAAAAGGAAAAGGTACAACCGCTAGTTTAATTTACAGCATTCTAAAAGCTAATTCTAAACGTAGCGGACGCCAAGTCTTCTTAGGTGGCAATATTGGTATTGCTTCCTTGTCTTTCTTAAATAAAATTAAACCAGAAGATTATATAGTTTTAGAAATGTCTAGCTTTCAATTGGAAGACTTAGAGGTGTCGCCAAGAATTGCTGTTATTACTAATCTATTTAAAGAACATCTTGCTCCCGCTGATCCCAACAA
>CAZZBQ010000036.1:0-1332 GCA_964652745.1 uncultured Gammaproteobacteria bacterium
GGCTCCTGTTTTTTATTTTATTGATTATCGCAGAAAATTGTCATTGCTTCTTTCATAAATACTGCTAGGCCAGGGGCAATATTTTCAAAGTAGCTAGTGAAACGAGGATCAGCTACATACATTTCTCCAAGTCCGCGATACATTTCTAGATTGGGTTCATAAAAGTGACGCAGATTATTGTAATGCTCAGCGATTAAAGATTGAACTTGTTTATCATTTGCCCCTTGCGGCATCAGGGTGGCAATTTTTTTCAAAAGCTCAACCCCCTCTTCTTGGATTTTTTTCATTTCCTCTTTGCTCATATTCTTTGTTCGTTCTTTGGATTGCTTCCAGGCATCGGTATCTCCCCACTTTATTTTTGCCTCTGCTTGATATTCTGGCTGAAGAAGATTTTCAGTTATATTGTTTAGTAGTTCAGTGAAGTCGGGAAGATGGTTCCTGTCTTTTTCTAAAATAGCATCTTCTAATTTCATTTCCAGGGAAGCGGTTGCATCACGTAATAACTCTTCGCCGGCTTTAGTTAGGGAGGCAAAGCGAGCGCGATTATCTTCTTCTCCTTCGGCTCGTTTAATAATACCTAATTTTTCTAGAGGCAACAGGAGACGAGTAACCCCTGAAGCAGTGAAGCCAAGTTTGTGAGCTAAATCAATGCGGCGCAATTTTTTATCTTGAGCAGAATTAAGACTATAGAGAATCATGAAATCGTTAAAGTCTAAACCATGTCCGGCTAGGCGCCGATTCATCACTGCGTTAGCACGATAAAGGCTAAAAAGAAAGGGTAAAGTGTTTTTCATATGTTTTATTATTAGTTGATATAGCAAGTATATCTTAATTAACTTGCTATGTCAAGTATATAGTTTTTGCCAAGTCTTTATTGACAAAAACCAATATATCTATTAAGGTTAGGGCATTCTTTAACAATTAAAAAATATAACAATGAAAACATATTGGTATCTTGAACCCATTGATGCCCATACTAATGAGGTTATTGCTAAAAGATTATCGGCTGTTAATCAGGTGGATGAAAATTTTGCGCTAACCGATTCCGAGGGCAGAGAAATATCGGCTTTTCATATTGAAAAATATGCCTTCATACAGGAAATGTATGATAACCGGCAGAAATTTGCCCTGCGTTTTAAGGTTTATTCCCGTCAAGGAAAAAACGGGCAATTGAAGATTTGGGAGTTCGGCGATAAAAAGCCGGCAAAAAAAATTGATTTGGACAATTTGAAAGGCAAGAATGTGAAATTGAAAAACAAAAAAGACTGATTGAATTTTCAGTCTTCTGCGCAAGAGGTTGCTAACTAGGCAGCCTCTTTTTTTATTCTATTT
>CAZZBQ010000036.1:1432-4033 GCA_964652745.1 uncultured Gammaproteobacteria bacterium
TTAGCTAATTGATAGCCAGCATTTTCCGAAAAGTCGCCCATGAGTGCTAAGCGTTTAACCTCTTCGGCTTCGCGAGGGCGCTTAACTTTTTTCATAAACTCTAGTTTGCTTTTGAGCTCTTCGTATTTTTCAATTGTCATGGCTGGGTCAACCTTGGCGAACATTTTTGGGTCACCCTTTCTGATTGGTACGCGCATAATTTAATAATTATTAAGGCCTTTTTATCTTATCATCCCCATATGAATGCCGCAAATAAAAAAAGCCCGGCATTAACGCACGGGCTGCTATAACAATTTTTCTAAAAGTTATTCTTTATACCGCAGGACTTCTTCCTGCATAATGACAAGCACTTCCGAAATACCGATTTCAGCCGGCTTATATCCCATAAGCAACTGTTCCATGGGTATTTTTTGAGAATGGAAGATAATGCGGTAGTGGTCTTGATAATAGAAACCAATTACACAAAGCCAGGGAAATTTTTGCACTCCGTAGTCAATAACTGCTTCAACATTGAGGTACGAATCAATTTCATTAAGCAGTAAACAGCCTATGGGTCTACCGATTTCTTTAGCGCGCTTGAAGATAGGATTTTCGTCAGTAAGACGAGACCTGATTACTTTTGTTTTTTTGATCATATCCTCAAAGATCTCTTTAAGCTCTGTTACGAGTTTGCTTTCGTCGGCTGATATTATTTCGTTGACTATTTCCTGAAAAAAGTAATTTTCATAATCTTTTTCCCGGTTATTATTTTTCCCAATAGCACGATTAACCATTAAAGCAGTATAATATCTAGCTGCAAGCGGGTTGCGCATGTCAGCATTTAATAGAGCTTTTTCTGACTTTAGCCAAAACTCTGGTATCAAATAACCAACTTGAGCGAGTAGTTCCAGGCAGGAGCAGTTGTCATCTATGAGAGCAAGAGTTGATGATTCATTAAAGTACCTAGCTAGTCCAGGCGGCCATTTATGGTTGTCTACCCAGAGCTTAATTTTATCTTCGTACTTGTCTAAGAATTTTATCAAAATCTCCTCATCACCTTTTTCTTGAGGATAAATACCAAGAACAATGTATTCATCTTCTTCCTTTTCTAACTCCATCATAAGTTCATCGCTTAAATCATCTTCCTCTTCGGACATGGATTCCTTGATGAACAATAATGGTGGTCCAGCATTATGCATTTCTGATGCTATGCGGGGGATGGAAATAGGGTACGTGCTGTCTGTTGATAAAATTATTGCCGCAACCGAAAACATCAGTTCCGGTTGTTGCGGATTGTAAAATATTTTTAACATGGCTTTCGATTTTATTTTGTTTTTAAAGTGCGATATCTGTGTCTTCAATTTACAATAATAGCCAGCACTATGTCAAATCTTGGGAATCCTTAATTATCTGGATTTTTTCTTGATTTTTTGCTACTATTTAAACATATCAATTATATTATTGGAAAAATATGAAAAAAATCCCGAAGAAGTGGTGGTTTATTATGTTGCCCGTGGCAGCTATTATTGTTATTTCAATTGTCTTGGCAAGTGGCGGTAAAAAAGAAGAATATTCTACAGTTGCTGTTACCTCTGGGCCATTGGTTCAGACGGTTAGCGAGACAGGAACCGTAAAGCCCGTTCAGGAGCTGTCTTTAAATTTTCTCTCAGCTGGTAGAATTAGCGCAATTTATGTAAAAATTGGCGATGAGGTAGCCTCTGGTACACCTTTAGCCTCCCTTGATACCTCCTCATTATTAATTAAACGCTCGGAAGCAGAAGCTGGTCTTAGGATTGCTGAAGCTAATTTATCAAAAATTATTGCGGGCGCAAGTTCGGAAACAGTTACGGTTAGTCGTTTTGAAATTGAACAAGCTCAAGCAAGCGAAAGCGCGGCGCGCACTGATTTAGAGAAAGTTAAAAAAACGGTAGCGGAAAATATTTTGCAGGCGGAAAAAACTTTGCGTGATTTAGAATCAACAGCGACTGATACCTCAACTCCTCAGGAACAGGCAGTTTCTTCAGCTGCTACGGCGTTAGATAATACTAAGAAGTCTAATCAGCAATTAGTTGATAATAGTCGCGAATCATTGCTGCTTGTTTTGGGCGATAAAATTTTGACTGGTAAAATTGCTATGGATAATCTCTACACTCTCCTAGAGGACGATGATGTGGAAAATGTTTTAGGGGTAAAAAATAGCTCAACTCTTAGTGATACAGAAAATAGTCGCTCTGCTACTCTAGTTTTATTGCCAATTGCAGAATCAGCAGTCGCCAAGGCAAAAGCTAGTGGTTCAGATTATGATATTAATGCCGCCTCTACTGCAGTTAGAAATTTTCTTTCTAAAGCTAACCAAACTTTGAACTACGCCTATTCACTTTTAGAGGCGACGATTACTTGGGCAGAGTTTACTCAAGCAGAATTAGATGCTTACAAAACTTTAATTAGCACGCAGAGCACCCAGGTTTCCGCAGCTAATACTTCAGTGGAAAATTCTTTGCAGGCTTATAGTAATGCTCAACTTAATTATGGCACGGCAGTTGCTTCAGCTGAAGAAGGTCTACGTCAGGCTCAAGTAAATTTGGAGAATGCGATATCGGCCGCACGCAATGCTCTAGCTAG
>CAZZBQ010000037.1:0-3503 GCA_964652745.1 uncultured Gammaproteobacteria bacterium
AATGACCCTGTTAAAAACTGATACTAATTATAGCCGTTTTAAAAATAATGTCAAGGGGGTTAAAGGACATCTAATATAGGGTAAAAAATTGGCTAATTTATGATATAATTATAACACTGGAGTTAGTCAAATAATTTATGGAAAATGACATAAAACAACCAATTAATAATCAATCTACGATTATTATTATCGGGGCTGGACCGGCTGGCTTAGCGGCTGCCTATGAATTGGTGAAAACCAAAAATATAAAACCAATAGTCCTGGAGGCCGATGTGCAAGTAGGTGGCTTGTCTAAAACTTTAGATTACAAAGGATGGCGTTTTGATATTGGGCCCCACCGCTTCTTTTCCAAGTCTTTAGAAATTAACCAAATCTGGGAAAAACTCCTGCCAATTAAAGAACTAGACGACGATAACCAGATTCTTTTAGAAAAAGATAGAGTTACCCGTATTTACCATAATAAAAAGTTTTTTGACTACCCAATCAAGCTTAACTTTAAGAATCTAAGTAATTTTTCGCTACCGGTTATCATAAATATCATAAAAGATTATTTAGTAGTCCAGATTAAACCAGTTAAACCGGAAATTAGTCTTGAAGATTTTTTTATTAACCGCTTTGGTAATAAATTATATAATCTATTCTTTAAAGACTATACCGAAAAAGTTTGGGGCGTTCCCTGCTCCGCTATCCCTAAGGCCTGGGGAGCGCAAAGAATTAAAAAACTTTCTATCGGAAAGGTTCTATCTGAAGCGCTTAAAAATATTGTTAAACCAAAAAGATTAACTCGGGAAACTAGTTTAATTGATCGTTTTCTTTATCCTAAACTGGGTGCTGGGCAAATGTATGAAGCGATGGCTGAAGAAATTAAACGTCAAGGCGGCGTTATTAAAACTAACTGCCAAGTTAATGCTATTAAAATTCAGAATAATAAAATTATTTCTGTGTCCGCCTGGGACAAAAAAGACAATATCCAAAAAGAATACACTGGTGATTATTTTATTTCTAGTTTACCTATTAAAGACCTTATCTTAATGTCAGAGGTAACACCTGTTGAGATTAAAGAGGTTGCTAATAATTTGGGTTACCGTGATTTTATTCTAGTTGCTCTTATTTATTCAAAAATAAAAACTAATATACCAGACCAATGGATATACATCCAAGAAAGCGGACTCAAAATGGGACGCTTAGATATATTTAATAATTTCAGCTCCGCCCTATTAAAAGAGCAGGATAAAATTTGGTTAAGCGCTGAATACTTTTGTAATGAGGGTGATGATTTTTGGAATAAGGGCGATGAAGAAATTATTGATTTTGCCAAAAAAGAATTGGAACAGGCCGGAATTACTGAGACTAGCTCGTTTCTAGATGGTCATGTTCATAGACAAACCAAAGCCTACCCTGCCTACTTAGGCTCTTACGACAAATTTTCTCAGATACGTGATTACCTTAATGATATTCATAATCTATATCCAATCGGACGAAATGGACAACACCGTTATAATAACATGGACCATTCAATAATGACTGGCCTAGAGGCTGCTCGCGCTATCATTAATGGCACCAACAAAGAAAAGTTATGGAAAATTAATACCGAAGATGATTATCATGAAGAAAAATAAAATTATGACACTTCTAAAAAAATTTTCCGATAAAATTGCTTGGTTAATTTTTGGCTTTTTTCTAATAATAATTTTATTCGGTGCAATAAACCATTCTCCCTGGCGCGATGAGGCGCAAAGCTGGCTAATTGTTCGTGACTTAAGTTTCTCGGAGATAATTAGTCAAATGCCTTACGAAGGCACGCCACCTCTTTGGCACATACTATTATTTCCCTTGGTTAAATCAGGTCTCCCCTACGCTTCGGAATTTATTCTACATTACTTAATTGCAGCGGCAACGATTTTTCTTTTAATTTTTTATTCTCCGTTGCCACGCTTAATTAAGTTTACCGCTCCTTTTTCTTATTATTTTTTATTTGAATATTCTATTATCGCGCGCAACTATAGTCTAAGCGCCTTGCTCTTATTTATTATCGCTACATTATATAATAAGCGCTGGCAGAAACCGATTTTATATTCTGTAATGATTTTTCTTCTCTCTTGGTCAAATATCCACTCTCTTATCCCAGCAGTATTACTTGGCAGTTTCTTTATTTTTGATTTAATTAAAAAATTAATTAAAGAAAATTGGACAAAACTTCAAACTAAATATTTAATTAGCGCCAGCTTGGTTCTACTCGGACCAATTGGCGCTATCTTAATTCTTATTCCTTACCCCGATCAAATATCTGGCTATGCTTTTTATGGCTGGACGGTTATAACTATTGCTTTATCGGCTAGTTTATTACCCCAATTCTCAGAAATGATAATTCCCAGCCACTATCTATTCATTATCATTAGCCTACTCTGGATTCCGCTGACAATTTTTCTTATTAAAAACAGACAGGCCATACTATTTTTTGGCCTAGCCTGCGCTTGGTTATTTTTTATATTTCTAACAAAACATCCTGGTGACTTACGCCACTATGGATTAATTTTGATTTTCTTTTTATTTGCCTGGTGGCTAAGTTTAATTATTCGTCCCGCCGTGTCTGCAAAAAATCTTAAGACCTCAAGATATGCTGAATTATTAATGTTCGCGATAATAATGACTCAGTTCTTGTATATAGTAAATATTTATTACAAAAATTTAAACAACGACTTTTCCGGTGCCAAAGAAATGGCTAATTATCTTAAAGATAATAATTTAGATAATCAGCAAATTGCTACTTACCCCTCATACTCCGGCAGTGCTCTTTTACCTTACTTACCTAATCAAAAATTTTATCAGTTTGAAACTGGGCGCCAAACTACTTTTTTAACTTGGGATATATATTTTTATAGCGGTCAGGCATTGCCTTACGAATCCCTAAAAACCCGCATGCAAATAGACTATGCTCAACAAGGAATAGTCTCTAAAGAAACACTACTTCTCACAACTATTCCGCCGGGATATGACCCGGACTTAGAACTAATTACAAAAAACACCCGCCCTTCAATAAAGACGGATGAATTTTTTTATCTATATCGCTGGCTAAAATAGTATTTTACTTCTCTAAATTTTTTATTCTTCTAAATCACGGGCATCCTCCATGTGGCTAGCGGCATCTTTTTTAGTAATAACTCCCGACTTATATAGCTGACGCAAACTTTTATCTAAAGTTATCATGCCGGCCGCTGCCCCAGTTTCTAGAACGCTCCTTACTTGAGCGATTTTACCTTCACGAATAAGATTGGCAACCGCGGAATTATTAATTAAAATTTCCCGAGCAGCAATGCGACCACCACCTTTTTTAGGTATAAGTCTCTGAGAAATAACCGCTGATAAAACCATTGATAATTGTGATTTTACCTGGTTCTGTTGGAAGGGAGGAAAAATATCAATAATACGATCAATCGTTTGGGCGGCACTATAAGTATGAAGGGTTGCTAGAACTAAATGTCCGGTCTCGGCTATAGTTAAGG
>CAZZBQ010000038.1:0-3387 GCA_964652745.1 uncultured Gammaproteobacteria bacterium
TGCGCTTAGAGATTGCTCGGGCTGGTTGGATAGTTGAAGACACACCAACCGGCATTACGGTTCATAAGAAATAAAAAATCTAGTTTATATTTAGATTAATGAAGAAAAATTTTTGGGAAAAATTAAAAGATAGTGGCCGGCCCATCCTCGCTTTAGCGCCGATGGCCGGTTTTACTGATACCGCTTTTCGCCAAATCTGCGCTAAGCAGGGAGCTGATGTTCTTTATAGTGAAATGGCTTCAGTGACCGCTCTTCATTATTACGCAACCGCTAAAAAACCCGATCGCGATAACGGCGGCAAGGTAACAATGGAACTGTTAAGATTTAACCGACGCTTAGAAAAGAATTATGTTATTCAATTGTTTGGTTCAACTCCAGAACATTTTGCCACGGCTACTAAAGTTGTTTCTCAAAAGATTAAACCAGCCGGGATTGATATAAATTTTGGTTGCCCAGCTGGTAAGGTTATTAAACAGGGAGCCGGCGCAGATTTAATGAAAGATTTAAAGCGTTCCCGCGCGGTCATCAAGGCAGTGCTAGATAATACTGACTTGCCAGTTTCTATTAAGTTGCGAGCTAAGTCTGGCGAGGTAGGAGTTTTAGAGTTTTTAGAAAATATTTCCGACTTACCAGTAGCGGCTGTTATGATTCACGGTCGGACACTGGCTCAAGGATTTGCCGGGGCACCTGATTTTAAAATTGTAAAAGAATCACGCCAGCATTTTAAAGGAGTGATTATAGCTAATGGCGGGATTAATACTTTGCGTGATGCTAAGGAGGCTCTCGCCGCTTCTGGGGCGGATGGTTTAGGATTAGCAAGAGGTATTCTAGGTAAGCCCTGGTTATTTAAAGAAATTAAAGATAATAAAGAGATAAATATTTCTCCAAAAGAAATTTTAAAGTTAATGCTTAAGCACGCCACTCTAGCTGTTAAATTAAAAGGTGAGGGAATTTTGGTTGAGATGCGTAAACATTTAGTCTGGTATGTGCAGGCTTTTCCTGGTGCCAGTCGTTTGCGCAGTGAGCTTGTAACCGTTTCTAGCTTAGCTGATGTCAAAAGAATAGTTAAAAAGTACTCTTGACACTTGTGCATTAATTGTTGAAAACTTTTTTACAATTTTGGCAAAAAATTATGTTTTAAGGGGCCACCTGTTGATAAGTGGTCTTTTTTATTGATTTTTTGCTTTATTTTAAAGGAAATAAAAATGTTGACCGCTGGGTGTTTGTGGTGTATAATTAAACTCGTAAGGTGAATTGTGGGGAACAGTGGATAATCTTGCCCCCGAGCCGCCACTTTAGGCTATATGTTCATCGGAGAATACAATCACAATTTAGATGATAAAGGACGCTTGGCCATTCCGGCTAAATTCCGCAACATCTTGAAAAAAGGAGCAGTCGTTACCAAGGGATTGGACAACTGCCTTTTCTTGTATTCTAAAGAAAAGTTTGAGGAGATGGCTAAGAAATTTGCCGCTCTACCAATTAGCCAGGCGAAAGCCCGTGCTTTTGCTCGTCATATGTTAGCCGGTGCGATGGATTTGGAATTTGATAATCAGGGAAGAATTACTTTGCCAGAATATTTACGTCGTTTTTCTGCTTTGAAGAAAAAGGTAATCGTTGCTGGTTTATATGATCATTTGGAAATTTGGGATGAAGGTGCTTGGAATAAATATAAGTTAGAGTCGGAAAAGAATAGTAATGCCATTGCTGAAGCCTTGGGCGATTTGGGGGTTTAAAATATGGAATTTGGTCATATACCGGTCATGTTGACCGAGGTTCTGGAAGCGCTCGCCGTTAAACCCGGCGGTAAATATATTGATTGTACTTTAGGTGGCGCTGGTTATACTTTAGCAATCGCTGAAAAATGTGGCAGTAAAGGAAAGATTCTAGGAATAGATATGGATAGGGCGGCACTGGCTAATGCCGAAAAAATAAAATCAGAAAAAGGAATTAAAAATATAACAGTTTGCGAAGGTAATTTTAAAAACATAACTGATATCACCGCTGGAGCTTGGGGTGAAAATACTTTGGTTGATGGCATTGTCATGGATTTAGGATTATCATCCTTTCAGCTGGCCGATGAAAAACGTGGATTTTCTTTCAAACACGGGGCTTCACTTGATATGGCCTTCGGACCAGAAGCAGAAGCTGATACTACTCGTATCATTAATACCTATTCGCTACTAGAATTAACTAGAATTTTCAGAGAGTTCGGCGAGGATAAGAGAGCTTATATGCTCGCCAAGGCAATTGTGGAGGCGAGAAAGAAAAAGCCTATTACTACAGCCGCTGAGCTAGCAACTCTAGTTGAATCTAAGGTTCCGATGCGTTTCCGGGGAAAGATTCATCCGGCTACTAGAATTTTCCAAGCTTTGCGCATGGAAACAAATGGTGAACTTGATAACTTGCGCACAGTTTTGCCAGCAGCAATAGATTTGCTTGCGCCAGGAGGAAGATTAGTAGTTGTATCATTTCATAGCGGTGAAGATAGAATCGTAAAACATTTTTTTAAAGATAATGAAAGCTTGAAAATTTTAACCAAGCGACCGCTAGTTCCCACGGACGAAGAAGCGGCAGTAAATCCTCGTTCCCGAAGTGCTAAATTAAGAGCCGCCGCTAAGCTAAAGGATGTTTAAACAAGATAATTTTTAAATTATATATAATCAAGAGTCTGCCTTATGACCAAGATCGTTAATTGTTACAATGAACGCTTGCGAACCAGACCAACGAAACGCCTCGTTTCCTTGGGGATTTTTAATGTCTTTCTTTTTGGACTCGTAGCCGGATTAGGATTTTCCTATCTGCTTAATGTTAGTGATCTGACAGTTAAAGGTTTTGCTCTCCAGGAACTTAGACAGGAGTCTGCTCGGTTAGCAGAAGAAAAGCTTTCTCAAGAGCAAAAAATAGATGCTCTGCAGTCATACTATGTGTTAAGCGAAAGAGTTAAATCGCTCAATATGGTCGCAATTAGCGATATTGAATATATTCAAGAGAATAGTCGCGCGGTTGCTAAGAGATAAAATAGTTAATCTGCCGGAGCACCCCCTCAATCCTATTTATGTGGCGAAATGCTAAAGATAAAAATCAGGTTGCTGGCGGCAAAGTGAACAATAATCGCTTGCGTCTTGTCATGGCGGTTATTTTTTTATTGGTAGGATCTCTGGTTTATAAACTCTATAGTATTCAAATTCGTCAGTTTGATCTTTATACGGCCATGGCCGCTTCTCAACACCAGGTCTACAGTAAATTACAACCAGAAAGAGGTAAAATTTATTTACGCGAAGAAATCGCTGGTCAAGAAAAATTATATCCCCTCGCAACCAATAAGGAGTTTGCCGAGGTTTTTGTAGTTCCTAAAGATATTCTTTACCCAGAAATCATGGCAGA
>CAZZBQ010000039.1:0-3134 GCA_964652745.1 uncultured Gammaproteobacteria bacterium
AGTTGGTAATTAAATTATATACTAAAATAATACCGCCTAATTAGGCGGTATTTTTATTATATACAAGTTAAATACTACCGACCTCTGTCCATCGCCTCATTGGCGAGGCGGTCAGCTTCTTTATTCTGTTCGCGAGGAATATGATGGAATGTAATTTTTTTAAAACTAAGGCTGAGATTATAAACCTGTAAAAATAACGGCGCTAAATCTTTATTCTTAACTTTATATTCTCTATTAAGCTGGCACACAACTAATTCACTATCTAAATAACAAGCAATCTCAGATGCCCCTAAACTAACTGCCTTCCGCAGAGCCAATATTAAGGCTTGATACTCTGCCTGATTATTAGTTGTGACTCCTAAAAAGTTAGAAACTTCAGCGACAACATCTTTATTTTCATTATAAATTATAGCTCCTGCTCCGGCTGGTCCCGGATTACCGCGAGCGCCGCCATCAGAAAAAATTATTAACTTTTCCATACAATGAATTATTACTCTTTATTTTTCTCTTCTTGTAAACGCAGGTCTATTAATTTTAATTGCGCTTCACGACGACCATTAAATTCATTTACTTCTAAATAATATACAGCGTCAACTATATCACCAGGATGCAGATGTTTATATTGTTCGGCGGCACCAAAAGCGAGCGCCCATATTCCTGATAAACGAATTTTAATGTGTTGATTTTCAAAACCTATCATCACAACGTCTTCAATCGTTAGTCCATAACTAACTAAACGAGGTTGCTGATTATGTTGTCCAAAAGGAGCGAGACTGCTAATCTGATCTGCTAGCTCCAGAGTAAGCTCGGCTGGCTTAAGCTCAGTTTCAATATCTAATTTAGGGACTAAAGATTTACCGGTTAATTTTTTCTTGACCAAGCCAGCTAATTTAATTTTAAAAGCGATTAAATCGTCTTCGGATTTAATAGAAAATCCGCAGGCCATCGGATGCCCTCCGTATTTATCTAAATTATCAGAACAGGCGGTAATGGTTTCAATCAAATTTAATTCTGGAATAGAACGGCCGGAACCCTTAAAAGAAACTTTTTTTGGAACTAATTTTTTTTTGGCAATATCAAATTCAGCTTCTTCTATTAAGCGGGTAATAATCAAAGTTGGGCGATAATATTTTTCCGCAATCCGGCCAGCCACTAAACCAATAACACCCTCATTCCACACCTCATCTTCACCGGCAATACCAATAATAATATCAGGAACATTTTCAAAATTAATTTGACTTTCAACCTGACTAGTAATTTCTTTAGTAATCTCCTGGCGGCTTTGATTGCGGCGATTTAATTCTTCAGCCAAATCTTGGGCCTCATCTTCGTTAGTCGTGGTAAGCAAGGCAAAGGCAGTATTAGCGTGGCTTAAACGGCTAGCGGCGTTAAGGCGTGGCGCAATCTGCCAACCGACGTTCCAGGCTTCAATTTTCTTATCAACATTAGCCTTAGCAGAGCGTAATAATTCTTTGAGTCCTAAGCGCTTGCCCTGATTTAAAATATCTAAACCTTTTTTAGTTAACAAGCGATTTTCACCTAACAGACTAACCATATCAGCAATTGTCCCAACAGCCACTAAATCCAAACTTTTTTCCGCAATCAACTGTTTTTGCGTATCAGGCAAACTAGATTTAAATAATAAAGCGCTAATTAATTTAAAAGAGACGCCAACCCCGGCCAAATATGGACAAGGGTAATTATTGCGCTTATCGGCCGGATTAATAGTCGGACAATCTGGTAAATCTTTAATGTCTTCCGGCAAAACGTGATGGTCGGTAATAATAACATCTAAGCCCTTGGACTTGGCATAGGCGACCTCATCTTTATTTCTAATACCGTTATCAACTGTGATAAGTAATTTAAAACCAGCGTCTAAAATTTGATTAATGGCCATCTTATTTAAACCATAGCCTTCACTAACGCGATCCGGTAAATAAACTTCAGCCTTAGCATGTAGTAACCGCAAGGCCTCTAGTAAAATAACTGAGGAAGTTACGCCATCAGCATCATAGTCACCATAAACCACAATTGGATTGCCTTTTTTAATATGGGAAATTATTAATTCAACTGCTACTTCCATGTCTTTAAAAAGAAAGGGATCGTAGAAAGCATAGCCAGCCGCATCAGAAAAAGAACGGGTCAGCTCTGGACTAAGTTCACCGCTTAAAAAATCTTTAATCGCTGCCTCCGTTGTTAAGCCGCGATTAAATAACATTTGCAAAAAGACCCGATTCAAATCGGGGCGACTTTTAGCAAACTCACTAGACATTACTGGCAATAAGCGCCATTCTTTCATAATTCAAAACTTAAAAGCCGCCAGCCACAAAGGGCAATAAGACCATAGACAGAGAGACGAGGATAGAAACCGCTATCCAGAAAATCTTAAAGATTTTTTTCTTCTTCATAATGCTATATTATCTTAACTAATTATCTCTTTAAAATCTTAACAAAAGTATCTGGTGGAATTTCTACGCTTCCCTTGCCGGCCGCCATCATTTTCTTTTTACCCTTCTTTTGTTTTTCTAACAATTTGCGCTTACGAGTAACGTCGCCGCCATACAACTTCGCGGTAACATCTTTACGCATCGCAGATAATTTTTCAGCAGCAATTACTTTACTGCCAACAGCTGCCTGAATTTTCACAGCAAACATCTGGCGCGGCAGAGTATCTTTTAAAATATCAACTACTTCCCGACCCTGACGATAGGCATCATCACGATAAACAATGGTCGCTAGTGATTCAATAATATCTTCCGCTACCAAAATATCCATCTTCACCACATCAGCCGGACGGTAATCAAGATATTCATAGTTAATTGAAGCATAGCCAGCGGAAACACTTTTAACCTTATCATAAAAATCGGTTAAAATCGCCGATAGGGGAATTTCGTAGTGTAAAATAGCGCGACCGCCTTCGCCTTCAGCGGAAATATACTGAGTGTTTTTATATATACCCCGTTTTTCTTGAGACAATTTAATAATATTTCCCATGTACTCCTTGGGGCTAATAATATCCAAAGAAACCCAAGGCTCTTCAATTTTATCAATCTGCGTCTGATCGGGTAGACGCTGTGGCGTACGGACAACAATATCCTCCCCATTAGTTTTGCGTACTTTATAAGCAACGCTTG
>CAZZBQ010000040.1:0-3043 GCA_964652745.1 uncultured Gammaproteobacteria bacterium
ATTTGATTTATTCTATTAAGATAAGCGCTAGAGCCTTCAATTAACGGTAACTCTTCCTGGGTTTCATTAGAATTAATTTTTTCATCTACCCACTTAAGAACTTCTTCATTCTGCCAATAAGGGACATTTTGCGTATAACGGTATTTTTCCACCATTTCCTTGACTGTAAGATTTTCGGGATTGCCAAATTTATGTTGCATCTCCTCAACCCAATATCCAATGGTCCAAGACAGCGTCTCATCAATATCAACCGCCAGACCTGTGCCAATAATAGAATTTAAATTATCCATATTTTTATGATTTATACAAAAAAAATAGCACGAAAAGCGCTACTTTGTCTATTATCATTATTTTCACTGACTACTTAATAGCCTTATACAATGCTCTTAACTTTGCTAAACCGCGATGGACTTGTACCGCTAAAGTTTTAGCCGACTGACCGGTTACAAGAGCCATCTCCTTAAGAGAAAGGTCTTGAATATAACGCATCATTAATACTTTTTGGTATTTCTCTGGCAGACGCGAAATAAGTAAAATTGCACGCTTACCATCTAAAATATTAATTAAGCGTTCTGAATTATCCTCCCCCGGCTCAAAACCCTTTTCCATTAAGGCGTCTAAAGAACTTGGCCTTTGTTTCCGATATTCATCAATAATAAGATCCTTTAAGACATGATAAAGGAAGCTTTTCATAATATCAATCTTACCGCCTTTAATCAAATATGCCCAGGTTTTTTTAAAAGCATCCTGCACCAAGTCCTCACTAATGGCCCGATTGCTAACCCGAAAAAACGCGTAAGAATTAAGCTTTTTTCCGTAATTTTCGTGTGCTACGGATAATATCACTCGTTGTTTTATCTCTTGTTTCGGCGTCATAATGATAGTCTGCGTGAATAAGCCGGAAACTATGAGTTTTTATTACAGAATTATTACAGTACTGGCAATGAAAGAAATAATCAATATTGGGTCTATAGTATACCTTATTTATTGCTTTATGGCTAGTCGTAATAGTTTTATGCGGACAACGGCGTAATTAGTACAAACCTAATTCAATAATTATAAATGTATGAAAAAAATGTTTTTCTTAGCGACACTCGCGATCATGATCGCTTTCGGCTTGTCGGTCCTGCCAGCCGTTACTAAAGCCGATGGCATGGGATCAAAATTAAGTGGTCGGGTTTTATTGGCCGTAGAGGCCAACGGAGAAACCTGGTATGTAAACCCGGTAAATCAACAGCGTTATTTTCTGAAAGACTCTCTTGATACCCTAGGTATAATGCAAAATCTAGGTCTTGGTATCTCAAATAATGATTTTAATTCTTATAACGGCAAGGCGCCCGTAAGACTTTCTGGAAGAATCTTAATTAAAGTCCAAGATTCGGGGAAAGCTTACTATGTAAATCCAGTTGATTTAAAAATGCACTACCTTGGTCAGCCGTATCAAGCCTTAAAGGTAATGCAGAGCTTAAGTTTGGGAATTACTAATTATAATCTAGCTCGGATATCTACCTCTGACAAAGTAAGCGTTAGTATTACTAACTCAGGTTTTAATCCAGCTACCTTAACAGTAAACAGGGGCGCTATGGTCACCTGGACAAACTTTACTAGTATTTCTCAGACCGTTACTTCACCGAATAATTTTAATTTCGGAGATATTGCTAGCGGCAAAACCTATAGTCGCATGTTCAACAACGTTGGAACATATAATTACTACTCTATCCACCAAAGTGGCCTAACCGGCACCATAATCGTTAAATAACCAAGACAAGTAATCGCTCTAAGATTCTTTAGAGCGATTACTTGCCAACTATCCTATTCATATGAAAAATATTGCAACAGACAAAATAAAAAATAATAAAGAGTTAAAAAAGGATGCGCCAATTTCCTATGATCACTTCTTTGAACGCTCCTGGGAAGAAAGTTGGACTTATATAAAAACGGTGGTTGATGTAGTTAGAGAGCCAGTTTTAATTCTTGATAAAGACTTCCGTGTTCTCACGGCTAATAATCCTTTTTATCACGTTTTTCAAGTTGAGCCAAAGGATACTGAAAATAAGCTTGTCTATAAACTTGGCAATGGCCAATGGGATATTCCTGATCTAAAAAAACTACTTGAAGATATTCTGCCAAAAAATACATTTTTTAAAGGCTTTGAAGTCGCTCACAATTTTCCTTCTATCGGTCACAAGGTTATGATTCTAAACGCTCGCCAAATTCATTTTAAAAAAAATGATACAACTGCAAAAATTTTCCCTTCAATTATTCTACTCGCTATAGAAGATATCACCGAAATGATGCTTATCGCCGAAACGTTGGCAAGCCACACTCTTAAACTTGAGACTAAACTTAATTCTCAAACAAAAAAACTTGAACAATACATTAAAAAATTAGAAATAAAAATTAACGGATTAAAAAAGAAATTATAAAAAAATTTCTATCTAACAAATAATAAAAAACATATGGACTCATATAATTCTCCCTCAACAAAACCACTATACCGTGGCACACAAATAGTCTGGTATATTTTTGGCCTTCTTAATATATTGCTCGCTTTTCGTTTTTTATTAAAATTAATGGTCGCTAATCCAGCGGCTGGTTTTAGTAATTTTATCTATACCGTTAGTCAGCCTTTTGCTGCTCCTTTTCTGAATGTCTTTAGAGTTTCAAGGGTAGAGGGTAGTGTTTTTGAATGGACCACGCTTTTAGCAATGGCGGTATACAGTCTGATTGCCTGGGGTATTGTTAAAGTATTTTTCATGAGTAAAACCGTATCCACCCATGAGGCAGCTACTAAATTAAACGAGGACACTAAGTAATTTATTAATTTTAATAAAAAATATATGGGAATACTTCTTTGGGTAATCTTTGGTGGGCTAGTTGGCTGGATTGCTTCTTTAATTATGAAAACTGATGGTCAGCAAGGTATTGTTTTAAACATTGTAGTTGGTATTATCGGCGCAGTGATTGGTGGCTGGGTCATGAGCTTACTTGGTCAGGGCGGCGTCGGTGGCTTTAATATTTATGGCTTCTTAGTAGCTTTACT
>CAZZBQ010000041.1:0-2319 GCA_964652745.1 uncultured Gammaproteobacteria bacterium
GTATTGCCGTTTATCAGGCGCACACTGCAATTAAAGCTGAAATTGAAACTAGCGGCAGCTTGCCGGTGCCGATGCACTTGCGTAATGCTCCTACTAAATTAATGAAGAATTTAGGATACTCCAAGGGTTACAAATATACGCCTTTGGAAGATGATTCTAAACAAGAGTATCTACCAGCTAAATTACGTGGTCGTAAATTTTTAACTAAATAGTTACGCTAATTTTTTTAAGGCTAATTTATAGCCGCGTCCCGGAAAGGTGTGAATTAATTCTGGCTCATTTTTATTTTTTATTTTTTTTCTCAGGCTGGCAATATGAGTTTCAATTGAGTTAGAAAAAGGATCAGCTTCATAATTCCAAACATTTTCCAAAATTTCACCCCTGGTTACTACGTCACCGCAATGTTTAAATAAATATTGTAGTAAGCAAGCCTCTCGTTTGGTTAAATAAATTGATTTTTGACCGCGCTTGCAAATCCCTGATTCAGGGTTAAAGCGTAAATTGCTAATTTGTAAATTTTCTTGTTCAATTTTAGCTGGGCGTCGCAATAAGGCTTTAATTCTTAAAATAAGCTCTTCTAGCAAGAATGGTTTAGTCAGATAATCATCCGCCCCTAAGTCAAAAGCTTCTTTTTTGCTAGTGATTTCTGACTTTACGGTCAGCATAATAATTGGTAAATGTGGTTTTTCTCGTCGTACTTCTTGCAATACTTCGCTACCATTTAATTTAGGCAGAGAAAAATCTAAAATTATTAAAGCATAGCCACCAGTTTTGGCCATAAAGGCGCCACGTTCACCATCGGGCGCAATTTCTACTAAGAATGATTCTAGAGATAAGCCTTTGCTTATTAAATTAGCCACGTTAAGGTCGTCGTCTATTATAAGTATCTTCATAGTGGTATTTATTAATTTATAAATTATAAGTTTATTTTAACAAAGAGGCGCTGAACAAAAATTAAGCGTTAGTTGATTAAAAAATAAACAAAAAATACTATTTTATAGTTTGCGGAAAATAGGAAAAAATAGTAAATTTATATTAGATTTATCATGCCTTGTTTGAAGTAAATTTTATTTAAAAATTATTGATTCTGTTACATAATTTATTTTTTAAAATTATGAAAAGAATAAAGCATGAGTTTGTTGCCGAATTCGTATTTGGCGAGAGAAAATAGTTCAAATGGGGTTTAGGCAAATTAATTGCTTCTTCTTTGTCTGGGTTTATTGCTGGCATTGTTATTTCTAGTATTCTCTTTTTTATACTTTATTTGATTTAACTTGGAAGGCGAAGAATGTTGTTATTCCAGAGTAAGGTTTTTTTTGGTTTTTTGACTTGGTGTTGACAATAATTTGTTTATTAGTTATACTTTTTTGGTAGCTAATCGTGAAAACGCGGCTCTTGGTCGCGTTTTATGTTGGCTTTAATTGTTTAATTGTAATGCATATAATATGGAAATCAGAAATATCGCTATCATTGCTCACGTTGATCATGGGAAAACGACTTTAACCGATGCGCTTTTACGTCAAACTGGAATGGTTGATGATAGTATTAGCATGGATAGTAATTCTTTGGAGCAAGAAAGAGGAATTACTATTTATGCTAAGAATGCCAGTCTTTTTTACAAAGATAGTAAAATTAATATTGTCGATACACCGGGGCACGCTGATTTCAGTTCTGAAGTTGAGCGCGTTTTGCGTTCTATTGATTCGGTTTTGTTAGTAGTTGATGCTCAGGAGGGACCAATGCCGCAGACCAAATTTGTTCTTAAAAAGTCATTAGAACTTGGTCTAAAACCAATTGTCGTAATTAATAAGGTTGATAAGCCGGCGGCTCGCCCTGCTTTAGTTTTAGAAATGGTTTATGAGTTATTTTTAGATTTAGGGGCTAACGATGAACAGCTTGATTTTCCTGTTGTTTATGCGATTGGTAAGACCGGGCATTCTGGCTTAGAGCTAGAAAATTTGGTTGATAACTTAAATCCTCTACTGGATATGATTATTAGTCATGTACCAGCTGCTTCTAGCCAACAAATGAATGATGCTGACTTATTGGCACAGCCCTTTAATTTAGCTTATGATAACTTTCTGGGTCGTTGTGCTGTTGCGCGTATTTATAGTAACAAGATAAAAAGTGGTCAAGCGGTTATTATAAAAAATTTAGAGGGGGTCAGCCGACCAGGAAAAGTTTCCAAGCTTTTTACTTTTAAGGGCTTACTACGTCAAGAAGTAGCTGAGGCGACGGCTGGCGATATTGTTTTAATTGCTGGCTTGTCTGATATTTATATTGGTGAAACTATTTGTGAAAATAACGAGCAAGAAGCTT
>CAZZBQ010000042.1:0-2304 GCA_964652745.1 uncultured Gammaproteobacteria bacterium
AAGCTTCTTGCTCGTTATTTTCACAAATAGTTTCACCAATATAAATATCAGACAAACCAGCAATTAAAATGATATCACCAGCCGTCGCCTCGGCTACTTCTTGGCGCAACAAGCCTTTAAAAGTAAAAAGCTTAGAAACTTTTCCTGGTCGGCTAACCCCTTCTAAATTTTTTATAATAACTGCTTGACCACTTTTTATCTGACTACTGTAAATACGAGCCACGGCGCAACGACCTAAAAAGTTATCATAAGCCAAATTAAAGGGCTGGGCTAATAAAGCAGCGTCATTCATCTTCTGACTGGAGGCGGCTGGCACATGATTCATGATTGTATCTAAAAGCGGATTTAAATTATCAGCTAAATTTTCCAACTCTAAACCAGAATGTCCAGTCTTACCAACTGCATAAACAACAGGAAAATTAAGTTGTTCATCATTTGCGCCTAAATCTAAAAATAACTCGTAAACCATTTCCGAAACCAAAGCAGGACGAGCCGCTGGCTTATCAACTTTATTAATAACAACAATTGGCTTTAAACCGAGCTCCAAAGATTTCTTTAAAACAAACTTAGTTTGTGGCATTGGTCCCTCTTGAGCATCAACTACTAATAAAACCGAATCAATAGAACGCAAAACGCGCTCAACCTCAGAACTGAAGTCGGCGTGCCCTGGTGTATCCACAATATTAATTTTACTATCTTTATAAAAAAGACTAGCATTTTTAGCATAGATAGTAATTCCTCTTTCTTGCTCCAAAGAATTGCTATCCATACTGATACTATCATCAACCATTCCAGTTTGGCGCAAAAGCGCATCGGTTAAAGTCGTTTTGCCATGATCAACGTGAGCAATGATAGCAATATTTCTGATTTCCATATTATATACGTTACAATTAAACAATTAAGACCAACACAAAACGCGACTAAGAGCCGCGTTTTCACGATTAGCTACTGAAAAAGTATAACTAATAAACAAATTCCTGTCAATACCAAGTCAAAAAACCAAAAAGGTCTTATTCTGGCATGATGACATTCTTGGCCTTCCAGGTTAAGTCAAATAAAGTGTAGAAGAAAAGACTGGAAATAACGATACCAGCAATAAACCCAGACAAAGAAGAAGCGAGCAGTTTGCCCAAACTCCATTTGAACTCTTTTTTCTCGCTAGAAACAAATTCGGCAACGAACTCGTGCTTTGTTCTTTTCATAACTTTAAAAAATAAATTATGTGACAAAATTATTGATACTGAAATAAGATTTAATTAGTCTAATATCATTTTACTATTTTTTTCTATTTTCCGCAAATCAAGACTCCATTTTTTTCTGTTTATTTTTCAATCAGCTAAAGCTTAATTTTTGTTCAGGGTCTCTTTGCTAAAATAAATTTATAATTTATAAACTAATAACCACCATTATGAAAATACTCATAATAGAAGACGACCTTAACGTGGCAAACTTAATTAGCAAGGGATTATCTTTAGAATCATTCTTAGTAGAAATTGCAAGCGATGGTGAACGCGGCGCCTTCATGGCTAAAACCGGAGGTTATGCTTTAGTAATTTTAGATTATTCCCTACCAAAATTAAATGGCAATGAAGTGTTGCAAGAAATACGACGAGAAAAACCACATTTGCCAGTTATTATGCTTACTGTAAAATCAGAAATTACCAGCAAAGAGGAGGCTTTTAGCTTAGGAGCGGACGATTATTTAACTAAACCCTTCTTACTAGAAGAATTAATTTTAAGAATTAAAGCCTTGTTGCGACGCCCCGTTAAAATTGAACAAGAAAGTTTACAAATTGGCAACCTGCGCTTTAACCCAGGGTCCGGAATATGTAAACGCGGACAAAAATTTATTTATTTAACCAAGCGCGAGGCTTGTTTGCTACAATATTTATTTAAACATTGCGGCGATGTAGTAACTAGGGGTGAAATTTTAGAAAATGTTTGGAACTACGAAGCTGACCCCTTTTCTAATTCAATTGAAACCCACATTGCCAGTCTCAGAAAAAAAATTAAAAATAAAAATGAACCAGAATTAATTCACACTTTCCCCGGACGCGGCTATAAGCTAGCCTTAAAAAAACTAGCGTAATTATTTATTAGTTAGAAATTTGCGACCACGTAATTTAGCTGGTAGATATTCTTGTTTGGAATCATCTTCTAAAGGCGTATATTTATAACCCTCGGAGTATCCTAAATTCTTCATTAACTTAGTAGGTGCATTACGCAAATGCATCGGTACAGGCAAGCTACCGCTAGTTTCAATTTCAGCTTTAATTGCAGTGTGCGCCTGATAAACGGCAATAC
>CAZZBQ010000043.1:0-1842 GCA_964652745.1 uncultured Gammaproteobacteria bacterium
GTTCGCCAGCTAAAATTTTATTAGCAATAATATCCTCTACCCTTTCTTGTAGTAAGCGACGCAAAGGACGAGCACCAAATTTAGGATCATGACCGGCGCGCGCCAAAATCATAACACCATCCTTATCAGCCTTTAAGCCAATTCCTTTATCCTCAAGATTCTTTTTAATCTTTTTAAGCATTAAAGTAGTAATCTTAAAAATGTCATTTTCTTGCAACGGACGAAAAACAATAATGCCATCAAAACGATTAATAAGTTCCGGGCGCATATGCTCGCGCAGCTGGTTATCAATTAACTCCTGTTTAATTTCTGCCAAGGTCGCCTTTTCCTTAATCTTATCCTGAATTAGAATAGCGCCGATGTTAGAAGTAGCAATAATTATAGATTCAGAGAAACTAATGGTTCTTCCTTGCCCATCCGTTAAGCGGCCATCATCTAAAAGCTGTAAAAATAAATTTAAAATATTAGGATCAGCTTTTTCAATTTCATCTAACAAAATTAAGGAGAATGGTTTTTTGCGGACCGCCTCGGTTAAATAACCTAAAGTACCGTCAACATCACCAATCATCTTTTTAATACTATCTTGATGCTGATATTCACTCATATCAAGACGTATCATATAATCCTCGCTTCCAAAATATATTTGCGATACTGCTTTAGCTAATTCTGTTTTACCAACACCAGTGGGTCCAAGAAATAAGAAACTAGCAATAGGACGGCGACTATCTTTTAAAGCCGCCCGCGCTCGGCGCAAACTGGCTGAAACCGCCTTAACCGCCTCCTCTTGACCAACTAAGCGTTTCTGAATTTCTGCTTCTAAATGCAAAAGCTTACTACTCTCCTCTACCCCTACTTTAGTAGCTGGGATGCCAGTCATATCCTCAATCGCCGCCGCCACATCTTCATGGGAACAGAAGGGTTTATCAGGATTATTTTTACTATTTCGAGCAGCCATCATCGCCGCTTTTTCTAACAAATCAATGGCTTTTTTAGGTAAGGATTTATCCTGCAGATAACGAGAAGACATTTTTACAGCCTGCTCTAAAGCGCTATAAACTATATAAACATCATATTTTGCTTCCAAAAAACCAACCCGGCTTTCTAAAATACGAATCGCTTCGTTACTACCAGGCTCATCAATGCCAACTGTTGTCATGACATTACCTAGAGATTTATTTTCAATATAACGAGAATAATTTTCCGTCGCTGCTGCTGCAATACAGAAAATCTGACGACGACTAATTGACTCTGCTAAAACTTCCGATAAATCTAAGCTCTCGCCGCTACCCGCACTGATACCAATTAAATTTTCAATATTATCAATATACAAAATAATATTTCCCGAACGATTAGCTTCATTAATAGAGCTAAGCAAACGCTCCTGTGCCACCGAAGAATCGGCCCCGCTAACTAGACGAGAAACATCTATTTCTACTAATCTTTTATCTTTGAGAAAATCAGGCACATTCTCTTCCACCATCATCTGCGCTAAACCACCGACAATCGCACTCTTACCAGCGCCAACTGGACCAACTAGTAAAACCCCATTATGACCGCCCACAAAAGCTTCAAAAATTTCCTTAATCTCCTTATCGCGCCCAACACAAAGATCCAGGCTGCCATTTTTAGCGCGCAAAGTTAAATCATGAGAAAAATGATCAAGTGTTGGCGTGGCAATAGCCGTATAAGAACGGTTCATGCCTGTGCCAGGCTTAAATAGAGCTAAACGTCTATATTCTTTATATCTATCAACTAGCTTGCGGTTAACGCGAAACCAAGCGACAGCATTAGCCAACTTATCCTCATCAACTTCTAATTCATATAAAATTTCTGCTAAAGACT